>NZ_JAYSBZ010000182.1:0-1549 GCF_041915145.1 Aquabacterium sp. | reverse complement strand
TGGCGGCAACGTTCGTGGGCAGCGACACCGGCGAGCCAATGGAGATCCGACGAAATCACCTCGCCGACATTGCGAGCATTGGCCATGTCGCCCGCTGTGATGGCAATGACGTTAGCCGTCGTGGATGGCTTGATCGACCCGGGAACGGTGACGTTGCCGCTGTCGCTCAAGCTGAAGATGGCAGCACTCTGCGCATTATTGATGATCTGGGAGACACCATTCATCACACGGATGTCTGGACCGCCCAGCCTTTCGTAGACATCTTCGAGCCATAATTTCTGGCAATCGAGGAGGTCGGTATGAGTGGCAAGCGGTACACGGATGAGTTCAAGATCGAAGCGATCAAGCAAGTGACCGAGCGAGGCCATTCGGTGGCCGAGGTGGCCGCTCGGCTCGGCATCACGACGCACAGCCTGTATGCGTGGAAGGCCAAGTTTGGCCAGCCGGATGTCGTGCGCCGTGCTGAGCTGGACCAAGGTGCCGAGGTGCGGCGCCTGAAGGCTGAGCTCAAGCGTGTGACCGAGGAGCGCGACATCCTAAAAAAAGCCGCGGCGTACTTCGCCAAGGGGTAAAAGCGAAGTACGTGTTCATGCAGGCGCATGCCCGCGAGTTTCGTCTGTGCGCGATGTGCCGGGTGCTCGGCGTGCATCGCAGCGGGTACTACGGGTGGCTGTGCCAACAGGCCAGTGCACGAGAGCGCGAGGACACGCGCCTGCTGGGGCGGATCAAGCACTTCTGGTTGGCCAGCGGCGGCGTGTACGGACATCGCAAGATCACCTGCGATTTGCGTGAAGCCGGCGAGCGGTGCAGCCGTCACCGTGTGCGTCGGCTGATGAAGCGCGAAGGTCTTCGGGCCCAGATTGGTTATGGCAGCAAGCCGCGCCACCGGGGTGGACCCATTGGTGTGGTGGCTAACGTGCTGGATCGGGAGTTCGCGCCCGAAGCCCCGAACAAGGTCTGGGTCACGGACATCACCTACATCCGCACCTACGAAGGCTGGTTGTTCCTCGCGGCCGTGATGGATCTTTATTCGCGTCAGATCATTGGTTGGGCGACGCGTCCGCACATGACTACAGACTTGGTGCTGCAGGCGTTGTTGGCGGCCGTGTGGAAGCGCAAGCCAGGCCCCGGCGTGCTGGTTCACTCGGACCAGGGCAGCCAGTTCACTAGCGATGACTGGCAGTCGTTCCTCAAGGCCCACCACATGCAACCGAGCATGAGTCGTCGCGGGAACTGCCACGACAATGCCGTGGCGGAGAGCTTCTTCAGCGCATTGAAGAAAGAGCGGATCAAGCGGCGCATCTATCCCACGCGGATGGCGGCAGCCTCGGACGTGTTCGATTACATCGAGATGTTCTACAACCCAATTCGCCGGCACAGTTTCGCCGGCGACCTGTCACCGGTAGAGTTTGAACGGCGCTACGCGCAAAGCGGCTCGTGAGTGTCTACAGAAATCTGGGCGGTCCAAACATTATTCGACCCAGGTATGGAATCGAGCGACAAGGCACCATCCTCGCAACACGACATAGCCGCCGCCAACGCCGCTGAA
>NZ_JAYSBZ010000181.1:0-1579 GCF_041915145.1 Aquabacterium sp. | reverse complement strand
CCATCGGGTGACGCTGGTTAACACCATCGTCTTATACACAAGTCCGCGCCACCGCGGCCTGCATTGGGAGCCGCGTCATTGCTCAATGAGGCAGTTCGGGGCTTGTAAACTCCGAGCGGCTCGCGTTTACTCTCGCTTTTTGCGTGAGAACCTTGGCCCTGGACACGACCTGCTGGACGCAGACCGAATTCGCCCACCTCGACCTTGGCGATACGCGCCTGAACAAGCGAGCGAGAATCTTGATGCAACGACTGGCAGCCAAGCCTAAGGCTGGCGTACCGCAAGCGTGCCGAAGCTGGAGCGAGACCATGGCGGCGTACCGCTTCTTCGACAACGACGAGGTGGATTGGCGCGAGATTCTGGAGCCGCATTGGCAGCAAACCGGGCAACGCATGGCGGCCCACCCGGTTGTGCTGTGCCTGCAAGACACCACGGAACTGGACTTTAACGGTCGGCACGCAGCCGGGCTCGGGCCGCTGTCCTACGAAGCGCAGCGCGGTATGTATCTGCACCCGACCTACGCTGTGACACCCGAGCGCGTGCCGTTGGGAGTGCTCGATGCGTGGATGTGGGCGCGCGAGCCCAAGGATGCCCAAGGCAAGCGCGGTGGCTTGAAGGAAAGCCAGCGCTGGATCGAGGGTTACGAGCGGGTCGCGGAAACGGCGCCGGGCCTGCCGCACACGCGTCTGGTGTACGTGGCCGACCGCGAGGCGGACATGATCACGCTGATGGCGCGTGCGCAAGAACTGGGCACGCCAGCGGACTGGCTGATTCGCTCGACGCATGATCGCGCGCTGCCCGAGGGGGCGAAGCTGTGGGCGCATGCAAGCGACGGTGAGGCGCTTGGCGAGATCGCCTTCACGATGGGCTCGCGTCACGGCGTGCGCGCGCGCAAAGTGCGTCAGCACGTGTGGCTGCGGCGTGTCGAGCTGCCGACTGGCGATGGTCAAAGCGTGGCAGCCACGTGCCTGGTGGCGCGCGAGTTCGACGCGCCGGCTGGCGTCAAGCCGATCGAATGGCGCCTGCTGAGCAACCGCGAGGCGAGCACATTGCAAGAGGCGATCGAACTGATCGACTGGTATCGGGCGCGCTGGGAAATCGAGATGCTGTTCAACGTGCTGAAGAACGGCTGCCGCATAGAAGCACTGCAACTGGGTGCAATCGAGCGGCTTGAGCGCGCCTTGGCCCTGTATCTGGTGGTGGCGTGGCGCATCGCCTACCTGATGCGCATGGGCCGCACCTGCCCCGACTTGGATGCCGAATTGTTCTTCGATGCCGACGAGATTCGCGGCGCTTATTTGCTGACCGAGGTCAAACAGCCGGTCAGGCCCAAGCTCAACGAGGTGCTGCGCCTGATCGCACGACTGGGCGGCTTCCTCGCTCGCAAAGGCGACGGCGAACCCGGCGCGAAAGCCATCTGGAACGGCCTCAAGGAAGTTCATGTCGCGGCCAAAACCTTGCAGGCGCTACGCGCTGGGGGCAACGCAGCGACTTGTGTATAAGACGATGCCCTGACACCCCTCCGCGCGGTGCACGCTGCTTCAACGCGTTATTTCTCCACTCCACGTTAACTTATTTA
>NZ_JAYSBZ010000180.1:0-1606 GCF_041915145.1 Aquabacterium sp. | reverse complement strand
CGCGCGACCCGGGCGCAGGCCGATCGCATCCTCTACAAGGCGGCGATTCGCCAGCGGCTCGAAAACCAGCCGAACTTGTGGCTGTTCCAGCAGGCGGTGGACGACCTGATAGTGGAAGGCGACCGCGTGGTCGGCGCCGTCACCCAGGTCGGCATCCGCTTCAAGGCGCGCGCCGTGGTGCTGACGGCGGGCACCTTTCTGGACGGCAAGATCCACGTTGGCCTGCAGAACTACAGCGCCGGCCGCGCGGGCGACCCGCCGGCGGTGAGCCTGTCGGCCCGGCTCAAGGAGCTGAAGCTGCCGCAAGGCCGGCTCAAGACGGGCACGCCGCCGCGCATCGACGGCCGCAGCATCGACTTTGCCCAGCTCGCCGAGCAGCCGGGCGATGGCGTGGGCCTGGTGGGGCAGTGGGGCGCCAATGGGACGGTTTCCGCCCCCACCGGCCCCGAGGTGCCGGTGTTCAGCTTTCTGGGCTCGCCCGACCAGCACCCGCGCCAGCTGCCGTGCTGGATCACCCACACCAACCAGCAGACGCACGACATCATCCGCTCGGGCTTCGACCGCAGCCCGATGTTCACCGGCGTGATCGAGGGGGTGGGGCCGCGCTACTGCCCGAGCATCGAAGACAAGATCAACCGCTTCGCCGACAAGGACTCGCACCAGATCTTTCTCGAGCCCGAGGGCCTGACGACCAACGAGTTCTACCCCAACGGCATCAGCACCTCGCTGCCGTTCGACATCCAGCTCGCCGCGCTGCGCACCATGCCCGGCCTGCAGAACGCCTTCGTGTTGCGCCCCGGCTACGCCATCGAGTACGACTACTTCGACCCGCGCGAGCTGAAGTCCACCTTCGAGACCAAGGCGATCAGCGGGCTGTTCTTCGCGGGCCAGATCAACGGCACGACCGGCTACGAAGAAGCGGCGGCTCAGGGCTTGTACGCCGGGGTCAACGCCGCGCTGCAGGCGCAGGGCAAAGAGGCCTTCACGCTGCGCCGCGATCAGGCCTACCTCGGCGTGCTGGTCGACGACCTCATCACCAAGGGCGTGACCGAGCCGTACCGCATGTTCACCAGCCGGGCGGAGTTCCGCCTGCAGCTGCGCGAGGACAACGCCGATATGCGGCTGACCGAGCTGGGTCGACAGATCGGTCTGGTGGATGACGTGCGTTGGGATGCCTTCAACCGCAAGCGCGATGCTGTTTCACGTGAAACAGAAAAGCTGCGGGCCACCTGGGTGCGTCCGGCCACGCTGCCAGCGGCGGATGCTGAGCGGCTGCTGGGCAAGGCGATTGAGCGCGAATACAACCTGGCAGACCTGCTGCGCCGTCCGGCGGTGAGCTTCGATGCCGTGGCCGAGGTGGCTGCCATCGCCAAGCCGGATGCCGGTGTTTCACGTGAAACCTTGCGCGCCGAGCTGGGTGGGGCGCTGGCCGATGCGGTGATCGAGCAGGTCGAGATTGCCACCAAGTACGCCGGCTACATCGACAAGCAGAACGACGAGGTCGAGCGCGCGGCCTACTACGAGCACCTCAAATTGCCGGAGGAGCTGGACTACATGCAGGTCTCGGCGCTGAGCATCGAGGCGCGGCAGAAGCTGAGCAAGCACC
>NZ_JAYSBZ010000179.1:0-1622 GCF_041915145.1 Aquabacterium sp. | reverse complement strand
CCTGACCCTGCGCGGCCACGTCGATACCTTCTACCCCTTCGTGGTCACGCACTCGGCGTTCGAGTTGACGGCAATCGTGCTGTCGGGCGCGGCGGGCCTGCGCATCGGCCATGCGCTGCTGGCGCCCGGGCGGCTCCCGCGTGGCGTGGCCCTGCAGCAAGCCGCCAGCGCCACGGTGCCCATGCTCTACGGGGTGATGGGCATGCTGACCATCGCCGCCGCCATCGAGGCCTTCTGGTCGTCGGCCCGCTGGATCCCGCCGTCCACCAAGTACGTCGTGGGGGCGCTGAGCTGGGCCCTGGTGCTGGGCTACCTGATCTGGCAAGGCCGCCCGCTGGCGCCCGCCGCGTCGCGACAGGAGCCCCATGCAGGTTGATGCCCTGGCCGTGGAGCTGCGGCCCCGCCCGATGATGGAAGCCACCGACCTCGGCGCACGCATGGTGCAGGCCAACGCGGCGTCGGTGTGGCGCTGCTACACACCGCTGCTGCTGCTGGCGACGGCAGCGGCGCTGTCCAGCATCGCCATCGCCGACTGGCTGCCGGGTCTGCTGCTGTTCTGGCTCAAGCCCTGGCTGGACCGCAGCCTGCTCTTCGTGCTGGCACGCGCCGTGTTCGGGCAAGCCACGCGCTGGTCCGACCTGTGGAGCGCGCAACGCGGCGTGTGGTGGAGCCGGCTGCCGAGCACCTTGTCGATCCGGCGGCTGTCGCCGTGGCGAGCCTATACCCAGCCGATCTACCAGCTCGAAGGACAAGCCGGCGCCACCCAGCGCCAGCGCCGCGCGCAATTGCTGCAAGGGCATCGCATTGCCGCCACCTTCATGCACCTGGCCTTCGCTCACATCGAGATGGCGCTGTGCCTGGGCTGCGTCGCCCTGCTGGTCTGGCTGATGCCGGCCAACAGCCACTTCGATCTGTTCCGCTGGTTGCGTCACGGCGACGACCACACCTCCACGCTGGCCTTCGCGGCGATCTACGCGGTCGTGATGCTGCTGCTGGAGCCGTTCTACGTGGCAGCCGGCTTTGCGATGTACCTCAACCGCCGCGTCGAGCTCGAAGCCTGGGACATCGAGCAGACCTTCCGCCGCGCCTTCGAGGCCCCTGCCGATGCGAAGCCCTGACGCGCCCCGGCCCCGCTCGCAGCTGATCGCCGGCCTGCTGGCTGGCTGCGTGGCGCTGGCGGCTCATGCCGAGCCGACCGACCTGCCTGCGCCCGAGCAAGTGCAGCAGGCCCTGCGGCAGGTTCAGGGCGACCCCGGCCTGGGGCAGAGCAAGAAGAAGCAAAAGACGCTGCGCTTCAAAAAAGACCAGCGCGACGCCAAGCACCCGGCCGACCCCGCCCTCCCCGACCAGAAGAAGACCCGGCAGCCCACCTGGTTGAGCGGCTTCGCGCGCTGGCTGAGCGAGGCCGGGCGCGTCGTCGCGTGGGTGCTCGGCGCGCTCGTGGTGGCCGCGGTCGCCGCCACCGCGCACCGCTGGATGCGCGCCCGCGGACAAACCCGCGCCGACCGCCGGCTGGCCGATCTGCCCAGCCACGTGCGCGAGCTCGACATCCGCCCGCAAAGCCTGCCCGAACGCGTTGGCGAAGCGGCGCAGTGCCTGTGGCTGCAAGGCGCGCACCGCGA
>NZ_JAYSBZ010000178.1:0-1629 GCF_041915145.1 Aquabacterium sp. | reverse complement strand
CGGGCCAGGTACTGGCGGATCTGACCAAGCCAGTCGGCGGTGATCTCGGTCAGTTCGGACGTCTGGTGCTGCTGTGATGGACGGCTTCAAGACCTTCCCCCCTGAGCCTGTGGTCGTGACGCTGTCCGGCACCGCGCTGGAACTGACGCCGATCCGGCTGGGCGAATTGCCACGGCTGCTGGCCGTGGTGCGCCCGCTGGCCGAGGAGATCAGCAGCGACCCGGACTGGATGGCATTGCTGGGGCGGCACGGCGATGCCGTGCTCGATCTGCTGGCGATCACCACCCGGCGCGAACGCGCGTGGATCAACGACCTTCAGCTTGCGGACGCCGTGCAACTGGCGGCCGCCGTGTTCGAGGTCAACGCGGATTTTTTTGTGGCGCACGTCGTCCCGGCGGTTCAGGGCGCAGCCCAGCGGCTCGCGCCGACGCTGCGCTCGCTGACGAATTCGGCTGGGACAGTGCCGTCGCCCGCCTGATCCGCGCCGGTCACCGCTTGGGCGACGTGATGGCCTACACGCTCACGCAGGCGCAAGCCTTTCTGGATGCCGACGGCCAGATCGAACGGCAGCAACTGGCCCAGCTACTCGGCATTCATGCCGTGGCAGCCCAAGGCGAGAAGCGTGGCATCGAACAACTGCAACGCGATCTTCTGAAGGACTGACCCATGCGTCTCTCACTCACTACCACCGGTCTGCTGGACCCGCGCCAGTTGGAGGCGTGGAGCAGCGAGCGTCGTCGGGCCATTCACACTGCCGTCGCCAAGGGTATGCAGTCGGGCGGGCGCGAGGTGCGTGACGCGGCGCGATCCGAGATGCGCAGCGCCTTCACCGTCAAGCGCAACAGCTTCATCTCCTCGATGGGCGTGAAGGTGTTCGACAAGAAGCCGGAGCAACTGCCTGCCTTGCTGGTGGGCAGCAAGATCCCGTGGCTCGGTCTGCACGAAAAAGGCGGGACGGTGAGCGGCAATCTGCTCATCCCGCTGCTGCCCGGTCGCATCGGCCCGAAGCGTTTCAAGGCGGTCATCGACGGCCTGATGCGTTCGGGCAATGCCTTCTTCATCGAGAAGAACGGCCGCGTGTTGCTGATGGCCGAGAACATCAAAGAGAACGCCTCGCAACTCAACCGCTTCAAGCGTGCCGAGCGTGGGCGCACTGGCGCGAAGCAGATCAAGCGCGGCCAGGAAATTCCCATCGCGACGTTGGTCCGCCGCGTCGATCTCAAGCGGCGGCTGAATCTGGCGGGTGGCGTGCAACGCGCACTGCCAGCCTTGGCGCGCGCGATTCAACAAGAACTGGACAAAGTCTGATGGCAAGCAACCGTGCACAAATCCTGATCAGTGCCGTCGACCAGACGAGAGCCGCCTTCGACTCGATCAGGCGGGGCTTGGGCGGACTCACGGACACCGCCAAGAGCGTCAATGGCGTGCTGGCCAACCTCGGCGTGGCCGTGTCGGTGGCCGGTCTGACCGCGATGGTGAAATCGGCCATCGACACTGGTGATGCGCTGGACGAGATGTCGCAACGTGTCGGTGTCAGCGTCGAGACCCTGTCGGTATGGAAACCGGCAGCCGAGCAGTCCGGTGTGTCCGGCGAATCGTTCGAGAAGGGGCTGCGCAAGCTGTCCACCA
>NZ_JAYSBZ010000177.1:0-1702 GCF_041915145.1 Aquabacterium sp. | reverse complement strand
CCGTTGGCGCAAGGCATCGCGTTCGATGCGGGCGGCTTCGATTTCCTTTTGCGGCACGGCGCCTTCGAGCTGCTCGTAGCGTTTCACCTTCCGGTCTGCAATGGCCAGCTGCGCGTCCAATTCAGCCATTTGGGCTTTCTGGTTGCCTTGCTCGATGGCGCTCGCAACCGGCTGCAAATAGGCCAGGACTTCTCCCTTGACGACCGTGCGGCCACCCACTGGCATACCTTTGGGGCCCGGCTGAACACTGCCCGAAAAGGGCGCCTGGACGCGTCCGCTGGTTTCCGGGTCGGCGATGATGGTGCCGTTGAGTTCGACGCCCGCTGACAGATCGGTCGTTTGAACCTGAACCGTGCGTATGCCGAGGCGACGCTGAACGGTCTTGGGCACGAACAGGCTGGCATCCGCCAGGCGCTGTGGCCCTTCTTGGGCAACAGCCACCGGTGTGGCGGGCGCTGAAGCGGAAGCCTTCGGTTTTTGATCGCCATGATCTTCATCACCATGGGCAAAGACGTTCACGCTGCTGGCGGCTGCAAGTGCCAGTACCACGCAAGCGGTAGTTTTCTTGACGGACATTACTGCGCTCCCTTGTTCTGGCGACGGCGACGAACGAATAGCAAACCCACGGCGGCCACGGCGATGGCAGCACCGGCAATCCAAACTGCAAACTCAGCCCTACTGTGTGCATGCGCAGGGCCATCGGTCGCGGAAGCAGGAATGTCCAGGGGCGTGGTGAGCAGATCGGACGTATCGCCCGCTTCCACGGAGATCGTCAGCGCCAGTTTGGCTCCTGGAGCCACACTGCTCAGGGCTGCGAGTTGCGCCACATAGATGCCGGGGCTCTCTTCCTTGATCGGAACACTTTGACCACCCGCATCGACCTCCAGCTTGGCGCCCACCACCGGTTCATTGGTCTTGAAGCGATCAACGAAGATCGACAGGCGCGGGCCTTGCGGCTGGCCAGCGTTGAGCACGGCCACCAGCTCGAAGTCGTCGCTCTGCGCCGATGCGCGCGGGGCAACGGCCGTGGCGGGTGCCGGGATCTTGCTTTCGTCGCCATGGTCTTCGCCACCGTGCGCGTTGGCCAACGAGCTACCCAGCAGGCCCGCGACCAGCAGGCTGAGCAGAGCAGTGAAGCGGTAAATTCGGATCGTCACGGTAAAAGTCCCCTTGCTTGATTGAGTTGGGCGCGGGCGGCTCCCAGCGTGTACCTTGCCCGCAATTGTTCGAGGCGCGACTCATTGGCGGTGGCGCGCATGCGCAAAAATTCGGCCAGGCTCAATTCACCCAATGAAAAGGCTTTTTCCTGCAGAGACAGCCGTTCGCCGGCCAGTGCGGCGCGCGATTGCGCGGACTGGTACGCCGATTCCGCGTTTTCGAGCGCAGCCTGCGCATCGCGCTGCTCAGTCTCGATCTCGGTGAGCGTTTGGCGCAGCTCGGCTTCGGCCTTGATCAGGATCGAGTTCGCCGCTGCCAGTTTCGGCGCATTTCGCGCGTCGGTGCCGAGCGGGAACCGGAGTCCCAGCCGCACGGTCTTGTAGCTCGGCGCTGCGAAATCGTCGCGTGTTTGCGCGATGCCGATGGAAAGCTCCGGCGGATTGCGGCGATCGGCCTGCGCAACCTCCAGGTTGGCACGTGCAAGCTCCACTGATGCCTGCGCGAGCGCTGCGCGTGGGTGCATGGCGTTTGCCTCGGGCGACAC
>NZ_JAYSBZ010000176.1:0-1705 GCF_041915145.1 Aquabacterium sp. | reverse complement strand
GGCCGGTGCCGTGCTGCGGATCAGGTGGTCGAAGGCGCTCAGCGCGGCCGTGGCGCCCGCCCCCGCGGCAATGATGATCTGCTTGTAAGGCACCGTGGTGCAGTCACCGGCGGCGAACACGCCGGGCACGCTGGTATGGCCCTTGGCGTCTACCACGATCTCGCCGAACTTCGACAGCTCCACCGTGCCCTTGAGCCAGTCGGTGTTGGGCAGCAGGCCGATCTGCACGAAGATGCCTTCGAGCGCGATCTGCTTCACGTCGCTGCCCACGCGGTCCTTGTAAGTGATGCCGGTGACCTTGTGGCCGTCGCCGTTCACCTCGGTGGTCTGGGCGTTGACGATCACGTCCACGTTGGGCAGGCTCTTGAGCTTGCGCTGCAGCACGGCGTCGGCCTTGAGTTCGGGGGCGAACTCGAGCACCGTCACATGCGCCACCACGCCCGCCAGGTCGATGGCCGCCTCAATGCCGGAGTTGCCGCCGCCGATCACCGCCACGCGCTTGCCCTTGAACAGCGGGCCGTCGCAGTGCGGGCAGTAGGTCACGCCCTTGGTGCGGTACTGCTCCTCGCCGGGCACGTTCATGTTGCGCCAGCGCGCGCCGGTGGACAGGATCACGGTCTTGCCGCGCAGCGTGGCGCCGCTTTCCAGCTCGACCTCGATCAGGCCGCCCTCGGTGGCGGCGGGCTTGAGTGCCTTGGCGCGCTGCAGGTTCATGATGTCCACGTCGTAGTCGCGCACATGGTGTTCCAGCGCGGCGGCAAACTGCGGGCCTTCGGTCTTGCGCAGCGAAATGTAGTTTTCGATGTCCACGGTGTCGAGCACCTGGCCGCCAAAGCGCTCGGCGGCCACGCCGGTGCGGATGCCCTTGCGCGCCGCGTACACGGCGGCGGCAGCACCTGCGGGGCCACCGCCGACGATGAGCACATCAAACGCCTCTTTGGCGTTGAGCTTGGCGGCCTCGCGTGCGCCAGCGCCCTTGTCGATCTTGCCGACGATCTCGGCCAGCTCCATGCGGCCCTGAGCGAAGCGCTCACCGTTGAGGAACACCGTGGGCACGCCCATGATTTCGCGCGCCTCGATCTCGCCCTGGAACAGGCCGCCGTCGATGGCCGTGTGCGTAATGCGCGGGTTGAGCGCGCTCATGAGGTTGAGCGCCTGCACCACGTCGGGGCAGTTGTGGCAGCTCAGGGAGTAGTAGGTTTCGAAGTGGTAGTCGCCGTCCAGCTCGCGGATCTGCTCCAGCAGGTCGGCCGCTTCCTTGGAGGGGTGGCCACCCACATGCAGCAGCGCCAGCACGAGGGAGGTGAATTCATGGCCCAGGGGCACACCGGCAAAGCGCACGCCGCTGTCCGTGCCGGGGTTGGTGATGAGGAACGAGGGTTTGCGCACGTCCAGGTCGCTCTTTTCGACCACGGTGATCTTGGCCGACTGGGCGCGGATGTCTTCCAGCAGTTCGCGCAGCTCGTTCGACGTGGCGCTGCCGTCCAGCGTGGCGACCAGTTCCACCGGGCGCTGCAGGCGCTCCAGGTAGGCTTTCAACTGGGTCTTGAGGTTGTCTTCGAGCATGGCAGAACTCCTGAAATTCGATTTTTGGGCGTAAAAAAGCCCGGGCGCCAGGCACCCGGGCGTCGTGGTCAACGCGACGGACGGGGCGGCTTAGATCTTGCCGACCAGGTCGAGCGACGGTGCAATGGTCTTGGCGCCT
>NZ_JAYSBZ010000175.1:0-1747 GCF_041915145.1 Aquabacterium sp. | reverse complement strand
CACGCTCAGACCTCGTAAGCGGTAACCGAGCGGCGTTCTTGCCTACTTCGAGCGCGGGTGGAGATCGGATCGAAGCGGATTGGCCGCGAAGTGTTGCTTCCACAGCCTTGGGGTGAGTTGCGCGACATCGGCGGCAGGGTGCTGGCCGACGCGCTGGAGCACATCGACCAGATAGGCATAGGGGTCGATGTCGTGCAGGCGACAGGTGGCGATCAGGCTCTGCGCGATCCCCACGTATTTCGCGCCGACCTCGGTCCAGCAGAAGAGCCAGTTGCGGCGGCCCATCGGCACTACGCGTAGCGCCCGCTCGAGGTGGTTGGTGTCGATCGGCACCTCGGGGTCGGCGAGGTAGACCTCGAGGGCGGCCCGGCGCTCACGCACGTAGGCCAGGGCAGCAGTCAGCGGTGAGCTCGGCAGCAGACCGTGGGATTCGAATTGGGTGTCGACCCAGTCGAAGAACCGGTCGACCATCGGCTTGGCCTGGGCGAGCCGGTATGCGCGGCGTGCCTCGCCGACGAGCTGTGCCTCACGGATGTGCTGCTCTACCGCGTAGAGCTGGCCGATCATCTCCAGTGCCTGCGCCGCCCGTTCGGGCTCGACCGACTGCGCCTCGAAGAACTTTCTTCTCGAGTGCGCCCAGCATTGCGCGCGCGTGAGCCCGCATTTTTGTGCGTAACGTTCGTAGGCCGCGTAGCCGTCGGTGAGCAGCACCGCCCCCACGGGCGGTGGGTCGGTCCCCAGGGTCTGCGCAATGTGTTTGCCACTACGCCCCTCGTGATAGGCGAAGCAGATTTCGTCGCGCTCGCCATACACCGGCCAGAAGTAGCCGCCCTTCATCTTCCCCGGGCCGGCGCGCCCGGCCTTGATCGGGGTCTCGTCCATCGCCTTGATGCGACTTGCGCGGATCGAGTCGAGCTGGGCCGTAAAGACCGGCTCGAGCAGCGCGAGCGCCGCGTGGGTGAGCTGCGTGAGCCACGGGCGCGAGACCCGGATGCCGTTGTCCCCGAGCCGCTGATGCTGGCGGTACAGCGGCTGGTGGTAGCAGAACTTGTCGGTGATGAGCCCGGCGATGAAGCTCACGTCGGCGCGGCTACCGTCGATCACCCCGGCGGGGGCCGCCGGGCCGTGGATCGTCTGCGTGTCGCGGCGCTTGATGACCGGGCGCACGTACTTGAGGATCACGTAGCTGCCCGGGCGCTGCGCCAGGCGATGGCTCACCTTCTCGCCGATCACCTCGAACTGCTCGGCGGTGAGGCCCTCGGTCTCGGGGTTGGCGAGCGTGATCGTCTCGACCGGGACGCGCGTCTCGTCGAAGAACAGTGCCGAGTCGTCCTTGCTCTGGGCGAAGTCGGTGCGCGACGCACGACGGGTGTGTCCCGCCACGGTCTTGCCGGGGAGATCGGGCTGCGTGTCGGGGATCGGCAATTCGCCCAGATGCATCTGCGTGGTGTCGGGTGACACCACGCGCTTCTCGCTCTTCTGGCCAAAGAGCTGGCGGCGGAACCACTCGAGCTGATGCTTGAGTGCCGCAAATTCGAGCCGCATCGCATCCATGTCGCGCTGCAAGGCGACGTTCGCCTGCGCCAGTCCGACGATCTGCTCGGGCGCCCACTGGGCGGCCTCGGCAAGGGTCGGAACGGGGGTGGAGTGCGGCGCGGGCATGGCGCATATTTTACCGTAGAACCCAGCATTCATGCGGGTTGCACGGCGTTTGCGGGCAGTTGGAAACGGCGCTTGGTGCGGGCCG
>NZ_JAYSBZ010000174.1:0-1782 GCF_041915145.1 Aquabacterium sp. | reverse complement strand
AGCTCGAAGGCTTGAAGTTCAAGCACCCGCTGGCCCACGTTGATGCCGGCTACGACCGCGAGGCGCCGATCTACCTGGCCGACTACGTGAGCGCCGAAGACGGCACGGGCATCGTGCATGCCGCGCCGGCTTACGGCGTGGACGACTTCAACTCGTGCGTCGCCCACGGCCTGAAGTTCGACGACATCAAGAACCCGGTGCAGGGCAACGGCGTGTATGAGGCCGACCTGCCGCTGTTCGCCGGCCAGCACATCTGGAAGGCCGCGCCCGTTGTGCTCGAAACCCTGCGCGAGAACGGCCGCGTGCTCGCCAGCCAGAACATCGTCCACAGTTACCCGCATTGCTGGCGCCACAAGACGCCGGTGATCTTCCGCGCCGCTGCGCAGTGGTTCGTGCGCATGGACGAAGGCGAGGGCGTGTTCACCGTCAACAAGGCGCCCAAGACGCTGCGCCAGACCGCGCTCGACGCCATCGACCACACCACCTTCTACCCCGAGAACGGCCGCACCCGCCTGCGCGACATGATCGCCAACCGGCCCGACTGGTGCATCAGCCGCCAGCGCAACTGGGGCGTGCCGCTGCCGTTCTTCCTGCACAAGGTGACGGGCGAACTGCACCCCGACACGATGGCCCTGATGGACCGCGCCGCTGATCTGGTGCAGCAAGGCGGCGTCGAAGCCTGGGCCAAGCTGGACGTGGCCGAGTGGCTGGGCGCCGATGCGGCCCACTACAGCAAGTCCACCGACATCCTCGACGTGTGGTTCGACTCGGGCACCTCGTTCTTCCACGTGCTCAACGCCGAGCACGGCAGCCACCCGACCGCCGGGCATCTGCAGGGGCAGGAGGCTGATCTCTACCTCGAAGGCCACGACCAGCATCGCGGCTGGTTCCACAGCTCGCTGCTGGCGGCTTGCGCCATCTACGGCCGCGCGCCGTACAAGGGCCTGCTGACGCACGGCTTCACCGTGGACGGCCAGGGCCGCAAGATGTCGAAGTCGGTCGGCAACACGGTGGCGCCGCAAGAGGTGTCCAACAAGATGGGCGCCGAGATCATCCGCCTGTGGGCCGCATCCACCGACTACTCGGGCGACCTCGGCATCGACGACAAGATCCTGGCCCGCGTGGTCGATGGCTACCGCCGCATCCGCAACACGCTGCGCTTCCTGCTGGCCAACGTGTCGGACTTCGACGCCGCGCAAGATGCCGTGCCGCACGCCGAGCTGCTCGAGATCGACCGTTACGCCTTGGCGCGTGCGGCCGAACTGCAGGCCGACATCCTGGCGCACTACGAGCGCTACGAGTTCCACCCGGTGGTCGCCAAGCTGCAGGTGTATTGCTCCGAAGACCTCGGCGCCTTCTACCTCGACGTGCTGAAGGACCGCCTCTACACGACCGCGCCCAAGAGCCTTGCGCGCCGATCGGCGCAGACCGCGCTGTGGCACCTCACGCACGCCATGCTGCGCTGGATGGCGCCGTTCCTGAGCTTCACGGCCGAAGAGGCCTGGAAGGTCTTCACCGGCGCGGGCACCGGCAGCACCATCTTCACCGAGACCTTCTGGAGCGAGGGGGCATTCGCTCAAGCCGAGTCGGCCCTGCTGGCCAAGTGGAGCCGCATCCGCGAGATCCGCGACGTGGTGAACAAGGAGATCGAAGCTGTGCGCGGTGGTGGTCAGGTTGGCTCGTCGCTGCAGGCCGAGCTCACCATCACCGTCAACGCCGAGGACTTCGCACTGCTCAGCACGCTGGGTGATGACCTCAAGTTCGTCACCATCACCTCCAAGG
>NZ_JAYSBZ010000173.1:0-1784 GCF_041915145.1 Aquabacterium sp. | reverse complement strand
CTGTTCTCGACCCACCCGCCGACCGAAGAGCGCATCGCGCGCCTGATGGAGATGGCACGCGGCAGCGCCTGATCCGCACCCCCGCGCCACGCACCACGCCCGCCCTCGAAAAGCGGGCGTTTTTTCTGCCTAATCGGCGCATGTGCCGGGCGGCGGCGCCCTTACGCTGTGCGAGCGTGCACTTCAGCGTGGCCGCTCGCCTGCCGATAACCCGGTGACGCCCCGCGCGCTCATATCGTCATTCATTCGTTTTGCCACCATGCGTTTGCGCCTGCTTGCCCTGACCTGCCTGACCCTGCTCGCCGCGTGCGACCAGTTGGGCATCGAGTCGCCGCAAAAAGAGCTGGAACGCAAGGAAGCCGACGCCAAGGCCGTGGGCAGCGCCTGCCGCCAGGCCGGTCGCGCCATCGAGGACTGCTACAACCTCAACCCCAAGGCGAGCAAGTCCGCCGTCTTCGCCGGCTGGCGCGAGATGGACGAATACATGCGCGAGAACAAGCTCGATGTGGTCGCCCCCACCGTGCCGCCGCTGTCGGCACCCAAGCCCAAGAGCGCCGACGACGAGGCCGACTCCGGCGCCTCCGCCAAGCCCGACGAAGCGGCGAGCAAGGACCACGGCACCAAGAAGCCCCGGCCCAAGGACAAGTCCTGACCCCTCGATCGGGCGGCCAGGCTGACACCTGTCAGTCGGATCGCAACGCCCCGTCGCCCCAGTGCTCCAACATCTGCCGCGCCTCGGGTCGCGCCGGCTGCAACCGCATCAGATCTTGCAACAGCGACTGCGCTTGCGCGGGATCGACCTCGGCCACCGCCTGCGCCAGCCGCAGCAACGGGTCGTAGGCCGGGCGGAAGTCCGGGCTCTGCCGCAGCACCGCGAGCAAAGGCTCGCGCACCTGCGCCAACATCAACTGCGGATCGCCGTACGGCTTGACGCGGCGCCCGGTTTCGATGAATCGGTTGCGCGCGCCCCGATAGGCGGCGAGCCGCGCTGGCGCGGCGGCGTCGGCGGGTGCGTCGACCAGCTCGCCGGGCGCCACCTGCAACTCGCGCAGCAAGGCCAGCAGCCGGTCGCTCGGCAGCGAATCAGGCGCGTAGGTGATGCGCGGCGCGAGGTAGGCCACCACCGGTCGGTCGTCGGTGTTGAGCGGCGCGTCGCCGGCAAACCGCGCGAGCGATTGCGAGCCGGCCACGAAGCTGCCGAGCACGGCCCACTCGTCGCCCAACCCCACCGTTTGCGGCGCCAAGGCCAGCCGGGCGCCGCGCAAGCGCTGACGCACGTCGTGCAGATCGAAACGCCGATCGTCCGCGCGCCCCACCAGGCCGAGCACCGGCGTCTCGAGGCTGTTGGTGGCCAACACGGCCCCGCCGCGCGGGTAGGCCACCAGGAACGAACGCACGATGCTGCGCAGCGTGACGAGATCCAGCTGGTGCAGCGGCAGCCACTGGCAAAACACCCCGCCGGGCGCGAGCCGTTGCCGTACCGCCTGAAAGTGCTCGACGGTGTAGAGCGCCGCCGAACCGCTGCGCGCCGGGTGGAAGTTGTCGGACACGATCAGGTCGTAGCGCTGGTCGCCGGCCCGCACGAAGCGCCGGGCGTCCGACACGATCAGGTGCAGGCGCGGATTGGGCTCGGAGCCGAACACCGACGTGAAATACGAGGTGGCCTCGACCACCTCGGGCAGCAGCTCGACGGCATCCACCTCGAGTTGCGCGTCTTGCGCGGCGGACGACGCGGTGATGCCGGTGCCCACGCCCAAGAACAACGCCCGATGCGGCGCCGGGTG
>NZ_JAYSBZ010000172.1:0-1800 GCF_041915145.1 Aquabacterium sp. | reverse complement strand
GCGGCAAGCCGATCAAGGGCACCATCTCGAACATCAAGTACCACGCCGAGACCGCGGTCGACAAGGGCTTCCTGACCTCGAAGGGCACCTTCAGCGGCGCGGCCAAGATCGGCGACGTCACGGTCAACCAGGTACAGATGGACGTGTCCATCAAGAACCTGCATGCCGAGACTTACGGCCGCATGGTGAAGGCCATGATGACGCAGACGCTGTCGTGCGACGAGCAGGCCGACGTCACCCCGGCCCAGGCTTTCCAGCAACTGCAGGCCGACCTGCAACCGCTGCTGGCCTACAACCCCGAGTACTCGCTCGACCGCCTGCTGGTCGAGATCGACGGCAAGAAGGGCGAGCTGTCGTACGCCTTCGGCGTGCAAGGGGCCACCGAGGCCGACAACCAGACGCCGCCGATGGCGCTGATCATGGGCAAGGGCTACGTCAAGGGCGCCGCCAAGCTGCCGCTGGCCTGGATCGACAAGTTCGCGTCAGCCCAAGGTGCCGACGGTGCCCGCCAGGCTGCCTCGGTGCGCGCCATGCTCGACCAGTTCTCGTCGCAGGGCTACGTGGTGCTCGATCAGGACAGCGTTTCGTCGAGCTTCAAGTTCGGCCAAGGCCAGATCGAAGTGAACGGTCGCCCGTTCACGCCGCCAGGCATGGGCGTGCGCCGCGCCCCGCCGATGGACGCCCCGGAAGACTTGCCGCCTCAGTAACCGGGGCGCCGAAAATCAGAAGAAGCCCAGCGGCTTGGGCGAGTAGCTCACCAGCAGGTTCTTGGTCTGCTGGTAGTGGTCGAGCATGACCTTGTGGGTCTCGCGGCCGATGCCCGATTCCTTGTAGCCACCGAAGGCCGCGTGCGCCGGGTACGCGTGGTAGTTGTTGACCCACACGCGGCCGGCCTGGATGCCGCGGCCCAGGCGGTAGGCCCGGCTGCCGTCGCGCGTCCACACCCCGGCGCCGAGGCCGTAGGGCGTGTCGTTGGCGATGGCCAGCGCCTCGGCCTCGTCCTTGAACGTGGTCACGGCCAACACCGGGCCGAAGATCTCCTCGCGGAACACGCGCATCTGGTTGTTGCCCTTGAGCAGCGTGGGCTGGATGTAATACCCGCCGGCCAGCTCGCCGCCTAGTTGGGCCGCGCCGCCGCCGATCAGCACCTTGGCGCCTTCTTGCTTGCCCACCTCGAGGTACGAGAGGATCTTGTCTTGCTGCATGGCCGAGGCCTGCGCGCCGATCATCGTGCTCGGGTCGAGCGGGCTGCCTTGCTTGATGGCGGCCACGCGCTTGAGGACGCGCTCGATGAAGCGGTCATACATCGATTCTTGAATCAGCGCGCGCGACGGGCAGGTGCACACCTCGCCCTGGTTGAAGGCGAACAGCACCATGCCTTCGATGGCCTTGTCGAGGTAATCGTCGTCGGCCGCCATCACGTCGTCGAAGAACAGGTTCGGGCTCTTGCCGCCCAGCTCCAGCGTGGCCGGAATCAGGTTGCCCGCCGCCGCCTGCGCGATCACGCGGCCGGTGGCGGTCGAGCCGGTGAAGGCGATCTTGGCGATGCGCGTGCTGGTGGCCAGCGGCATGCCGGCTTCGCGCCCGTAGCCGTTGACGATGTTGAGCACGCCGGCGGGCAGCAAGTCGGCGATCAGCTCGGTCAGCACCAGGATGCTCACCGGCGTGGACTCGGCCGGCTTGAGCACCACGCAGTTGCCCGCCCCCAGCGCCGGGGCGAGCTTCCAGGCCGCCATCAGGATCGGGAAGTTCCACGGAATGATCTGCCCCACCACGCCCAGCGGCTCATGGAAGTGGTAG
>NZ_JAYSBZ010000171.1:0-1826 GCF_041915145.1 Aquabacterium sp. | reverse complement strand
CCAGTAGGCAGGTGAAATCTCAAGCTGACGCGCGAAGTCGTTCATCTGTATCTGCTTCTCTTCGCGCTTCTTGCGAATGAAGTCTCCGAAAGGCATGGCCGTTTCCTAATTGCGTAATTGGTTAATTTCAAGATCATAGGGCCAAGACGTGCGCCGGTCAACTGTTTCGTAAACGCGCAATTTCCTGCTCCGATTACCCTGCGTTGCCATCCTGTCCGAAGGATCAGGTTCACTATTTCTGACGGTTGCTATTCCCTGGAGCCCGTCATGAAAAACCTCGAACTTGCATCTCCAGCAGAGATGTCCGCCAGCGCCCGCGCTGGTGAAATCACCGCCATCCTTGCGGCCGCCATCGTCCGCACCATCGTGGCAAACGAGCCGAAAGCCAGAGAAGTTGGCCTTGGCTTACTGCTCAACCAGCGCGTTCATACAACCCCCTATCAACAGGAGAAGTTGTGATGAACGAGAAACAAGCATCCGTCGCCGCGCAGATCGCGGCGCTGTCCAACCTGCCGATCGCTGAGCTTTGGCCAGTGTGGGATCGGTACTTCAGTAGCCGCCCCATCAACCCCAACCGCGCCTTCATCGAGTCGCGTATCGCCTACAAGATGCAGGAGGAGGCCTTCGGTGGATTGTCGAACAACACCCGCCAGCGGTTGGAGGCCATCGGTGCCAAGCATTCCAAAATCAAGCTGCGGGCGCGGCCTCGCGACATCAACTTCGCGCCCGGCACTGTCCTGCTGCGCGAATGGGGCGAGAGTGAGCACAAGGTGGTGGTCACTGCCGAAGGTCTGTTCGAATACGAGGGCAGTACCTTCAAGAGCCTGACGGCTGTGGCCCGGCAGATCACTGGCACGCATTGGTCGGGCCCGCTGTTCTTTGGCCTGAACGGCAAGGCAGGTGCGCAATGAGTGACGCCCCCCAAATCGCCTCTCCCAAGACACGCAAACGCTGCGCGGTCTACTGCCGGGTGTCGTCGGACGAGCGCCTTGACCAGGAATTCAACTCCATTGATGCGCAAAAGGAGGCTGGCCACGCTTTTGTAGCCAGCCAGCGCGCCGAGGGCTGGATTCCGGTGGCCGACGACTACGACGACCCCGGGTTCTCCGGCGGCAACACGGCCCGGCCCGGGCTGAAACGCCTGATGGCGGATATCGAGCGAGGCCAAATCGATATCGTGGTGGTCTACAAGATCGACCGCCTGACGCGCAGCCTTGCCGACTTCTCCAAGATGGTCGAGGTGTTTGAGCGCCACGGCGTGTCGTTCGTGTCGGTCACGCAGCAGTTCAACACCACCACCTCGATGGGGCGGTTGATGCTCAACGTGCTGCTGTCCTTCGCCCAGTTCGAGCGCGAGGTCACCGGCGAGCGCATCCGCGACAAGATCGCTGCCAGCAAACGCAAGGGGATGTGGATGGGCGGCGTGCCACCCCTGGGCTACGACGTTGAGAACCGCCTGCTGGTGATCAACGACACTGAGGCTGCGGTGGTGCGTCGCATCTTCGAAGAGATGCTGACCATCGGCTCGCCCACCCAGATCGCCGCCAACCTGACGCTGGATGGCATCACCACCAAGGCTTGGACGACACAAGACGGTCAGACACGGGCAGGCACGCGCATCGACAAGAAGTATCTGCACAAGCTGCTGCGCAACCGCATCTACCTCGGGGAGTTGTCGCACAAGGGCAGTTGGTACCCGGGCGTGCATCAAGCCATCATCGATCCAGGGCTGTGGGGGCGAGTTCACGAGGTGCTGGCCAAGGATGGTCACACTCGGTCGGTGGAAACCAAGATCAGGTCGCGCACTGACGCCTTGCTGCGCGGTC
>NZ_JAYSBZ010000170.1:0-1869 GCF_041915145.1 Aquabacterium sp. | reverse complement strand
GGTCGATCACCACACCCATCTACTACGTCGTGACGGTCGGAGCCCTGCTGCTGTGGCTTGCTGTCGCCACCAGGTCCAAAGCCTCGATCTGGTCGCGGCTGTCGATCGGCGCAGTGATCTGCGTGGGCGTCCTGACCTCGACGGTGTCGCCCTGGGCGGGCACGCTGCTGCAGGGTCCGGTGAAGGAAGCCGCGCTCGCCGCGCGCGCGCTGGGTGGCACCGTTGTCGCCTGGCGCTTCGACGCCCCGAGCATCAGCGTCTATCGCGGCGCAGTCACGCCGCAACGCCCGCCTGAGCCGGGAGAACTCGCCATCACACGCATCGATCGGCTTCCGGAGGCAGGTTACCAAACCCTCTTTCGCAAGGGCGGCGTCGTGCTGGTGAGGCGGCTCGCCGAATCCACGCCGCAAGCCTCCTGAGGGATCGACCGCGGCCGTCCGGAACGGACGAGGCCCCGTCAGCTCGTCGCTGGCGGGGCCTCGTCCAGTCACCGTTGCGGCATTGCTGCCGCATTGGCTGCTTCAGTTATAGCGGGCTGGAACGACAGGGCTCAGGTCGGCCAGGTACTTCCCTCCGAGGGCGGTGAGTTCCTCCATTGCGAGCAAGGACAGGCGGCAATCCTCGAAGCAGGCCCAGTCCGCATTGAAGCTTCCCAGCTCGATTCCCAGCCGCCGCAATTCGGGCGCATCGTCCCACAGCGCGTAGATATCCCCACGGTATTCGCGGCCAAAGTGGAAGGCGTCTTCAGGTTTCAAGCGTTGTCCCATGTTCCGTCGGGGGTCAGACCCCTTGAGAGTCAGTACTCGCGCAGTTTCTCATCAGAACCCATTTGCATGACGTGAAAAACATCACGGTCAACATGGCGACCCGCGTATTTGCTGGCTCCAGTGAATCTTGATTCAAATCATGGTGCATGCAGAGGGGCGAAACCTAGTATCGCCCTGCGTCCAGGACCCGCTGCAGAGGACGCGCACCCCTTCCATAACCTTTGCGGACAAAACCAGACCAACGATGAGGATCTCTCCATGAGCGGCATATTTACCAAATCCATGGCGCGGAACATCTTCTATGGCGGGACAGTGTTCTTCTTCCTGCTACTGCTCGCGCTGACCTTCGACACCAACAAGACACTTCCGAAGCTGGACAACTCAGCCAATCTGACGCCCCAGGTCATCGCGGGCAAGAAGGTCTGGGAAACGCGCAACTGCATCGGCTGCCATACCCTGCTGGGTGAAGGCGCCTACTTTGCGCCCGAGCTCGGCAACGTCTACAAGCGCCGCGGCCCTGAGTTCATCAAGGCCTGGATCCAGTCGCAACCGACGGGTGCGCCTGGCCGCCGCCAGATGCCGCAGTTCAATCTCACCAATGAGGAGCTCGACAACCTGGTCGAATTCCTGAAGTACTCGTCGGAAATCAACACCGCCAACTGGCCGCCCAACATCGAGGGCTGAGTCGAAGGTCGACCTAGCAAAAATGTGAGACGACAAGAGGAACACGTCATGCAATACAAATCACAAGCGGTCGCCAAGCCCTACTTCATAGCGGCGATCGGACTTTTCGTTGGGCAGATCCTGTTCGGGCTGATCATGGGTCTGCAGTACGTGATCGGGGATTTCCTGTTCCCCGCCCTGCCGTTCAACATCGCGCGGATGGTCCATACCAACCTGCTCATCGTATGGCTGCTGTTCGGCTTCATGGGATCGGCCTACTACCTGATTCCCGAGGAGACCGAAACCGAGCTTTATAGCCCCAAGCTGGCGCTGGCGCTGTTCTGGATCTTCCTGATCGCGGGCGCGCTCACCATCGTCGGCTACCTGGCCTTGCCGTATGCCACGCTGGCGAAGCTCACCGGCAACGACATCCTCGAGA
>NZ_JAYSBZ010000169.1:0-2020 GCF_041915145.1 Aquabacterium sp. | reverse complement strand
TGCCGGTGGTGCCGCTCTCGCTCGTGCCCTCAGCCAAGCCGGCCGACCAATGGCGCGTGGGTCAGGCCCTGACCCCATTGGCCGAGCAAGGCGTGCTGGTGATCGGCAGCGGCAGTCTCACGCACAACCTGCATCGCTTCTTCACCTCGCAAGCACCGGCCGATGCGCCCGAAGACCCCGACTGCGCCGCCTTCAGGCAATGGGTGCTGGACCGCGCCACGGCACGCGACTGGCCCGCCCTGCTCGACTACCGGGCCCAGGCGCCGCACGCGCACGCCATGCACCCGACCGACGAGCATTGGCTGCCGTTCTACATCGCGGCCGGCGCGGGCGGCGAGCAGGCCGTGCCGCAGCGCATTCACGCCAGCGTGGACCACGCCTGTCTGGCGATGGATGCCTACGCTTTCGGGCCCGCCGCGGGCGAATTGGCGCAGGCCTTGGCGACGGCGGGTTGACCCCGCCGGATCAGACAGCGAATTTCGCGAACGTGGCGTCGAGCTGCTCGATCCAGCCCGCCTTCTGCGCGGGCGTGGCAAAGCTGGCCTCGAAGCTGTTGCGCGCCAGGGCGTAGGCCTGCGGCGCGCCCAGCGGCAGCGCGGCGAACGTTTCGGTGAAGTTCTGGTTCATGTAGCCGCCAAAGTAGGCCGGGTCGTCTGAATTGACCGTGGCCTTGAGGCCGGCCGCCAGCAACTTGGCCAGGTTGTGCTGCGCCATGTCCTTGAACACGCACAGCTTGATGTTGGACAGCGGGCACACCGTGAGTGCGATGCCGTCGTGCGACAGCCGCTCGACCAGCTTGGGGTCTTCGAGGCTGCGCACGCCGTGGTCGATGCGCTCGACGTGTAGCACATCGAGCGCGCTCCAGATGTACTCGGGCGGGCCTTCTTCGCCAGCGTGCGCCACGAGATGCAAGCCCAGCTCGCGGCAACGCGCGAAGACGCGGGCGAATTTTTCGGGCGGGTGACCGCGCTCGCTCGAATCGAGCCCCACACCAATGAAACGGTCGAGATAGGGCAAAGCTTCTTCAAGCGTGGCGAAGGCTTCGTCTTCGCTGAGGTGCCGCAGAAAGCACATGATCAGCGAGGCGCTGATGCCGAGCTCGTCCTTCGCGCGCGCCACGGCGTGCGTCAGGCCCTCGATCACCACGGCAAACGGCACGCCGCGCGCCGTGTGGGTCTGCGGGTCGAAGAACAGCTCGGCGTGCACCACGTTGTCGGCCGCGGCGCGCTGGAAGTAGGCCCAGGCCATGTCCTCGAAGTCTTGCGCCTTGAGCAGCACCGAGGCGCCGGCGTAGTAGATGTCCAGGAAGCTTTGCAGATCGGTGAAGGCATACGCCGCCCGCAGCGCCTCGACGCTGGCGTAAGGCAGGCTCACGCCGTTGCGCTGCGCGAGCGCGAAGATCAGCTCGGGCTCGAGCGAGCCTTCGATGTGGATGTGCAGCTCGGCCTTGGGCATGGCCGCGAGCAGGGCCGGCAGGCGATCGGCCGGAATGGTCGGGATGTGGGTTGCAGTCATGGTGTCACTCCATCAAATTGGGCCGGTCGCGATCAGCGCGGCACCAGCGGAATTTCGTAGGCGGGCTCGACCGCCACGCCCAAGGTGTTGAGCGTCATGGCGAGCATCGCGTAATGGCCCACCAGCATGCAGAACTCGAGGCACTGCTTGTCGTTGAGGTGGGTGCGCAGCCGGCGCCATCCGTCGTCGCCCAGGTGATGCTGGCGTATCAGCTCGTCGGTGGCCAGCATCAGGGCGCGGGTGCGGTCCGTCCAGCCAGGCGCGTTGTCGAGTTGCAGGTCGTCGATTTCGTCGGCGCTGAGCCCGGCGACCTGGGCGATCCGCACATGCTGCACCCACTCGTACCACGAGCCGGTGCGGTAGCCCACGCGCAGGATCACGCGCTCGGTGTCGGCGCGCGGCAGCTTGCCGTAGGGCATGAGGCGCGCGGCAAACGCCAGCCAGCGGTAGAACAGCCCCCGGTCGTGGGCCAGCGTGGCGAACACGTTGAGCGTGACTGGCCGCG
>NZ_JAYSBZ010000168.1:0-2044 GCF_041915145.1 Aquabacterium sp. | reverse complement strand
TGCAGCACCGGCGGCAAGCCGAAGCCCACGCACAGCACCCAGCCCACGCCCACGCCAAAACCAGCCGGCCACCAGCCCGGCCCCGGCAGACTGGTGCCGACCAGGCTGCCCACCAGGGCCACGAAGACTTGGTTCAGCGCCAGACCCAGCACCACCCCCAGCAAGCTCGCCAGCGTGCCCACGGTCAGGAATTCAATCGCGTAGCCCCAGGCGATGCGCCGTTGCGACTCGCCCAGCACGCGCAGCAAGGCGCAGGCATCGAGCCGGCGCGCGGCAAAGTCGCGCGCGGCAATGCCCACGGCCACAGCCGCCAGCAAGGCCGCCAGCAAGGCCACGAGCTTCAAGAATTGCTCGGCGCGGGTGAGCGTCTGGCGCGTTTCGGGGCGGCCGGTTTCGAGCGAATCAGCCCGCACGCCGCGCAGTTGTCGGCTCTTGATGGTCTGCTCGGCCCAGGTCAGGTAGCCGGCCAGCGCGAGCTGGTCTTTGGCCCGATCGGCACGCGGCAGCGCCACGGCCAGGCGGTAGGTCACCCGGCTGGCGGGCTGGATCAGGCCGGTCGCCGGCAAGTCGGCCTCGTTCATCAGCACGCGCGGTGCAAAGGCCATGAAACCCGCGCCACGGTCGGGCTCGATCACCAGGCGTTGGCCCACGCGCAGGCTGGCGTCGCCCAGCAGCAGGGTGTCGCCCACCTGCAGGCCCAAGGTCTGCAAGACGGCCGCCTCGGCCCACACTTCGCCGGGTGCCGGGCCGCTGGTGGTGGTGCGCTCGGACGCAGTCGACGCCGACAACGCCTCGGCCGCCACCGTGAGCTTGCCGCGCAGCGGGTAGGCGCCGCTCACGGCCTTGATGGACACCAGCCGCGTGGCGCCGCCGCGCTCGTCCGGCGCGCGGGCCATGCTGGCGAACAGCGCCATGCGCGCGGTGCGCAGGCCCAGCCGCGTGGCCTCTTGCTCGAAGACGGGCGGCATGGCCTGGTCAGCCACGATCACGCCGTCGCCCCCCAGCAGTTGGGCTGCGTCGCGCGTGAGGCCGCGGTCGAGCCGGTCGACGAAGAAGGCCACGGCCGTCAACGCCGTCACGGCCAGGGTCACGGCCAGCACCAGCAGGCGCAGCTCGCCGGCCAGCCAGTCGCGCCGCAGCTGGCGCAGCGACCAGCGCAGCAATGCGGGCGGGCGGATCGCGTCGGTCGAAGAC
This sequence comes from Aquabacterium sp., assembly GCF_041915145.1. GTDB lineage: Bacteria > Pseudomonadota > Gammaproteobacteria > Burkholderiales > Burkholderiaceae_C > Aquabacterium. The sequence continues at coordinate 850 of NZ_JAYSBZ010000168.1, read as the reverse complement.
GATTCGAAGGTGGCCATGGATGGAGCCCAATCAAGCGAAATGAAGCAGCAAGCAGCGGCAGGATAGTCGTTGACGCTGAACGCAGAGCACAAAACTTTTGATCGATCCGGCCGGCCCGCCGAGGTTCAATGAGCACATGAAAACCGCCACCACTCTGCCCACCCTGTACCTCTCGCACGGCTCGCCGATGATCGCCATCGAGCCCGGCGCGCCGGGGCGCTTCATGCAGCACCTGGGCCGGGTCATCGACGAGCGCTTCGGCCGCCCCCGCGCCGTGCTGGCCGTGTCGCCCCACACCGCCACGCGCTCGCCCGTCTTGCTGGGCGGCTTGCAGCACCACGCCATCCACGATTTCGGCGGCTTTCCGAAGCTGCTCTACGAGCAGCGCTACGACGCTCCCGGCCTGCCCGCGCTGGCGCAAGACGCGCAACGCTTGCTCAACTCTGTCGGCATCGCCACGCAGATCGCTCCGCAAGGCGGGCTCGACCACGGCATCTGGACGGTGCTCACGCATATGTGGCCGCAGCACGGCGCGCAGGCCGACGTGCCGGTGGTGCCGCTGTCGCTCGTGCCCTCAGCCAAGCCGGCCGACCAATGGCGCGTGGGTCAGGCCCTGGCGCCGCTGGCCGAGCAGGGCGTGCTGGTGATCGGCAGCGGCAGCCTCACGCACAACCTGCATCGCTTCTTCACGTCGCAAGCGCCGGTTGATGCGCCCGAAGACCCCGACTGCGCCGCCTTCAGGCAATGGGTGCTGGACCGCGCCATGGCGCGCGACTGGCACGCCCTGCTGGACTACCGGGCCCAGGCGCCGCGCGCGCACGCCATGCACCCGACCGACGAGCACTGGCTG
>NZ_JAYSBZ010000167.1:0-2130 GCF_041915145.1 Aquabacterium sp. | reverse complement strand
TTCCCTCGATGCGCTTAAAGGAGCGATTTCCAGCTCCCGATTCAACTCTTCAGCCAATTTCCTTACAGGGTCGTCATATCCGTTTTCTCGGAAATATTGGAGAGCATTTTCGAGCTCTGGGATGGTCTCTTCTTGCACGCGTTTGCGAAGCAACGCCTCCAGCTCGTTGACATAACTGGGGGCGGGCTCGGGCGTGGGAAACGGGTGTTCGCCACACAGAATCTCGACGGGCGTTTTCAAGACAGTGGCAAGGTGCTGAGCCAACCCAGCATCCAGAGTGCCCTTCTTTTCCCAACGCTGGCCAGTGTTTTTGAGGCTTGCCTGGCTCGACGAACGTTTTTTGGCTAAGAGGTAAACCTCTTCTGCCAAACCCAACTGGGTTAACCCCGCTTTCTGACGCAAATGCGCGAGCACTGCGGTATCGATGCGGGTAGTCGGTCTGCCTCGTGATTTCTGGCTCTGTTGAATTTCGAGTGGGTTACCGGGCATGAGGGTTGACCGCTGCGAAGTCGAGCTTGCCCGCGATCAGGAAGATGACGGTCCTGATCGTGTCGAAGCGCGTGAAGCCGCGCGCGCGACGCTTGGCGGCCTGGAACAGGCCGTTGAGTGCTTCGAGGAAGCCGTTGGTCTGACGGGTCTGCGCCCAGGCCACGATGCCCTCGAGATGGCGGCGCACCATGGCGGCGACCTCCTTCATGGGCTCGACCTTGGAGCGCATGACGCAGGTGCACCAGTGCTTGAGCATGTCGCGCACGACGTTGATCTGCTTGCGCTGGAGGATCTCGCGCAGCTGCTCCTTGTAGACCCAGGCGCGCGCGGTGCGCACGGTGGTCATGCGCGCGATGAGCGCATCCAGCTCGGCTGCGGCCTCGGGTTTGAGGCTGGCACGGTCCTTCAGCAGCGACCAGCGCATGCCCTTGAGGGACTTGTCGCGGCGCTGTTCGATGCGCCGCATCTTGTCCACCGCCGCGTTGGCGTGCCAGAGGACGTGGAACTTGTCGAACGTGATGCGCGCGTTGGGCAGCTCGTCGGCGCAGCCCTTGATGAACGCCGGCGACATGTCGATGCTGACCGACTCGATGCTCTCGGGCACACAGCCATGCTCGGCCAGCTCGGCGGCGATGGCAGCGATGGTCTTGGCCTCGCGCCCTTCGGCCACGGCCAGGACCCGGCGCTGCACAGCGTCAGCCGCCAGCGTGATGTAGTCGTGGCCACGCGCGCGCGAGGTCTCGTCGATGGCCAGCGCCCGGACGTGGCCGAAGTCCGCGGCCTGCAGCGCCAGCGCGACGTAGCGCCGGCAGATCGCCAGCACCCGGTACGGCGACAGGCCCACGATGCGGGCCACGGCAGCAAACGGCATCTGCGGCGCCAGCATCAGCACCAGCGCCTCGAACAGCAGCGTGAAGCCCGAGAGCTTGCCCGCAAACGGCGGCTTGACCAGGCGCACCGAACCGTCGGGCAGCTTCACGCGCGGCGTGCGCACCTCGAGCACGCACTCGTGCTGGAAGAAGTTCAGGTGCCGGTAGCTCTTGGTCACGGTGTCGTGGACCGGGTGCTCGCCGCTGGCGCCCTCGACCGCGAACCGGGTCCCCGCCGTGAAGTCGATGCCGACCGTCAAGACCTTGCTGGCCTCGTCGAAACGAACGCCGGCGACGAACCAAGGGGGCGCGATGCCCAGTGCCGCTTCGAACAACCTGTCATGCATACCAATCGCTCCTGCTCGTCATGGCCGATGCGTGAGCATGCCGCATCGGCCATGACGGCCAGCGTACGGGCCGGCAGCCGGCGTCAAGGGTTCGCTTCGCCGGGCTACGCCCGCCCTTGACCCCGTCCGCCAGCCAAAACACCACCGAATCCACCCACACGGAATTCAAGAGAGGCAGAAATGACATGCGCGCAGTGGGGGCAGCAACGGCCGACCGCCTGGATTTGAGGCAAGTGTGACTGGTGTCTATACGAACTGCGCGATACCGCGCTTTGTAAGGACAACCATGAACAGATTGAGACAGCTCACATACGAGCCATCGAAGCACGACCTGGAGACGCAGTTTGCCATGGGGCGCCTGATGTCTCCTGCAGAAGTCGCCGCGGCCACCCGACATCGCCCTCATCATGAGACAGAGTGCTACG
>NZ_JAYSBZ010000166.1:0-2149 GCF_041915145.1 Aquabacterium sp. | reverse complement strand
ACGCGCCACGCCTCGCACCATGGACTCCCTGCACATCCTGCTCGTCGAAGACGACCCCGGCCTTGCCGAATCCACCGGCCGCGCGCTGCGCTCGCAGGGCTGGGAGGTGGACGTCACCGCGCGCGGCGAACCCGTGGCGCTGTCGCTCAAGCAAGACCCCTACGACCTCGTCATCCTCGACATCGGCCTGGTCGGCATCGACGGCTTCGAGACCCTGCGCCGCATCCGCCGCGAGGGGCTCGAAACCCCGGTGCTGATCCTCACCGCGCGCGACTCCGTCGAAGACCGCGTGCGCGGGCTGGAGGGCGGCGCCGACGACTACCTCGTCAAGCCCTTTGCCCTGGCCGAGCTGATCGCCCGCGTGCGCGTGCTCACCCGCCGCGGCCAGTCGCGCCGTGGTGACTCGCTGGTGATGGGCGCGCTGCGCATGGATCTGTCTGCCCGCCGCGCCTTCATCCACGACGCCCCGCTCGAACTCTCGGTGCGCGAGTGGTCGGTGCTCGAATATTTGCTCGAGCGCGTCGGCCGCGTCGTCAGCAAGGACCAGATCGTGCAGTCCATCTCGGGCTGGGACGACGCCCTCTCGCCCAACGCCATCGAGGTCTACATCTCGCGGCTGCGCCCCAAGATCGAAGGCGCCGGTCTGCGCATCCGCGCCGTGCGTGGCTTCGGCTACCTGCTCGAAGACGAAAACGCTGAAAACGCCATCGCCCCGAACCCGGGCGGCGCGGCCCGTCCGCTGCCCTCGAACTGATACGCTAACCTTGCGGCCTACTCGTGCCGGCAAGCCGCCGGCCCCGCCTTGCCGCCGTGACCCGAACGCCCTCCGCCCGTAGTCTTCGCGCCACGCTTTTGCTGTGGCTCATCGTGCCGCTGATCGCGGTGCTGCCACTGCGTGCCTTCGTGCAATACCGCCAGACCGTCGCCCAGACCAACGAGGCGTTCGACGAAGGCCTGGGCGACACCGTGCTCGCGCTGAGCAACCTGATCGTGCTGCGCAACGGCACCGTCCACCTGGCCCTCACGCCCGAGGCCGAGCGCTCGCTGCGCACCGACCAGACCGATACCGTCTACATCGCGCTGCTCGACGCCGACCGCAACGTGCTGCAGGGCGACCAGGCGCTGGGCCACCTCGGCATCACGCCGGTTGCGTCGCCCGACGACCCCGCCAAGGGGCTGCATTTCATTGAATCGACCATCAACGGGCGCCGCGTGCGCGTGGCCGTCAAGCTCGTGCCCTGCGGCGGGCGCAACTGCCAGATCCGCGTCGCCGAAACCACCATCAAGCGCGAGCACATCGAGCGCGAGGCCCTGCGCGACACCAGCGGCTTCTTCGCGCTGCTGGTGCTCGTCGAGCTGATGCTGATCTGGGTGGCCGTGAGCATCACCTTCAAGCCGCTGGACCGCGCCAGCGCCGAGCTCGCCCGGCGCCACCCCAATGACCTCAGCCCGCTCAAGGCCGCGGACGTGCCATCCGAGCTGCGGCCGCTCATCAGCGCCATCAACGACCTGTTCGGCCGGGTGCAGGCCGCGCGGCAGGCGCAGCAGGCCTTTCTGGCCGACGCCGCCCACCAGCTGCGCACGCCGCTCACCGCGCTGCGCACCGAGGCCGAGCTGGCGCTGCTTGAAAGCAGTCGGGGCAACTCGCAGCCCGCCCTGGAGCGCATCCATCACTCCGCCGAGCGCGCTGCGCGTCTGGCCTCGCAGTTACTGGCCCAAGCCCGCTCCGATGCTGCCCAGCAAAAAGCCGAGCTGAACGAGTCGTTCGACCTGCGCGCCATTGCCGAGCAAGCCGCCGCCGACTGGGTGCCGCAAGCCCTCAAGGCCCAGGTCGATCTGGGCTTTCAGCTCGACCCGGCCCCGGCGCACGGCCACCCGTACCTGATCCGCGAGGCGCTCAGCAACCTGCTGCACAACGCGCTCGAATACGCCCGCCCCGCGGCCGGCAGCGAAGCCCGCATCACGGTACGCACCCGCAGCGAGGGCCCGCACAGCGTGCTGGAGGTCGAGGACAACGGCCCGGGCATTCCGCTGGCCGAGCGCGAGCAGGTGCAACAGCGCTTCCAGCGCGGCACCAACGCTCCCGGCACCGGCAGCGGCCTGGGCCTGGCCATCGTGCGCGACATCGTGACCAGCCACGGCGGCACGC
>NZ_JAYSBZ010000165.1:0-2224 GCF_041915145.1 Aquabacterium sp. | reverse complement strand
GTCGGCGTCGCTGGCGGGCACGCTGGCCGATCTGGACGACGCCCGGATCTTCGGCCGCAGCTCCCGGGTCGAGAACGCCGTCGGCGTGCGCCTCGACTTCATGCCTCGCATGGCCCTCAAGGCGCAGTGGGGACAAGCCCGCATCAGCGACCCCCGCAATGGCTCGGGCTCGTTGATCCAGTATGCGACCCCGAACACCCGATTCGGTGGCACGGTGGACACCTACACCGTGAATCTGGACTTCATCTTCTGAGTCGGCCCCCAACCATGAAACGAAACACCTTGGTTGTATTCGGTTTGGTTGTATCGCTGAATCTGGTTTCACTGCCGGCGCTGGCCGACGTGGTGGTGGTGATGGGCATCAACAGCCCGGTCACAACCCTCACCCGCGAGCAGGTGACCGACATCTACCTGGGCAAGGTTCGCGAGCTGCCTACCGGCGGTATCGCCGCCCCGACCATGGTGGGCGGCACGCCGGCCAAAGACGAATTCTTCTCGCGGGTCATCGGCAAGTCGGACTCCGAAATTCGGGCCATCTGGGCGCGCATGACGTTCACCGGCAAAGGGGTGGCGCCGCGAGAACTGAAAGACGCCGCCGAGGTCAAGAAAATGCTGGCGAGCAACCCTCGCGCCCTTGGCTTCATCGACCGCTCGGCGCTCGACAGCAGCGTCAAGGTGGTCTACGCCCCTTGAGCGGGCGGGCAGCGCGAGCGATCAACCCGTGAGCCGCTGCACGCCCGGCAGCTCGCAGGCGTAGATGGCGTTGCGCAGCGCGGCGATGGCCTCGTAGCGCGTGAAGCTGCGCCGCCACGCCAACACCACGCGGCGCGACGGCACCGGCTTGGCAAACGGGATGTAGCGGATGTGTTGCGTTTGCGGCTGGGCTTGCGGTTGCGACTCGCGCGGCACCGAGAGCTGCGGCACCACCGTCACGCCCATGCCCGAGGCCACCATGTACTTGATGGTTTCGAGCGACGAGCCCTCGAAGCTCTTGCGGATGCCCTCGGCGCCGCTGGCAAAGCGCGCGAACTCGGGGCACACCTCGAGCACGTGATCGCGAAAGCAATGCCCCGTGCCCAGCAGCAGCATCGTCTCTTGCTTGAGCTCTGCCGACGTGAGGCTCTTGCGCGCGGCCAGCGGGTGGCCGTTCGGCACGGCCACCACGAAGGGCTCTTCGTAGAGCGGCGCAATCGCCAGCCCGGTATCGGGGAAGGGTTCGGCCAGGATGGCGCAATCGAGCTCGCCGGCGCGCAGCATGTCGAGCAGCTTGACGGTGAAGTTCTCTTGCAGCATCAGCGGCATTTGCGGCACGTGCTCGATGGCCTGCTTCACCAGCTCGGGCAGCAGATAGGGCGCGATGGTGTAGATCACGCCCAGGCGCAGCGCGCCGGCCAGCGGGTCTTTGCCGCGCTTGGCGATCTCGCGGATCGACGCCGCCTGCTCCAGCACGGCCTGAGCCTGCTGCACGATCTCCTCGCCCAGCGGCGTGAGCGTGATCTCGCTGCTGCCGCGCTCGAAGAGCTTCACGTCGAGCTCTTCTTCGAGCTTCTTGATCGCCACCGACAAGGTGGGCTGCGAGACGTGGCAGGCCTCGGCGGCGTGGCCGAAGTGCCGCTCTCGGGCAACGGCGACGATGTAGCGGAGTTCAGTGAGCGTCATGCCTTGATTCTGCGATGAATTCGGCTGGCGGGGCAGCCCCCGAGAATCAGGCCTTGAGGTACTCGGCCTTGGTGCCGAGCCAGCGCGCCACGTGGCGGGCCGCCACCTCGGGGTGGTGATCGAGCAGCAGCGGGGCGATGCGCCGGGCGTGCTGCAGCAGGTCGGCGTCTTGCACGGCATCGGCAAAGCGCAGCAGGTTGGCGCCAGACTGCCGCGCCCCCATGAACTCGCCGGGGCCGCGGATGTCCAGATCGCGCCGCGCGATCTCGAAGCCGTCGTTGGTCTCGGCCATGGCCTTGAGCCGCGCCTTGCCGCTGTCCGAGAGTTGGCCGCTGTACATCAGCACGCAGGCGCTGGCCACCGCGCCACGCCCCACCCGGCCGCGCAACTGGTGCAGCTGGCTCAGGCCGAAGCGCTCGGCGTGCTCGATCACCATCAGGCTGGCGTTGGGCACGTCCACCCCCACCTCGATCACGGTGGTGGCCACGAGTACCGCCGTCTCGCCGGCCTTGAAGGCGTCCATCACCGCGGCTTTCTCGGCCGGCTTCATGCGCCCGTGCAGCAG
>NZ_JAYSBZ010000164.1:0-2230 GCF_041915145.1 Aquabacterium sp. | reverse complement strand
TGGTTCAGCAAAGGGCCGTGCGGGCCGGCTGCGGCGCGCCTATGAAGCGGCGAGGAGCACAGGGCTTGCGGCCCGCGCGCGTACTCGCGCGCTTCGTCTTCATGCTTGCCGCGGGTGATTGAACGGAGCGAGCGCAGCTCGCGCAGTGAGATGGTATGGACGCCTCCCGCCGCATCCCCGAGGCCGGAGCGCGTCGGTTGGGTGGGGCCTCGCATCTGACGGCATCGAGTGCCAAAGTGGAAGCTCTATCCAACCACTGACGAAGGAGGCCCCGCCATGAATGCTACGACGTACGCCGTGGACATCGCAAAGAGCGTCTTCCACGTGCACTGGGTCGAACCCGAGACCGGCGAGATCCACAACCGCAAGCTGAGCCGCGCCAAGTTCAGCGCCTTCATCGCCCAACGCCAGCCCGGGCGCATCGTGATGGAGGCCTGCGGCAGCGCGCACTACTGGGGGCGTACCTTCATGGCGCTGGGCCACCAGGTCGAGCTCTTGCCCGCCTTCGAGGTGCACAAGCGTGTGATCGGCAACAAGGACGACTGCGCCGACGCGGCCGCGATCTGGCTGACCGCGCAGTCGGCCACGGTGCGGCGCGTGCCGGTCAAGACCGTCCAGCAGCAAGCCGACCTGACGGTGCATCGAGTCCGCTCTCAACTGGTGCGCGAGCGCACCGCGCGCGTCAACGCGCTGCGCGGGCTGCTCTACGAGTTCGGGGTGGTCATGCCCAAGGGACGGCGGCTGGGGTTGCGCTGGCTGGCCGACAATCGCGCTCAGATCGAGCAGCGATTGCCCGAGCGGATGCAGCGCTTGGTGCAGCTGCAACTCGACACGCTGCGCCAGCTCGATGAGCACATCGAGGTGCTGGAGGCCGAGGTCAAGGAGATGGTGAGCACCAGCGAGCTGGCCAGGCGCCTGATCAAGGTTCCGGGCCTGGGCTGCCTCAGTGCCAGCGCGGGGGCCAGTCTCGTGGGCGACGCATCGGGATGGCGCAACGCACGCCAGTTCGCCTGCTGCCTGGGGTTGGAGCCCAGCCACGTCGGCACCGGCGGCAAGGTGCGCATGGGACCCATCAGCAAACGCGGCGATGCGTACCTGCGAACGCTGCTGATCCACGGCGCACGCAACCTCGTGCGCACGGCCGCCCCATCGCAGTGGATCGCCAGGATGCTCGAGCGTCGACCGTTCAACGTCGTGGCCACCGCGGTCGCTCACAAGCTGGCCCGCATCATGTGGGCGATGGCCGCGCACGGACGCGAATACGATCCGAACTGGCTATCCCAAGCGCCACACGCCAAGGCGGCAAGCACCGCCGCGGCGTAGGCATCCAAGGAATCGAATGGCACAAACTGCCTGAACGAGTGCGCGTGCGAGACGACGAGACGATGGCGTAGCGGTCAGACCGTGGGCTGGTAATGCTGGGCGAAACTCAGGGCGACTTCGGTCGAGCCCGTCAGTGAGATGAGCACCAGCCTCGCGACTCACCATCATGGCCAGCAGCGCAGGCTGCGTACAAAGGCCGGATATAAGGGGTGCAATGAACCCGCCGCGTCGCAAGCTCAACAGCTCGCTTGCCACAAGGGAGGCGTCCATATAAGTTCCGCGGCGGGGCCGCGAGACCGAGCACCGCAGCGGAGCCGGTGCAGCCGGCCGCTTCATCGAAGCGCCGCAGCCGGCCTGCGTGGCCCTTTGCCGCCCGTCAGTCAACGAAGAAGTCGGGAATGAAATCGCGGTTGCCCGGCGTCACCGAGTAGCGATCGAAGTCGGTCACGCCGTGCTGCACCAGCAGCGCGTCGTCGATGAAGAAGTTGCCGGTGGTGGTCTTCGCGTCGCTGGTCAGGATGTGCCAGGCCGCGTCGGCCAGGATCTCCGGCGTGCGGCACTTGCCCACGTCCACGCCCGGAATCATCTGCAGCGCCGCGGTGGCGATGGCGGTGCGCGGCCACAGGCTGTTGACGGCGATGCCGAACTTGCGGAACTCGCCCGCATGACCCAGCGTGCATTCGCTCATGCCGTACTTGGCCATGGTGTAGGCCACGTGCGGCGCGAACCAGTGCTCGCGCATCGACAAGGGCGGCGACATGTTCAGCACGTGCGGGTTGCGCCCGGCGCGCGCCGACGCGATCAGCTGCGGCAGGCAGGCCTGCGTGCACAGGTAGGTGCCGCGCACGTTGACGCCGAACATCAGGTCGAAGCGTTTCATGGGCGTGGCATCGGTCGGCGTCAGGCT
>NZ_JAYSBZ010000163.1:0-2247 GCF_041915145.1 Aquabacterium sp. | reverse complement strand
CGGTTGAAGGAACTCAAACAGCGCCACCTCTTTGTGCCACGCGGCACCAAAGTGCCCGCAGAAATCGCTGCGGTGTGCGAAGCCAATGTCGACGTCGCTTTGATCGAAAAGCATTGGGTGTTAGCGCCGATGTAAAACTGACCCACTGCGCCGGAGTAAAAGTGACCCACCTGGGCGACGATGGCGGCTTTTTGGCCGTCGATGTTGACCCAGGAGCAGGCAGTGGAGATACGTGTGATGGCCCGCAGGGGCGAAGGGATCAGGGAGATCGCGAGGCAGCTTGGCTGCTCGCGCAACACCGTGCGGCGGTACTTGCGTGAGGAGGAGGCCAGCCGCTACGGGCCGAGGTCGCCGCGAGCGACGAAGCTGGATCCGTACACGGCGTACCTCGCCGAGCGGCTCGAGCAAGCCAGGCCGCGGTGGATTCCGGCGACAGTTCTGCTGCGGGAGATTGTCGAGCGTGGCTACGACGGCGGCATCAGCCAGCTCAAAGCGTGGCTGGCGCCGCTGAAGCAGACCACGCCGGAGCCCGTGGTTCGCTTCGAAACGCCGCCTGGCCATCAGATGCAGGCCGACTTCACCTGGATACGCAAAGGCCGCGACCCGCTGGTGGCGTTCGTGGCGACGCTCGGCTACAGCCGGGCGAGTTACGTGAAGTTCGGCCGCAGCGAGGATCTGGAGGCACTGCGCACGGGGTTGCGCGAGGCCTTTGACTTCTTCGGGGGCGTGCCGCAGCACGTCCTGTTCGACAACCCCAAGACCGTGGTGATCGAGCGCGACGCCTACGGAGAGGGGCTGCACCGCTGGAATGAGGGCCTGCGGCAACTGGCCGAGGAATGCGGCTTCACCCCGCGACTTTGCCGGCCGTACCGGGCCAAGACCAAGGGAAAAGTCGAGCGGTTCAACGGCTACCTCAAAGGCAGTTTCCTGGTGCCGCTGGCGGCCAGCCTGAAGGCCGCCGGCCTGAAGCTCGCGCCGGAAGTCGCCAATGCGCACGTGCGCCGCTGGCTCGATGAGGTCGCCAATGCGCGGGTGCACGCGACCACCAAGGCGGTGCCGGCCAGGCGCCTGGCCGAGGAGCAGGCGGTGATGCTGCCCGCCCCGGCGCTGAAGGCGCAGGCGGCGCTGCCCGTGCGCGTCGCGATCCCGATCGAGAGCCTGCAGCACCCGCTGGCCGTGTACGACGAGCTTCTCGGAGTGGCGGCATGAACCTGCAGCACCAACGCATTGCCGCCCTGTGCGAGCAACTGAAGATGGCCTGCCTGGCCACGGAATGGCCGGCGCTGGCGCAGCAGGCCGCCCGGGATGAGGCGAGCTTCGCCGACTTCGTGGAAAAGCTGCTGCAGTGCGAATCCGCCGCTCGCGAGCAGCGCAAGCGCTCGACGCTGATGAAGCTGGCAACCATGCCGTCGGTGAAGACGCTCGAGCAGTTCGACTGGGCGATCGGCAGCGGAGCGCCCAAGGCGCAGATCCAGGAGCTGGCGCATCTGACATTCGTTGAACGCGCGGAGAACGTGGTCTTGCTCGGCCCGAGCGGCGTGGGCAAGACCCATATCGCCCTGGCGCTGGCACACCGCGCCGTGATGGCGGGGCACAAGGTGCGATTCATCTCCGCGGCCGACCTGATGCTGCAACTCGCCGCGGCGAAAGCCCAAGGGCGCCTGAAGGAATATTTCAACCGCGCGGTGCTCGGGCCGAAGCTGCTGGTGGTGGACGAGATCGGCTACCTGCCGTTCGGGCGCGACGAAGCGACATTGTTCTTTAACCTGGTGGCCAAGAGGTACGAGCGCGGATCCATGGTGCTGACCAGCAACCTGCCATTCACGCAGTGGGCCACGGCCTTTGCCGACGACCAGACGCTGACGGCGGCGATGCTTGATCGCTTGCTGCACCACGCCCACATCGTGCAGGTCACCGGCGAGAGCTACCGGCTGAAGGACAAGCGCAAAGCCGGTCAGGCGGCAAGGAGGGCCGTACCCGCCGAATGACGGTGGGGGCGCCTCTCGATCGCTGCGGGCTTCGCCCTGCGCGCCCGAGAGGCTGAAGTAACCAGACCCGGGTGGGTCAGATTTACTTCGGCGACCTTGCAGGAAAGTGGGTCAGATTTCAGTCGGCGTTGACAAGATTGCGCCCACCAGGCTGGAGAGCATCAACTTGCGGGGTGTGTTTCGCTTCCCGGTTGACCGCTATGCTGACCAAATCCTGCCTTCGCGGCCAAATGCATCGATAACTGGCACCAATGGATGA
>NZ_JAYSBZ010000162.1:0-2430 GCF_041915145.1 Aquabacterium sp. | reverse complement strand
GTATCTGTCGGTGTCGGTGCTGGGCTTCGTGGGGGCGGCGGTGCCGGGCTTCCTGGCCGGGCGCCTGCCCGAGCGGCTGGTGCTGGCCGCCGTGGCGCTGCTTTGGGGCGGGGCGTTGCTCTGGTTCTGCAATGTGCCGGGCGGGCTGCACTTCGCCGCCGCGCAGACCGTGATGAGCACCGCGTTCTACATCGGCACGCCCTACATCTTCGGTTGGGTCAGCGAGCGCGACCCCGATGGCACCCGGCTGTCGTGGCTGGTATTGCTGATTCTGGTGGCGCTGATGGTGTCCACGGCGGTATCGGGCGCGGTCTATGCCTGGGCGGGCCCGCTTGCATTCAGCTGGGCCACCGCCGCCTTGGGGGCGGGGTCGTTGATGCTGCTGGCCGGCTTGCGCAACGATCGTTGACGGCCCTCAAAGGGCTCGGCGACCCGAGCCCGGCAACTGTCATGAGGCGGCGCCATACTCGACGCTGGTCATGGAGAGCGCACGGCGCGTGTCGTGTCTCTCCGATCCAGCAACGGGAGCCGCCTTGGAATCGTTCACCAACCAGACGTTCGACGAAATCGCCATCGGCGCCACCGAGGTGGTTCGGCACATCGTGACGCGTGATGAAGTCGAGCTGCTGTCGCTCGTTTCGGGCGACGTCAATGCATTCAACGGCGATCGGCTCGACGGCTCGCCCAACGCCGGCCTGCGGTGCGAAAGCGTGAGCGCCGAGGCCTTGCTGCACGGGGTGCTCAAGCGCCGCTTGCCCGGCCCGGGCACCACCATCGTGGGTCACGCCTTGGCGTACCAGGGTGTCGTCGGAGTGGGGGACGAGCTCGAAGCCACCGTGGTCGTGCAAGACAAGCGCGCGCCGCGCGACGTGGTGTTCGGTTGTACGGTGCGACGAGGCGACGAGACCCTGGTGAGCGGCACCATCACCGTGGCCGCGCCCACCGAGCGCCAGACGGCCGATCTCACGGCCACGCCCACCGTGCCGCTGCGGCGTCACGATGTGTTTGCGCGCCTGTTCGAGCGCTGCGCGCACACGCCGGCCGTGCCCTGCGCCGTGGTGCACCCTTGCGACCGCGACTCGCTGCTCGGCGCCATCGAGGCGGCCCGGCGCGGTCTGATCGAGCCCGTGCTGGTGGGGCCCGAGGCCAAGATCCGCGCGGTGGCCGAGGCCGAGGGGGTTGACATCGAACCCTATCGCTTCGTCAACACCGAGCACAGCCACGATGCCGCCGTGCAGGCCGTTGCCCTGGCGCGCCGCGGCGAGGTGCAATCGCTCATGAAGGGCAGCCTGCACACCGACGAACTGATGGCCGCCGTGGTGCCGTCGTCCACCGGGCTGCGCACGGCGCGTCGCATCAGCCACGTCTTCGTGATGGACGTGCCGGTCTACCCGCGCATGCTGCTCGTCACCGACGCGGCCATCAACATCGCCCCCACCATTCAAGACAAGGTGGACATTGCCCAGAACGCCATCAACCTGGCCATCGTGCTGGGCGTCGAGCAGCCACGCGTGGCGGTGCTGGCGGCGGTCGAGACGGTCAACCCCGACATGCCGGCCACCATCGACGCGGCCATGCTCTGCAAGATGGCCGAGCGCGGGCAGATCACCGGCGGGCTCATCGACGGCCCGCTGGCCTTCGACAACGCCGTGAGCCCAGAGGCCGCGCGCACCAAGCACATCGTCTCGCCCGTGGCGGGGCAGGCGGACATCCTGCTCGTGCCCGATCTCGAAGCCGGCAACATGGTGGCCAAGCAGCTGCAATACCTGGCTGGTGCCGACAGCGCCGGCATCGTGCTCGGCACGCGCGTGCCCATCGTGCTCACGAGTCGGGCCGATTCGGTGCGCACGCGGCTGGCGTCCACGGCGGTGCTCAAGCTGCTGGCCGAGGCCAACCAGGCAGGCGCCAAGAACTGAGGCCGACGAGCCGCTCACCCGATCAACTCTTCATCACGACGCGCGACCATGTCCAAAGCCCTGGCCGTTATCAACGCCGGTTCGTCCAGCATCAAGTTTTCTGTGTTCAAGGCACGCAACTTCGCGTTGCTGGTGCGCGGTCAAATCGAAAACCTCCACACGCGTCCGCATTTCGTTGTGCACGGGCCAGACGGCGCGACGCTGCAAGAGCATCTGTGGGACGACGACGCGCACCGCGGGCACGATGCCGCCGTGGCCTATCTGCTCGAAACCTTGCCCACGTATTTGTCCGGGCACGAGCTGATCGCGTTCGGCCACCGCATCGTCCATGGCGGCACCCACTTTGCCGAACCGGTGCGCCTGAACGAGTCCATCTTGACGGAGCTGGCGGCGTTCGTGCCGCTGGCTCCCTTGCACCAACCGCACAACCTGGCGCCGGCGCGCGCCTTGCTGCAACAGGCGCCCGACTTGCCGCAGGTGGGGTGTTTCGACACCGCCTTCCACACCACCAACC
>NZ_JAYSBZ010000161.1:0-2470 GCF_041915145.1 Aquabacterium sp. | reverse complement strand
GGCTCGGGCTTGGGCTCGGGTGATCAGGCCGCCAGGGGCAGGGCGGACGATGCGGCTTCGGGGCTCTCGGCGGGCGCGGGTTGCAGCACCACGGCGCCGCGTGCCAGCGGCGCGCTCACGGTGGCGGCCACCACGGCCTGTTGCTCGGTGGCGGCGCGCTGCGCGGCCAGCGCCACGCACAAGGCGGCCTGCGCGATGCCGCAGTCCCCCAGGGCCACGCCGAGCGCCGCCACGTCTTGCGCGGCGTCGAGGTGGCCGATGTGCTGCAGCATCGCGCCGTACCACTCGGTGGTGCGGCTGGGGCGCAGGTCGGTGTCGCACACGGCGGCCTGCACGGCATCGGACGGCACGGCGCTGGCTTGCAGCGCGTCGCCCAAGGTGTCGCGCGCCACCTCGGGGCCGACGCGGCCGGCGTCGTCGGCCGACTTGCTGCGCACGCGCTGCGCCCAGCGGTGCAGCGTGGCGGGCGGGTGGTCGAGCTCGAACGCGGCGTGCGCGCTGGGCGCGGGCCAGTCGGGGGTGGCCAGCAGCAGGCCCACGGCGGCTTCGCCTAGCGTGGCGCCTTTGGGCTGTTGGCCGCTCATCAGCAGACCTTGGCGTGCCAGGCGCGCGGCGGTGGCTTCGTCGATCAACGAGTCGGCCACCAGCAGCACCAGCAGGCCCGCACGCTGATCGCGTTGCCATTGCACCAGTTGCAGGTCGGCCCAGGCCAACACGTCGGCGCCGCTGAGAGCGGTCTGCACCACCAGACGATGCTGGCGCGGGTCGAAGACTTCCAGCGCGCCGAGCTGCGGCGCCAGCCACGCGCGGGCCAGCGCTCGTTGCGGCGGCTCGGTGTCGTCGTCGTCGTGCGCTTCGTCGAGAGGGGGCAAGCACATCGCCACGGTAAGGGCTGGCGCGGCGGGCAGGTTGGCGCGAGCATCGGCCCACACGGCCAAGCCGGTGTCGAGCCAATCGGCGCAGGGGCTCAGCAGGCTCAGGCTGCGCAGCAAGCGCGGCGAGGGCTCGGTGGGTTGCGTGCCGTTATGGGGTGGGGGGAGCTCGGCAAGCGCGGCACGCGGGCTGTCCACGTCGAGGTCGTCAAGGCGTGTGGTGAACAGCGGGTGGCCGTCGTCATCGAGCAGCTCGGCATCGGGGCGGGGGCGCACCTCGCTGTCGCGCACGGCCGTCCAGACCGCCGCAGCGTCGTCGCCCGCCGCCGTGTGCACCCATTGCGCCAGCACGCGAGCTGACCAGCGGCGCTCGTCGGCGGCAGCATTGGCTGCCTCCGAGGCGCCTGCAGCCGCAGCGGTCGCCGAGGCTGCCGACGCCTGCGCCGCCACCTTCTCGCCCGAGCGTCGCCAGGCCCAGCGCAGCATGAAAAAGCCCAGCACCACCACCACGGGCAGCGCCAACAGATACAGCACCACATCGGCCTGCGTGATGGCGCGATGCGTGCGACTCCAGTAGACGATCGTGGCCGCCCACACGATGGCGGTGAGCAGCGCGATCCAGGCCAGGCTTTTGGCGAGGGATTTCATGACGGGGCTCCTGCGGTCAGCAACGTGAGTCTCGTCACAACGGTGGCGTTGATCGCAAGCGGAGCGGAACGTGCGGGGTTCATGAACAGAATCGAGTTCACGCCTTGGGCAACCCGGCCACGTAGAGGCACCCGATGGTGATCAGCGGCAGGATCAGCAAGGAGCCGGTCACCACAACGCGGACGAAGCGTGACCCGTTCAGCGAGCGAATGTGCAAGAACACGACGCTCAGGATCTGTGCCAGCGACACCCAGAGAAGGACTGCGCCGGCCGGGGAATCGACGAACAGCGCCAAGTGCTGGATCGATTCGGGGAAGTCGAGAAATCTCATGAGTTGAACCCCATGAAGTTCCACCTGTAGAGCATGAAGAGCTTTAGAAAGTCGTCATGTCGAGTGCCCACAGTCTTGTTCTCATAGCGCCAGCGGTCTTTGTCCACCTTGGTGTACTCGCCGATTTCAATCGGCTGGCCGGTATAGGTGCCGTCCTGTGGGTCGGCCGGGTTTTTCAAGACAGCCCGATACGCGAGAGACAAGACGTTGCCAATGCCGGAGTTGCCTTGATATATCGATAGGCGATCGGCTTGATGCATGACCACCACTTGAATGTGATGAGCGGAGTTGTTCCGGTCACGTGCTTGGGCAAGAACGTCGCCGGCATGCAGCTCGTCTGCACTCGATACGGCAACGGTATTGACGCCGACTCGCTGCATGTCTGGCGCGCCGTAACTCAGCATCACCATTTCTGTAAAGCCGTAGAGACTCGACCCGTATCGTTCATGCTCGCCCGGACGAAGCGGCTCTTCGTTTCGATACGTCCGCACTCCGGTGGTCAGCTTCACGGGCAGACCGTGTTGACAGGCGTACTCGCACAACAGGCGGATGGCGAAGTCTTCGCAGGTGAAGCGGTTGTGCTTGATGTCGCCGTTTTTGTTCCAGTACTGCTCGGTGC
>NZ_JAYSBZ010000160.1:0-2477 GCF_041915145.1 Aquabacterium sp. | reverse complement strand
CCGTAAGCGCTCACCCAGCGGCGTCGTTGCTACGCAGCGGGGCTTGAGATATCCGAGCGCAACGGCGCTTTCCCGAAGTGCTCCTTCCACAGCCTGGGCGTGAGCTGTGCGACGTCGGCGGCCGGGTGCTGGCCGACGCGCTGGAGCACATCGACGAGATAGTCGTACGGATCGACCTCGTGCAGCCGACAGGTCGCAATCAGGCTCTGGACGACGCCCACATGCTGGGCCCCGAGCTCGGTCCAGCTGAACATCCAGTTTTTCCGACCTATCGGAATCGGTCGAAGCGCTCGTTCGAGGTGGTTGGTATCGATCGGCACATCCGGGTCGGCCAGGAACACTTCCAGTGCCGCCCGTCGCTTGTGCGCGTAGATCAGCGCCTTGGTCAGCGGGTTGGTCGGCAGCAGCCCCTGCGCGTCTAGTCGCTCCTGTACCCAGGTGAAGAAGGCCGCCACGATCGGACGGGCGTGATCGAGCCGGTACTCGCGCTTGGCCTCGCCCTTGAGCTTGTCGTCGCGGATCTTCGCTTCGACCGCGTAGAGCGCGCCGATGAACGCGATCGCCTTGGCCGCCAGCTCGGGCTCGGCCGCTTCGGCGTTGATGAATTCGCGCCGGCAGTGCGTCCAGCACTGCGCGTGCGTGAGCCCGGTCTTGCTCGCGTAGCTCTCGTAGGCGCCATAGCCGTCCGAGAGCAGGACACTGCCTTCGGCCGGCTCGAGCCCGAGCACCTTCTCGACATTGCTGTGTGCGCGGCTCTCGAAGAACGGGAAGCAGATCTCGTGCAGCTCGCCATACACCGGCCAGAAGTAGCAGGCCTTCATCTTGCCCGGGCCGGCACGGCCGGCCTTGATCGGGGTCTCGTCCATGGCCTTGACGCGGCTGGCGCGGATCGATGCGAGCTGCGCCTCGTAGATCGGCACGAGCAGCGCGGCGGCCTGTGCGGCCAGTTGCGTGAGCCAGGCGCGGCTGACCGTGATCCCCGCATCGGCCAGGCGCTGATGCTGGCGGTACAGCGGCAGGTGCCAGGCGAACTTGTCGAGCAGCAGCCCGACCAGGAAACTCACGTCGGCGCGGCTGCCCTCGAGCACCCCGACAGGCGCCGCCGGGCAGTGGATCGTCTGCGTGTCGCGGCGCTTGATGACCGGGCGCACGTACTTGAGGATCACGTAGCTGCCCGGGCGCTGCGCCAGGCGATGGCTGACCTTCTCGCCGATCACCTCGAACTGGTCGGCGGCAAGCCCCTCGGTCTCGGGGTTGGCGAGCGTAATGGTCTCGACCGGGACGCGCGTCTCGTCGAAGAACAGCGCCGATTCGTCCTTGTCCTGTGCGTAGTCGGTGCGCGACGCACGGCGGGTGTGTCCCGCCACGGTCTTGCCGGGGACATCGGGCTGCGTGTCGGGGATCGGTAGCTCGCCCAGATACATCTGCGCCGGGTCCGGTGGGACCAGGCGCTTCTCGCTCTTCTGGCCGAAGAGCTGGCGGCGGAACCACTCGAGCTGATGTTGGATGGTCTGCACTTGGCGCTGCAAATCCTCATGCGCCTGGGCCAGTTCGACGACGCGCTCGGGCGCCCACTGGGCGGCCTCGGCAAGGGTCGGAACGGGGGCGGAGCGCGGCGCGGGCATGACGCGCATTTTACCGCAGAGCCTAGCATTCATGCGGGTTTCACGGCGTTCGAGGGCAGTCGGAAACGGCGCTTGTAGCGTGCCGGCTCGATGCCTTCGAGCAGCAGCTTGAGCCCGGTCCAGTCCATCTGGCGCGTGCGAACCTGCGCCCAGTTCGACACGAAGCGTCCCTGTTCGAGGCGCTTGGCCCACACACAGAATCCGGTGCGATCCCAGTACAGCACCTTCATCTGCGTGCCGCGCCGGTTGATGAACACGAACAGCTCGCCCGACAGCGGATCGCAGCCGAGCGCCTGGCGGGTGAGCGCGTACAGGCCATCGAAGGATTTGCGCATGTCGACCGGGCGGCCATAAACATGGACCCGGACCGCGCCTTCGGGGAAGAACATCAGCCGCGCGACAGGTGAAGGATCACGCCCTCGCCCAGGTCGAGTCGGAGCTCGAGGCGACCCGTGCCGCCGAGCTTGAGCGTGCCGGCATCGACGAAGCCGATGCGCTCCATCGCCGGCGCGGCGGACTGCGTACTCGGCTCGCCCAGCAGGCTACGCCAGCGCCGGAAGGTCGACTCGCTGAGCCCCTCACGGGCGCAGAACGGCTCGACCCCCAGCCCACTCTCGGCAAACCGCGCGATGACTGCTTGCCATTCCTGACGGCTACGCCGCCGCCACTTGTTGTTGGTCGCAGTCGCCCTGGTCACTGCCGGCTCCTCCCTGATGAATGTGGGAGGGATTGTTCCGCGCGGACGGAGGCCGGAGAAGGACGCCGCTCAGTGACCGGTTACAGGGCGCCTCAACCACTCCTCGCCCGAGAATTCTCGGCGTTGCAAGGCCATGGTCGTAGTCGAAGGCTATT
>NZ_JAYSBZ010000159.1:0-2583 GCF_041915145.1 Aquabacterium sp. | reverse complement strand
TCCTTTCCTCGGTCAGTGCTTGAAGTCGATCACGATGACCGACTCGCCTTCGGCTTCGATCTGCTTCGCTTCAGCGAAAGCCTTCTGCTCCTGTTCCATCGACGGGTAGCGGCCGAATGGAGCCAACGGGTTGATTGCGCGCGTCCACTGGCCGGGCTGAACCTCGGTATGGAACTGCGGTGTGAAGCTCAATGACATGTCGGCTGTTTCCGATGGTTAAGGGTGGCCGGCGCTCATCTGTTGGCGCTGGGCATTGGCTTCTGCAACTGCTGCGTCCATCACCCCAGGGTCGTACTCGGCCCGGTTGTCGATAAACACCCGGCCATCCACGACGAGCGGCGGCACGGGCGGCGTCTGCATTTCATTCCAGCGCTCAATGGCATCAGCCTGGCGCTGATCCTGGGCCATCGCAGGGCATCCAGACGCGGTACAGCGAACCACGAAGAGATTATTCTTGGGCACCTTGGACGGCCCCTCGGCGGTGGCTCCGCAGCGGCAGTTGATTGGAAGCGTTGGCATGGCTGCTGTTCCAGTGATGTCAGTCGGAGGCCCGCAAACCCTCGGAGTCGTCGTAAGAAAGGCTCTCTGGGCAAAGGTCGGTGAGGTCGGACAGGACTCTCTTGACAGGATCGAAGCGGTCGCCCAGCTCGTCGCGCACCCTCTCATCGAGATCGAGGGCGAGCTCGAAGAGCTCGCCCACCTGCTGGCGGCGGCCTTGGTTGAACACGTCCATGGCGAGGCGGTGCAGGTTCAGGATCTCAGTCCGAAAGTCGCCGTGCCCTCGCCAGTCGACTTTGTCGATCAGCCACAGCAGCCTAGCCGTTTCGAACGGATCGGCCTGCCAGAGCCTGTCCCATTCCTCGTCAGTGATGCTTGACATGTGTGCGCTCTTTCCGCGGTGTCAGGTGTTGCCAGTGCTGATCTGGCTAGAAGCTGTCGAATACTGCCCAGGCTTCAATTTCTTCACCTTGGCAAATATCGTCTTCGTCCATGAATCCACGTTCATCGCCGCTGGCGATGCGCAAACACACGGCATAGCCAACCAGGCACACGAAGACGCGCGGGATCTTCTTCCCCCTAACTTCGACGACCCACAGCTCCCTAGGGGGAAATCCAGTCTCCGTCACCCTGTTCCAGTGGATTTTTGAAAACTCAAATTGCTTCTGATCCATGCCTGGTGTCCTAGTTCAGTTGCTGGCCAGGCGTGCCTGGTACGCGCGCAGCAAGGCCTCGCCAGTTTCAGTGAGCCGGTCGCCGTCAATGCAACCCCAGCCCACCAAAGTAGCGCGAGCGGTCATGTAGCCGCGAGCGGCGGAATAGCTGGGCGTAGTCACCCTACCGCCGTCCCGAGCAGCTTCGAGAAGCTGGCGGTGTGCGGAGTTCATGCGCGAGCGCATCTGAGCGATGGACGGGGTATGCAGCATGGCGTCGTTTCCTCTCAGGTTGCGCGCTTGCGCCGCTTCAAACTGGCTTCGTACAGAGCCTCGATGCTCTGACTCAATCCGCCTTGGTCCAGCGCCAGCAGACCCTCGTAGGTCGCCGGCTTCAGGCTCACGGTCTTCTTGACCGCCTTGTCCTCTTCCGGCTTCGGCTTCCGCCCCGGCTTGGCGCGAACTGCTTTCGTCATGGGCTCTATTTTGGTCATACCGTTTTAGTTTGTCAAGCGTTTTGGTATGACTGAATTACATCACAGTGCGCCAGCAAACATTGCCTCAAGAACCTCGACCTTCACATCGAGATAGGCATCGGTGTGATCGAGGTGGGCGTGGCCGAGAAGTTGCTGGATCGTCTCGGGCTCGTGGCCCTTCGCCAGCAGCCGATTGGCGAACGTGCGCCGGCCGGTGTGGCTTGAGCACTCCTGCAGGCCAGCGGCCCGGTAGAGGCCGGATACGTGCGCCTGCAAGGCATCGCAGGCCCAGTAGTCCTCCAGCTCCCCGCCCGCGAGCACCCGGGGCTTTCTGTTCAGGCTGAAGCCCGCGCCGCGCCGGCTGACGATCAGGGGTGTGGCCGGGGCCAGGCCGCGATACCTACGCCGGTCCAGCTCGGTTGCATGGCCCTTGACCCAGCGCCACTCGATGTAGGCATCCAGCGCCTGGCGCGTGTCGTCGTGGGTCAGGAAGACGCACCGCTGCCGGCAACCCTTCGTGATCGAGGCCCGCAACGACACCTCGTCGCGCACCGCGCCAGAGGGCAGCAGCACGTCCTCGACGGTCAGGCGGGCAATCTCGGTGATCCGCATGGCACAGGTCACGCCCAGCAGCAGAACCAGGCGGTCGCGCTCGGGGTAGCGGCTCGTGGCGTCGGTGACGCGCAGCAGGTGGCGCAGCTGGGCTGCGGTGATGGTGGCGGCTTTCTGTGCGTGGGGCATGTGGACCTCGGAACGTCGTTGATAACGCGCGTGTTCAGAGGGAATTCCCTGCGGGCCGCGTGTCCAGCGTAACACCGCATGGATGTCGGTGGACGTGCGTGTTGCTAGGCCATGGACATGGTTGGAAAGCCTTGAAAACAAAGAGTTCTTGCCGATCAGATGAATGTCTATGGATTGACGTTGATTGTCGGCTATTTTTTATTGGGGATGTCCAT
>NZ_JAYSBZ010000158.1:0-2624 GCF_041915145.1 Aquabacterium sp. | reverse complement strand
GCGCCAAGGCAGGTAGTGCGCGTTGCACGCCACCCGCCAGATTCAGTCGTCGTTTGAGATCGACGCGCTTGACCAGCACGGCGATGGGAATCTCCTGGCCACGCTTGATCTGCTTGGCCCCGGTACGACCACGCTCGGCACGCTTGAAGCGGCCCAGCTGCCCGGCGTTCTCTTTGATGTTCTCGGCCATCAGCAGCACGCGACCGTTCTTCTCGATAAAGAAGGCATTGCCCGAGCGCATCAGGCCGTCAATGACCGCCTTGAAGCGCTTGGGGCCGATGCGCCCGGGCAGCAGCGGTATCAGCAAATTGCCGCTCACCGTGCCGCCTTTTTCATGCAGACCGAGCCAAGGAATCTTGCTGCCCACCAGCAGGGCGGGCAGCAGTTCGGGCTTCTTGTCGAACACCTTCACGCCCATTGAGGAGATGAAGCTGTTGCGCTTGACGGTGAAGGCACTGCGCATCTCGGCTCGCGCCGCATCACGCACTTCACGCCCGCCCGATTGCATGCCCTTGGCGACAGCGGTGTGGATGGCACGACGCCGCTCGGTACTCCAGGCCGCCAACTGGCGCGGGTCCAGCAGGCCGGTGGTGGTCAGTGACAGGCGCACGTTTTAGTCCTTCAGAAGATCGCGTTGCAGTTGTTCAATGCCACGCTTCTCGCCCTGGGCTGCCACGGCATGAATGCCGAGCAGCTGGGCAAGCTGCTGGCGTTCGATCTGTCCATCGGCATCCAGAAAGGCTTGCGCCTGCGTGAGCGTGTAGGCCATCACGTCGCCAATGCGGTGCCCGGCGCGGATCAGACGGGCGACGGCAGCGTCCCACCCGAGTTCGTCAGCAAGCGCAGCGTCGGCGCGAGTCGCTGGGCTGCGCCCTGAACCGCCGGAACGACGTGCGCCACGAAAAAATCCGCGTTGACCTCGAACACGGCGGCGGCCAGTTGCACGGCGTCCTCCAGCGAGAGGTCGTTGATCCACGCGCGTTCGCGCCGAGTGGTGATGGCCAGCAAATCGAGCACGGCATCTCCATGCCGTCCCAGCAGCGCCATCCAGTCCGGATTACTGCTGATCTCCTCGGCCAGCGGGCGCACCACAGCCAGCAGCCGTGGCAACTCGCCCAGCCGGATCGGTGTCAGTTCCAGCGCGGTACCGGACAGCGTCACGACGACCGGCTCTGGGGGGAAGGTTTTAAAGCCGTCCATCACAGCAGCACCAGACGGCCGAATTGACCGAGATCACCACCGACCGGCTTGGTCAGATCGGCCAGCACTTGGCCCGACAACTCGAACTTCAACAGTTCGTCGGTGATGATCGAGAGTTCCTTGGCCGGGTTGATGGCCACGCGATAGAGGTCGATCACCACCTCGCGGTTGCCGTCAGCGGTGTTGAGCCCCTCGAAGCGAATCCAGCGCTCGGGCAAGGGCTGGGTGAACATCGCCGTGCTCTGCGCCGCGCCATAGGCGTAATCGACGGTGAACGGCTCGGTATACGGGCCGCCCGACGTGGCATCCAGCACCACGAGCGAACCGTGCTTGGCATTGACGCTGTATTGGCTGGCCGGGAGCGTCTGGGGCGTGGCATCCGAATCCTGGATCTGCACCACCGACACGTTTTGCATGGCCAGCGGGTACAGACTGCCCGGCGTGACCGGGTTGGGCAGCAGTTCACCGGTCACGGTGCCGGGAGTGATCGTGGTCGTGGTGCCGTAGAGCGCGAGCGCCAGATTGGTGGCGATCAGTTCCTCCAACGTGCAGGCGAACTCGCCTTTCTTGGTCTTGATCAGTTGCAGGTCGGTCAGACGCTGACCCGACTGCGCTTCCTGGTGCTCGATGGTGTCTACCGACAGCGACACCTTCAGCTCGGGCACGTTGCCAACGAAGGTCAGTCCGGCCGGGTTGCCGAGTTCATCACGTGCGCCGATGTAGACGCGGCCTTGTCCAGAAAAATAAGCCATGTTCAGTCTCCTTGGGTGGCTGCAGTTGTGGAAACACCGGACGTGGCATCACGGCGGGTGGGTTTGGAATCAGTGGCGGGGGTGGCCGCTTTGGCCGTGCCTTGTGCGATCAGCCAACGGGCGCTGGCGTCATTCAGATCAAGGCGATCACCTACGAAGAGGCGCTTGCCTGCGTGGGTATGGGGTTTCAGTAGCTCGATGGAGAGGGTTTGCATAAGGTGTTCATCCTGTTTGGGTGAGGTCGATAGCGTGGGTGCGGTAACGGATCTCGTAACGGGCGGGCAGCGCGACGGCCCCGGCGTCGGCGTCGTCGAACTCCCATTCGCAGTCGATCTCGCGCACGGCGATGGCCAGACCGCCCAGATTCGGTTCGGCGAGCATTGCCGCGTGGGCCGCGACCAGCGCCTGGTCGGCGACGTCGAAGGCATCCGCACCGCGTGCCACCACGGCAAGCCGGACGATCAGCAGCCGGTCGACTAGGTGGTTGGCGTGGGCGGTGATGCTGTCGCCATCGACGAACAGCAGCAGCGCTGGACTGGCCTCGCGGGTGACCGGTACGGCAGGCATGCGTAGCACCGGTGTCGGGGCAATCGCAGATGCCAGGCGCGTGACGATCTCCCGCAAGACGCGCTCGCGGACGGAGTTCATGGGGAGTTCCTCAGAGTTGGGAGA
>NZ_JAYSBZ010000157.1:0-2637 GCF_041915145.1 Aquabacterium sp. | reverse complement strand
TTCCAGCAGCCCAGCGCCTGCAGCGTCTTGTGATCCAGCATCCCGTCCTCCCGCTTCTGCCGTTACCGGCATCAGCATAAAGAACGGCTCTCAGCTGCCCACGGAATTCTTCGATGAACCTTTTTTTCGCCGGTACGTTGCTGCGCGGCGCTGGCAACGGCCCGGGACGGATCCGGCGCGCGACGTCTTTGCCAAGCCGCCCGATTTGTCAGCTCGGCCGGTCGTCCAGTTGACGCCTGCCGCGTTAGGTTGAAAACCGAACCGGAGCCGTCATGCCCAAGTCGCCGTCGCACTTCGCGCCCCCTGATCGGCTGCGCCGCCGCCTGCTCGCCAGCGCGGCCGCCAGCGTCGCCACCCTGGCCGGTCTGAGCGGCTGCGCCAGCCCTTCGCGTGCCGACACCCTTGCGCCAGCCAACCGCGCGCCCTCGCCACCCGGCCCGCTCGGTCCGGCCACCCCACCCGGATCGACGACTTCAAGCCTCGATACCGCGCACGTCGCCGCGCTCAACCGCCTCACCTGGGGTGCCAACGCCAGCAGCGTGCGCGCCATGAGCGCGCTGGGCTGGCAGCGCTGGGTCGATGCGCAACTCAAACCGGCGCCGCAGGCGCTGCTGCCCACGCCGATCCAGAACCAGATCGACGGCTTCAGCATCTCGCAGCGATCCTTGCCGCAGCTGTTGGCCGAGATCGAATCACTCAAGCAAGCGGCCGATGCCGCTGGCGGCGACGAGGCCAAGCAGACTCAGCGCAAGGCGTATCAAGAGAGTCAGCAACGGCTGGCGCATGAGTCGATGAAGCGCTTCATCTTGCGCGCCCTGTATTCGCCGGCGCAGCTGCAGGAGCACCTGACGTGGTTCTGGTTCAACCACTTCAATGTGCACATGCACAAGCATCACCTGCGCGCGGCGGTGGGCGACTACGAGGACCGCGCCATCCGCCCGCATGTGCTGGGGCGCTTTCGCGATCTGCTGGCCGCCACGCTGAAGCACCCGGCCATGCTGGTGTACCTGGACAACGCGCAAAACGCAGCGGGCCACATCAACGAAAACTACGCGCGTGAATTGCTGGAGCTGCACACGCTGGGCGTCGATGCCGGCTACACGCAGCGCGACGTGCAAGAGCTGGCGCGCGTGCTCACCGGCGTCGGCGTCAATCTGAAAGACCGACAGCCTCCGCTGCGTGGCGACCGCGCCGCCCTGTATGTGCGCGACGGCCTGTTCGAGTTCCACCCGGCGCGGCACGACTTCGGCGACAAGCAGGTGCTGGGGCAGACCATCACCGGACGCGGCTGGCCCGAGGTCGAGCAGGTGCTCGACCTGCTGTCGCGCCACCCGGCCTGCGCGCGCTTCGTGTGCCGCAAGCTCGCCACCTGCTTCGTGGCCGATGCGCCGCCCGACTCGCTGGTGCAGCGCATGACGCAGACCTGGGCCGCCAGCGACGGCAACCTGAGCGCCGTGATGCGCGCGCTGATCGAGTCGCCAGAATTCGTGGCCTCGCTGCCCGCGCCCAACCGGCCCAACGCCGGCAAGTTCAAGGACCCGGTGCACTACGCGCTGTCGGCCGTGCGCCTGGCCTACGACGACAAGCTCATCCTCAACGCCATGCCCATCGTCAACGCGCTCAACCGCATGGGCGAAGGGCTCTACAACCACCAGACGCCCGACGGCTATCCGCTCACCGAAGCGAGCTGGTCAGGCGCGGGGCAGATGAACACGCGCTTCGAGATCGCCCGCATGCTGGGCAGCGGCAGCGCCGGTCTGTACAAGCCCGACGCCGACAGCGGCCAACCCGCGCCGGCCGAGCGCCCGGCCTTTCCGCAACTAGCGAATGCGCTGTACTACCAGGCCATCGAACCCGCGCTGAGCGCCGCCACGCGGCAGGCGCTCGATCAGGCCCGTTCGCCGCAGGAGTGGAACACCTACCTGCTGTCGTCGCCCGAATTCATGCTGCGTTGACCGCCCCCGTCAGCCGCCCCCCGGAGCTCACCATGTCGGACTCATTTCATCTCTCGCGCCGCGCCCTGCTGCAAGGCCTGGCAGCGTCCACCCTGCCGGTGCTGTCGACCCGGTTGCTGGCCGCCGCGTCGCCCTCGGCGGGGCGCAGCAAGCTGCTCGTGGTGTTCTTGCGCGGCGCCTACGACGCGGCCAATGTGCTGGTGCCGGTGGGCAGCGACTTCTATTACCAGTCGCGCCCCAACATCGCCATCGCCCGACCCGCAGCCGGCACGCCCGACACCGCCTTGCCGCTCGACGCCACCTGGGGCTTGCACCCGGCGCTGCGCGACACGCTGTATCCGCTGTGGCAGAAGCAGCAGTTGGCCTTCGTGCCGTTTGCCGGCACCGACGACACCTCGCGCAGTCACTTCGAGACGCAAGACAGCATCGAGCTTGGCCAGCCGCTGGGCGGCACGCGCAACTACCAGTCGGGCTTTCTGAACCGGCTGGTGGTGGAGCTGGGTGGGGCGCGCAACGCCAGCGGTCAGCCGGGCGCCATGGCCTTCACCGATCAGCTGCCGCTGGCGCTGCGCGGCAACCTGGCGCTGCCGAACATGGTGCTGAAGAACGTCAAGCGCGCCGGGCTCGATGCCCGGCAAAGCAGCGTGATCGCCCAGATGTACCAGGGCCGCCGCATGGCCGC
>NZ_JAYSBZ010000156.1:0-2705 GCF_041915145.1 Aquabacterium sp. | reverse complement strand
CTGGCGGGCTCGCGGCTCTACACCAGCATGGCCGACACCGACGAGGTGATCGACGAGGCGCTCAACCGCTTCGAGACCGTTCTGAAGCTGGTGTGACGCCATGAGCAGCACCGTGGTCGATTCATCCGCGCCGCGCTCGGCGCGCTCGTCAGACTGGCCCGAGCTGGCCGTGACGGCGTGGCAGCGCCTGCACGAAAAGGGCTTGGCGGCCACCGACCAGGCGCCGCGAGGCAGCCTGTCGCTGCGCGTGCCGGGCGGCGAAACCTTCATGCTGCTGGAGTCCGATCGCCCGCACGCGCCCGGCCCTCAGGCGCTGCGCGGGGCGGCGGTGGGGGGCGTGGCGGCCGTTCACGCGGCGGTGTATCAGTCTCGCCCGGACGTGGGCGGCGTCTTCATCAGCCAGCAGCCTTGGGCGCGCGAGCTCATCCAGCTGCGCCAGACCATGCCTGCCGTGTTCGACGAACAGGTGCGCCACCTTGGGCGCGAGGTGGCTCATGCGGCGCAGCCCATCATCGCCTTGCCCCCTCGCGCGCACGGCCTGCTGTCGGCCGGGGCCAACGCCTATGTGTTCGACGACTTCGTGTTGTGTCTGGGCCTCACCCGCGAGCGCCTGATCTTCAACGCCGAGCTGCTCGAAAAGTGCGCCAAGGCCTACGTGCTGGCCACGCTCACCGGACAGCGCGTCGGCACCTTGCCCTGGCTGGTGCGCTTCATCGCCAACCGGCGGCTGCGCAAAGACGAGGGGCGCGCCGCGCAGGCCTATTCGCGCGGCGAAATGCCCACCGGGCTCAACGCGTATTAACCCATCTTGCCTGCTTGTTCCCTGCCTTATCCAATCCAACCCAACCGCTAGAAGAGGAGCACCCACATGAGAATCGGTTCCACTCAAGTGACGGCCACGCGGCCGCGGCTGTCTGCCCTGGCGGCAGCCCTGCTGGCCCTGGGCTGCATGCACGCGGCCCACGCCATCGAGATCCGCACCGACGACGGCTGGAGCGGCAGCTTCGACACCACCTTGACCTACGGTCTGGCGGTGCGCGCGAGCAAGCCCGACAAGGCCAACATCGGCCTGGGCAACGCGGCCTACAGCCCGGTGGGTGGCACGGCGCAAAGCGTGACCAACGACGACGGCGACCTCAACTTCAAGCGCGGCCACCTCGTCAGCAACGTGGCGCGGGCCACGCATGAGCTCGACATCTCGCGCGGCAACTTCGGCCTCTTCGGTCGGCTCACCTACGCCTACGACGAAGTCGCCTCGCGCGACAACATCGACGAGCTCGGCGGCTCCAAGAAGGCCACCGGCCACGATGTGCGCCTGCTCGATCTGTACGTGCGCGACAGCGAAGAGATCGGCGGCAAGCCCTTCTCGGTGCGCCTGGGCCAGCAGGTAGTGAACTGGGGCGAGAGCCTGTTCATCCAGAACGGCATCAGCGTCATCAACCCCATCGACGTGTCGCTGATCCGCTCGCCTGGCACCGAGCTGCGCGAAGCCTACATCCCGACTCCGATGCTGTGGGCGTCACAGCAACTCACCTCGCGTGCCAGTGTCGAGGGCTTCGTGCTGTTCCGTGCCGATCACTATCGGCTGGATCCGCGAGGGACGTTCTTCAGCACTGAAGACGTGGTAGGCGGCCGGGTCGGCACGGATCGCATCTACTTGAATTCGGCGGCGCCGGATCAGCGCAATCTGGATCCGTCGCAGTCCTGGGTCGATCGCGTCAACGGGCCCAAGGCCCGAGCCAGCGATCAGTTCGGGATGTCAGCGCGCTACTCGATTCCGGAGTTGGCACACCTGGAGCTTGGCGCCTATGCCATGCAATACACCAGCCGTATCCCAATCTTGTCGTTCACGGCGGGCAATATGCCGTCGTCGTCGGCGACAGGTCAAGGCGATGCCTCCTACTACGTTGAATACCCTGACCGCATCAAGTTGTTCGGCCTCAGCGGGCGCTGGGAAGGGCCGTTCGGCATTGCATTGCAGAGCGAATACTCGTATCGGCCCAACCAGCCGATTCAGAAGTCAGTGACTGATTTGGCTGCAGAGGCTGGCATCTTGTCCATGATTGAAGGTCTGCACCCCGGAGCCATCCCCGGATCGCCAGCACCGGGCAGCTTGCTGCAGGGCTATCAGCGGGTGAAGATGCACCAGGTTCAATTGGGCGCAACCAAAATGTTTGGTCAAACGCTGGGGGCTCAGTCGAGCGCGCTCGCTGCCGAGGTCGGCTACACCCGTTTGCTGCTACCCAAAGACCAGTACTTCGATGCGCAAGGTATTTACTTGCCTTCACCGGCGCTGGCGCCCTTGCTGGCTGCCGCGGCTAGCTTCTCGAGCATCGCCACGCAGACCGCGGGCTTTACAACCCGCAACTCCTGGGGCTACGTCGTCTATTACCAACTCGACTACAACGACCTGTTCATGGGTGCCACCTTGTCGCCGCGCGTGGCCTTCTCGCACGACGTGCATGGCGTCAGCCCCACGTTCAATCAGGGCTCGCGCTCGCTGAGCATCGGCGGCGCACTGGTGAGTGCCGACAAACGCTGGAAGCTCGACCTCTCGTATACCGACTACATCGGCGGCCGCCGCTACAGCGGCACCGACCCCAACACCTTGGTCGACTATTCGTCCAATGCCAACCCGCTGCGTGACCGCGATTTCGTGGCCGCCAGCCTGAGCTACGCGTTCTAAAGGAGCCTTCGATGCACCA
>NZ_JAYSBZ010000155.1:0-2726 GCF_041915145.1 Aquabacterium sp. | reverse complement strand
TCACCGCGCGCGGTGACGTCCACCTCCCAGCCCTGCGAGCGCAGCGCGCGGCCGGTGGATTCGGCAAGGCCGGGGTCGTCTTCGACGAGCAGGATGTGCAGGGAGTCCATGGTGCGAGGCGTGGCGCGTGGGTGCTTGATGTTCATAGTGTGCGCGCCTGCCTTTTTTCAACGCTGTGCCGACACTGTAAGCTTGTTGACGCCAGCCTGACGGTGCGTTCGGTGTGCTCAGAGGGGTGGGCTGGAGGCGCCGTCGAGGTGCTGCTGGATGGCCGCGCGCACGGCCTCGCGGTTGTCGGGCGTGACGTGCCACGCGGGGCTGTAGACCACGTCGAGTCGGCTGAACGGCAGGGGCACGAATTTGCGGTCCCAGGTGGGGCCGCGCCAGGCGTGGTGGCAGCGCAGGCGCAGCGCCACCACGGGGGCGCCGGTGCGCTGGGCGAGGTCGAGCACGCCGTCTTTCACGCGGTGGGCCGGGCCGTAGGGGCCGTCGGGGTTGAGGAAGGTGCTCGACCCGGGTTGTTGTTGCAGCAGGGTCACCACGCCCTCGAGCGCGCGCCGCCCGCCGTGGCCGGACGAGCCCATCACCAGGGCGCGCACGCCCATCAGCCGCAGGTAGAGGTGGATGCCTTTCATGTACCACGCGGGGTGGTTCATCCAGACGTAGGGCTTGGCGTAGGGCAGGCCGGCGACGAAGTAGGGCAGCAGCGACTCATGCCAGGCGCAGTCGATGGTCTGGCGCTGGCCGAAGTCGGGCGGGCGGTGGTGGTGCCGCACCCGCACGGTGAGCTTGAGCAGGCCCCACAGCAGCACCATCAGCGCGGCCATCACGCCGCCGTAGAGCAGCACCAGGCCGCGCAGCATCGTTCGCATGAGGCGGTGGCGTCAGAGCCCGGCGGCCTGCTTGCTGACCCAGCCGATGCTGCGCGCGTTCAGACTCTGGATGTAGAGCCGCCCGCCGGCTTCGGTGACGGCGGTGGTTTCGGGGTAGCCGCCAGCGGGGTCTTGCAGGTCGAGCAGCACCTTGCCGGTTTCGTCGAAGGCGAAGACGTGGCCGTAGGCCGGCGGCACGGGCCACAGCACCTTGGGCAGGCGCAGCGTGAGCGCGCGCATCCAGGGGTGGCGGGCGGCGAAGTCGATGACGCTGCTGCGGGGTTTGGTCAGGCCGACCCAGATGCGGCCGCCTTCGCCGCGCATGAGGTTGTCTGGGAAGCCGGGCAGGTTGTCGATCAGCACCTTGGCCGCGTCGCCGGGCAGGCCGATGGCTTGCGGCGCGCTCAGGCCGTCGAGGTTGACCGAGATGCGCAGGATGCGATACGCGCCGGTTTCGCTGAGCAGCAGGTGCTGCTCGTTGGCGGTGAGCGCCAGGCCGTTGGGGAAGCACAGGTCGCGCAGCACGACGCGGGTGTAGCGCGTCTGCGGGTCGTAGGCGAGCAGGCGGCCGGTGCAGCTGTGTTCGAGCGTGTCGAGCACGCTGGCCTCGAAGGTGCCGCCCCATTGGGCCGGGGCGAAGCGGCGGGTGGCGTCGGTGAAGTAGACGGTGCCGTTCTTGGCCACCAGCACCGCGTCGGCGAAGCGGATCGGGTCGCCCAGCACGGGGGTGCCGTTGACGGCGTCGTCTACCTTGGCCACCAGCGTCTCGACGCCCGCCGGGCGGCCGTTGGCGGGCAGCGTGGCCTTGAGCAGGCCCTTGATGCCGTCGGCGATCAGCAGGTGGCCCTCGGCGTCGAAGTCCAGCCCGAGCGGGCGGCCGCCGGTGTTGAGCACGGTCTCGGGCTGCGCGTCGGCGGGGGCGTCGGCGCGCAGGCGCACCACGGCGCCGCTGTTGAGGCCGGTGTAGATCCAGCCGTCGTGCGCCACGATGTGCTCGGGGCCGTGGTCGCGCGCGAGCGGAATGCGGTTGACGGGCGACAGCCGGTTGTTGCGCGCGTGGGCGCCGCTGTAGCCGGCGTCGCGCGGTGGCGTCCAGGCCACGGGTTGGGCGGGGATGGGTGCGAAGGCCAGGTAGCCCCCCAGGGCCAGCACGGCCGCGGCCAGTGCGGCGGTGAACTTCGACATGACGCGGTCTCCTCGGTTGTTTGGGGTGGGATTCTAGAAACCAGAAATCAGAAGTGCGCCAGGTAGCCGCCGTCGACGGCCAGGGTCTGCCCGGTGATGTAGCTCGCCGCCGGGGCGGCCCCAGCGGCCCAGCGAGGTGCGCCGCCCCAGCCAGGCGGCCACGTCGGGGTCGGCCACCATGGCGGCGTTGGCATCGGTGGCGAAGTAGCCCGGCGCCACGGCGTTGACGGTGACGCCGCGCGGGCCGAGCTCGGCGGCCAGCGCGCGGGTGAGTGCGTCCAGCCCGCCCTTGGCCATGGTGTAGACCGCGTCGCCGCCGCGCGAGATCGGGCCGGCGATCGAGGTGATGTTGACGATGCGCCCGCCGGTGCCCATTTGCCGCGCCGCGCGGCGGGCCAGGTCGAAGGGAGCGACGAGGTTGGCGTCGAGCAGGGCGCGCACCTCGCCCAGCGCGAAGGCGTCGAGCGGGCGGCGGTCGCGCAGGCCGACGTTGTTGACGAGGATCTGCACGCCGCCGTGCGCGGCCAGCGTGGCAAAGGCGGCGTCGGTGGCGGCGGGGTCGGTGATGTCGAAGGCCAGGGCCTGCGCGGGGTGGTGCGGTGCGTCGCGGTTCAGCGCGTCGACGGCAGCCTGCAGCGCGGCGGCTTCGCGCCCGTTGAGCCAGACGGC
>NZ_JAYSBZ010000154.1:0-2733 GCF_041915145.1 Aquabacterium sp. | reverse complement strand
AAGATGGACGTGGCCAAGATGGTGGCCCGCAAGGACACCGTCGTGAAGCAGAACAACGACGGCATCCTCTACCTGTTCAAGAAGAACAAGGTCAGCTTCTTCCACGGCCGCGGCTCCTTCGCCGGTGCCAAGGACGGTGCCTACGAAGTCAAGGTGGCCGGCGCCGCCGAAGAGGTGCTGGTGGCCAAGCAGGTCATCATCGCCACCGGCTCCAATGCCCGCCAACTGCCGGGGGCCGAGTTCGACGAGGACCTGATCCTGTCCAACGACGGCGCACTGCGCGTCGGCGCCGTGCCGAAGAAGCTGGGCGTGATCGGCTCCGGTGTCATCGGCCTGGAAATGGGCTCGGTCTGGCGCCGCCTGGGCGCCGAGGTGACCATCCTCGAAGCCATGCCGACCTTCATGGCCGCGGCTGATGAATCCGTGGCCAAGGAGGCCCTGAAGGTCTTCACCAAGCAAGGTCTGAAGATCGAGCTGGGCGTGAAGATCGGCGAGGTCAAGAAGGGCAAGAAGAGCATCACGCTCAGCTATGCCAACGCCAAGGGCGAGGCCCAGACGCTGGAGGTGGACAAGCTGATCGTCTCGATCGGCCGCGTGCCCAACACCATCGGCCTGAACCCCGAGGCCGTGGGCCTGCAGCTCGACGAGCGCGGCGCCATCGTCGTTGACGCCGAGTGCAAGACCAACCTGCCGGGCGTCTGGGCGGTGGGCGACGTGGTGCGTGGCCCGATGCTGGCGCACAAGGCCGAGGAAGAGGGCGTGGCGGTGGCCGAGCGCATCGCCGGTCAGCACGGTCACGTCAACTTCGGCACCATCCCCTGGGTCATCTACACCAGCCCGGAGATCGCCTGGGTCGGCAAGACCGAGCAGCAGCTCAAGGCCGAGGGCGTGGCCTACAAGGCGGGCCAGTTCCCCTTCCTGGCCAACGGCCGGGCCCGTGCGCTGGGCGACACCACTGGCTTCGTCAAGTTTCTGGCTGATGCCAAGACCGACGAGATCCTGGGCGTGCACATCATCGGCCCGATGGCCTCGGAGCTGATCTCCGAAGCCGTGGTGGCGATGGAGTTCAAGGCCTCGGCCGAGGACATCGCGCGCATCTGCCACGCCCACCCCAGCCTGAGCGAGGCGACCAAGGAAGCCGCTCTTGCGGTGGACAAGCGCACGCTCAACTTCTGAGCAGCCGGGCGGCCCGGGGCATTCGCCCCGGCTTGCCCACCGGCCCGCCCGCCTGCCCAGGCCGGCGGGCCTTTTCTTGCCCTTTGAGATGGTTTGACCGATGAGCGTTCGCCAGCTGTATGAGCAATTGCTTGCCGAGAACGGCTTCAAGGCCGACGAGGCCCAACTGCGCGCCGTCGCGGCGCTGGAGCGTTGCGAGAACGAATGGACGGCCTACAAGGCCCGCCGCAGCAACGCGCTCACCAAGGCGCTGGTCAAGCCGCCCATTCCGCGCGGCGTGTACATGTACGGCGGGGTGGGGCGCGGCAAGAGCTTCCTGATGGACTGCTTCTACCGCGCGGTGCCGCTGACGCGCAAGACGCGCCTGCATTTCCACGAGTTCATGCGCGAGGTGCACCGCCAGTTGCAGGACCTCAAGGGGCGGCAGAACCCGCTGGAGGAGCTGGGTGCCCGTATCGCCCGGCGCTACCGCCTGATCTGCTTTGACGAATTCCACGTGGCCGATGTGACGGACGCGATGATCCTCTACCGGCTGCTCGAATCCCTGTTCGCGCACCGGGTGTCCATCGTCACCACCTCCAACTTCCACCCCGATGGCCTGTATCCCAACGGCCTGCACCGCGACCGCATCTTGCCGGCCATCGAGCTGCTCAAGGCCAATCTGGAGGTGATCAACGTCGATGCCGGCGTCGACTACCGCCGTCGCACCCTGGAGCAGGTGGATCTGTATCACACGCCCCTGGGGCCCGAGGCCGAGGCGGCGATGGCGCGGACCTTCGACGAACTGGCCGAGGCGCCGGACGAGAACCCGGTGCTCAACATCGAGCACCGTGAGCTGAAGGCCCGTCGGCGCGCGGGCGGCGTGATCTGGTTCGACTTCCAGACCCTGTGCGGCGGGCCGCGTTCACAGAACGACTACCTGGAGCTGGCCTCGCGCTTCCACACGCTGCTACTGTCCGGGGTGCCGCAGATGCCGCCCCGTCTGGCGTCGGAGGCCCGCCGCTTCACGTTGCTGGTGGATGTGCTCTACGACCGGCGGGTCAAGCTGATCTTGTCGGCGGCGGTGCCGGCCGAGCAGCTGTACCAGGACGGGCCCTTGGCGCACGAGTTTCCCCGCACCGTGTCCCGCCTCAACGAGATGCGCTCGGCCGAGTACCTGGCGCTCGAACGCAGGACGGTGGATACCTCGTTGACCTGAGGTGGCGCGCCCTGGGGCTTCCGGAGGGGCCTCAGGCGATGGCGTCGAAACGCACCAGGGCGAGCGACAGGTTGTCACCCATGCCGCGTGCGCGTTGACGGGCTTTGCCGATCAGCATTTCGCTGGCCTCGCGTGGCGGCAGCGCGCTGACGATGGCGCCCAGCTCGCGCGGGGTCAGGTAGTGCCACAGACCATCGGAGCAGGCCAGCAGCGTGTCGCCCACTTCGATCCGGTCCAGCGGGGTGATCTCCACCGGCGGATCCTGCTGGGTGCCCAGACAGCCGGTCAGCAGATTGGCTTGCGGATGGGTGTTGGCCTGGGTCTCGGTGATCTTGCCTTCGTCGATCAGGCGTTGCACC
>NZ_JAYSBZ010000153.1:0-2830 GCF_041915145.1 Aquabacterium sp. | reverse complement strand
GCCCCACACCAGCCGAGCCCGGTGATCCTCACCCAGCAGCGACTCCAGGTCCGAGGCGCGCAGTTCGATCTGCCTGCGCTTGGGCTGCAGCAATCGCGCCGCGCCTTGCCGGCGTGAAGCCGCCCGCGCCTGCTTCGCCGCGATCACCTGTTGTTCCTCGACAGCCGGCAGGTCATCGAACAGGCTGGCCGGCGATCCGTTATGACCTTCGGTCTCGTTCATGTCTCGGAGGTAAGCCCCCGGCGAACCCGCCTTCCCCCAGCCGCTTAGCCCCTTGAAGATCGTGTCCACTAATTTTCGATGGTGGACACGATGGATGTGGTCATTCCGCGCCGAGGCCGGCGCACGCACAGCGAAGCATTCAAGCGCTCGGTGGTCTCGGCATGTTGTGAGGCGGGCGTCTCGGTGGCCGGCGTGGCCCTGGCCAACGGCCTGAACGCCAATCAGGTCCATCGCTGGATGCGCGAGCGCGGCATCGCGCCACCGAGCCGGCGCAAGCCTGGCAGCGCAGAGCTCACCGCGTTGGCTGAGCCGGGCTTTATGCCGGTGCAGTTCGCCACCGCCGTCGAGGCGCCGGTGATCCGAGTTGAAGCGCAACATGGCAATGCACGTGTGAAGGTCGAATGGCCGCTCCAGGCGGCCGATGCGTGCGGGGCGTGGCTGCGCGAGTGGCTTGCATGATCCGCATTGAGGCCCTGTGGCTGTCGGTCGCGCCCCTGGACATGCGCGCGGGCATGGACACGCTGCTCGCGCAGGTGGTACGCGTGTTCGGTGAAGCACAGCCCCATCACGCCTATCTCTTCAGCAACCGGCGCGGCACGCGCCTGAAGGTGCTGATCCATGACGGTTTCGGGGTGTGGCTCGCGTGCCGGCGCTTGAATCAGGGGCGGTTTCACTGGACCGAGGGCCAGGGCAGTGTCGCCCTCACCCGGGCGCAGTTCGATGCGCTGGTGCTCGGGCTGCCGTGGCAGCGGCTCGGCGATGGCGGGGTGATCCGGACACTCTGAGCGGACGCCATCGGCGGATGCCCCGATGGTGCGGCAAGGCGTGCCCGGGCATGATCCGCCCATGCCGCTGCCCGCCGACCTCGACCAACTGGACGCCGACACCTTGCGCCGCCTGCTCATCGAGCAGGAGCGCGAGCTCGTGTGGCGTCAGACCAAGATCGAGCGGCTCACGCATGAGCTGGCGCTGCACAAGCGTCATCGTTTCGGCGTGAAGGCCGAGCGCCTGTCGAGCGAGCAGGTGCAGCTCTTCGAGGAAACCGCCGAGGCCGACCTGGCGGCGATGAGCGAAGAGCTCGAGCAGCTCCAGCCCGGTGCCGGCACATCGACGCCCAAGGGGCAGGCCCGGCGCAAGCCGCTGCCGCCCGAGCTGCCGCGCACCGAGATCCGTCACGAACCTGATTCGACCACGTGCGCCTGCGGCTGCCAGATGCGCCGCATCGGCGAGGACGTCGCCGAGAAGCTCGACTACACCCCGGGCCGCTTTACCGTCGAGCGCCACATCCGGGGCAAGTGGGCGTGTGCGGCGTGCGAGACCCTGGTGCAGGCAACCGTGCCGGCACACATCATCGACAAAGGCATCCCGACCGCCGGGCTGCTCGCCCAAGTGCTGGTGGCCAAATACCAGGACCATCTGCCGCTCTACCGCCAGGAAGGCATCTTCGGTCGGGCTGGACTGGCGATTCCGCAATCGACGCTGGCCCAGTGGGTGGGCACAAGCGGCGTGCATCTGCAGCCGCTGGTCGATGCACTCAAGGCCGACTTGCTGGCGCACCCCGTGCTGCACGCGGATGAGACCCCGGTGGCGATGCTCGACCCGGGTGCGGGCAAGACGCACCGCGCCTACCTGTGGTCCTACAGCGTTGGCGCGTTCGATCCGATCAAGGCCGTGGTCTACGACTTCGCCGACAGCCGCGCGGGCCGCCATGCCCAGGCGTTTCTGGGGGAGTGGCGCGGCACGTTGATCTGCGACGACTACGCCGGCTACAAGGCGCTAATCGCGCTGGGCGTGAAGGAAGCCGGCTGCATGGCGCACGCGCGGCGCAAGTTCTTCGATCTTGCCAATCAGGGGCAGAGCCAGATCGCCAGCGAGGCGCTCGAGGCCATCGGCCAACTCTACGGTGTCGAACGCGAAGCGCTCGAACTCGACATCGACGCCCGGCTGCGCTTACGGGAAGCGAAGGCCCGTCCCCTCCTCGAACGCCTGCATGCGTGGCTGCTCGCGCGACGCACCCAGGTTCCCAACGGCTCGGGCATCGCCCGCGCCATCGATTACAGCCTCAAACGCTGGGCGGCGCTCACGCACTACGTGGGCGACGGTCGCGTCCCCATCGACAACAACTGGATCGAGAACCAGATCCGGCCGATTGCGCTCGGGCGCAAGAACTGGCTGTTCGCGGGGAGCCTGCGGGCGGGCCAGCGTGCCGCTGCGATCATGAGCCTGATCCAATCCGCACGCCTCAACGGCCACGAGCCCTTCGCGTATCTGAAGGATGTGCTCGAACGGTTGCCGACCCAGCCCTACAGCCGGATTGGGGAGTTGCTGCCGCATCGCTGGCAGCCGGCCGTCCGCGCCTGAGCGAAACGGCAAGACGGGTTCGCCGGGTGCTTACAGCGCGAGCACTTCGGCACCACTTCACATGACATCGTCCTCGCGGTCGCCCGATTCAATCGATCTACATGTTTTTTTGACGCGTTGACGCACGAACGCCCGAGACCAGGAGTGGTCTCGGGCGTTGAGTGATGGGGTTAGTCTGACGATGACCTACTTTCACGAGGGCGGACCTCACTATCATCGGCGCGGTCTTGTTTCACGGTCCTGTTCG
>NZ_JAYSBZ010000152.1:0-2851 GCF_041915145.1 Aquabacterium sp. | reverse complement strand
CCGCTCCCTGGAGTGCTTTTGTGTTGGCGATCACCTAAAACTGACCCAGTGCGATCATTGAAAATTGACCCACCCTGCAAGGCTACCCGAGGGGGCCTTGGTCTGTGAAAGTCAGTTGTTCCTGCGGTTCGGTTTTGCCTCCTTTTCGTTTCTTGGATGACGTGGCGCGAAGTGCGTCAGCGGTGGCCGTGCTGTGCCGGAAGCGCCAGGACTCGTTGCCGGTCTCGACGATGTGGCAGTGATGGGTGAGCCGATCGAGGAGCGCGGTGGTCATCTTTGCATCACCGAACACGCTGCCCCACTCGGAGAAGCTCAGATTGGTCGTGATCACCACGCTGGTGTGCTCGTAGAGCTTGCTGAGCAGGTGAAAGAGCAAGGCCCCGCCGGCTTGGCTGAACGGTAGATAACCGAGTTCATCGAGAATCAGCATGTCGGCGTACATCAGCCGATGCGCGATCTGGCCGGCCTTGCCGGCCGCCTTCTCCTGTTCGAGCGCGTTTACCAGTTCGATCGTGGGGTGAAAGCGCACGCGCTTGCCATATCGCTGCACCGCTTCCACACCCAGCGCGGTGGCCAGATGGGTCTTGCCGGTGCCCGGCCCGCCGATGAAGACCACGTTGTGCGCGGCTTCGGTGAAGGCGGTGGTGTGCAGCGTATCGAAGAGGGCTTGGTCGACGTGGGCGGCCGAGAAATCGAAGCCCGCCCGATCCCGATGTGCGGGAAAGCGCGCTGCAGTCATCTGATAAGCGATCGAACGCACCGTGCGTTCGGCCGTTTCAGCTTCGAGCAGTTGTTCGATGAGCGCCTCGGGGCCGAGCGCAGCATGCTGGCAGCGGGCGAGCAGCTCGGGCCAGTTGGCCGCCATGCCATGGAGTTTGAGCGCCTTCAGGCGCATCACAATCGCGTTGCTCATTGCACGCCTCCGCGCAACCGGTCGTAGCGATTCACATCGGCCCGTGGTTCCTCGCTGAGTGTCAGCGCCAAGGCGACGGCGGGCACATGCCCGGAGGGTGCCTCTTTGAGCCGAGCCAGCACGTTGAGGACATGCTCGGCGCTGGGACGGCCGGCCTCGAGTGCGAGCTCGGCCGCGACCAGCACGGCGTCGAGACCGTGGATCGGTACGGCAGCGAGCAC
Source organism: Aquabacterium sp. (assembly GCF_041915145.1). Classification (GTDB taxonomy): domain Bacteria; phylum Pseudomonadota; class Gammaproteobacteria; order Burkholderiales; family Burkholderiaceae_C; genus Aquabacterium. Next base: position 1,717 of record NZ_JAYSBZ010000152.1, on the reverse strand, counting down.
CTGCGCCATCACGCGATCCCCGCCGGCGTGACGCAGCAGGTGGCGTTGCAGGATTTGCAGGGGCTCGGGCATGACGCGAAACGGTGCGCCGTTGCGTAGCGCACCGGGCTTGGTTTGCACCAGGTCGATGTAGTGGCGCCAGTCGTAACGCGTCTGATCGCGCTCGAAGCTGCGCGGTTGCCGTGCGACTTCAACACCGCCCTCGGCAATCAGCACGAGTTCTTCCGGATAGATGCGCAGGCTCAACACGGCGTTAACGTGGGCGGTCGGCACGCTGTAGCGGTTGCGCTGGAAGTGAATCAGTCCGGTGTGCGAGACGCGCACCGGTTGTTCGATATAACCATCGAAGCGCTGGGCGAGCGGCAGCAACTGGGCACGCTCATCCTGCAGCACGTCGGCGACCGTGAGCAGCGGCCAGTCCGGATGCGCGGCTTCTTCCCAGCTCTGGCGGCAACGCGAGGCGAGCCAGGCGTTTAACCTCGCCAGATCGGGCCAGCGCTGCTCGGCCGCTTCGCGCCAGATTGTGCGCCGCTGATCCTGGACGTTCTTCTCGACAATCCCTTTCTCCCAACCGCTGGCGCGGTTGCAGAACTCGGGCTCGAACAGGTAGTGCGAACACATCGCGGCAAAGCGTGCATTCACCGCACGCGCCTTGCCGACGCCGACCTTATCGACAGCCGTTTTCATGTTGTCGTAGATGCCGCGCCGCGGCACACCGCCGAAGGCGTCAAACGCGCGTGCATGCGCGTCGAACAACATCTCATGGCTCTGGCTCGGGTAGGCGGTGAGCCAGAACGCCCGCGAGGCGGCAAGCTTGGTATGCGCGACTTCCAGGCGCCGACGCAGGCCACCAATGAAGACGTACTCGCAACTCCAGTCGAACTGGAAGGCTTCCCCGAGTTCGAAGGCGAGGGGCACGAACGCGGCACGCCGGGGCGCGGCCGCCTGCGCTTCGCGCCAGCGGCGCACCCACACCACCACGCGCGGGTAACTGCCACGATAGCCCAACGCCTGGATTTGCTCGAACAGCGCCTTGGCCGTACGACGCTCGCGCACCGGTCGATGCGCATCGGCGCGCAGCGCCCCTTCCAACTGCCCGGCCCACGGCGCGACCACGCTGGGGCGCTCACGCTTCGCGTACTTCGGTTCGGTCACGCCCTCCTGGCGCAACCACTCACGCACGGTGTTACGTGACAACCCCGTGCGACGACTCACCTCGCGGATGGACAGTCCATCGCGCAAATGCAGCCGCCTGATCTTGGCCAACATGCCCACGCTGATCACTCCTGTTTCCCCCGCTCAGCTCAGAGCGGGACAGTGTCTCTACGTGGGTCAGTTTTCGGCGATCGCGGACCCTATAAGTGGGTCAGTTTTTTGTGATCCTCAACAGGCTTGCCGGATAGCACAACCGCCCAGGCGTTGCGCACGATTAATTTGCCAAGCAAACGCTCGCTCAACTAACTTGCCCTCAGTTATTCCGGGGGGAGTTCAAGGCAGCATGAGCGAAGCATTCATTTTCGAGGCGATCCGCACGCCTCGTGGCAAGGGCAAGGCGGACGGCAGCCTGCACGACGTCAAGCCGATCGCGCTGACGGTTGGGTTGATGCAGGAACTGGTCCGCCGCCACGGTTTTGACACCGCGCGGGTAGACGATGTCGTGATGGGCTGCGTGACGCCGGTGCTGGACCAGGGCGCGTGTCTGCCGAAGATTGCCGCG
>NZ_JAYSBZ010000151.1:0-2875 GCF_041915145.1 Aquabacterium sp. | reverse complement strand
GGATCAGGGCGATCCTGTGCTGGCCGCCAACGGGCAGCCGATGGTGCTGGCCGGTCGGCAGGCTTTGCCGTATCCACCCGGCCGTATCCGCCTCAATGGCCAAACCGAGCCTGCCGTGGTGGCCGGTGACATCACCGTCGCGTGGGCCCATCGCGACCGCACGCAGCAGACCGCCTACCTCGTGCAGCAAGACGAAGGCGATATCGGGCCAGAACTGGGCGTGACCTACACGCTGCGTATCCGCAATCGCAACGGCGTGCTGGCGCACACCGAAACGGGACTGCTCGGCACTGCCTTTATCTGGACGGCAGCAGTGGCCGCGCTGGATGCCGGTGTGCTGGGCGAGCGCATCACCGTCGAAATCAGTGCCGAGCGCGAGGGTTTGAGCAGCTGGCAGCCGCAGGTGCGGGTCATGGATCGCGCAGGCTACGGCCTGCGCTGGGGACAGTATTGGGGAGGTGTGTGATGGAAGCACGCATTGATGTTCATCTGCTCACCCTGAACGAACCTGCCGAATGGCGGGAGGCCTGTATCGCCAGTCTTGAAGGTGCGCCGATCCAGTTGCATGTTCTACCGGGCATTCCGGGACGCATCGGTGAGGCACGCGCGGCAGGCTATGCGCAAGGCACCTTGCCGCTGGTGTCCTTCGTCGATCCCGACGATCTGTACGGAGCGAGCGCCTTCACACAACTGGCCGATGCATTGGATGCTTGCCCACAAGCGGTGATGGCCTACACCGATGAGGCGCTGACCGACGAGAACGGCCACGACATTGCGGTGCGGCGTCTGGCCTACAGCCGCTGGCAGCACGCGAACAGCGCCAGCCATGTGCACGGCCTGATCGTGATGCGTCGAGCGGCCGTTGAGGCCGTGCTCAAGGAAACCAGCGACATCAACAACTTCGCCGACTGGCTGCTGACCCTGCTCGTGGCCAAGCGCGGCGGGGTGCTGTACCTGCCTGTCGTTGGGCGGCATTGGCGACAGCACCCGCAGCAAAGCCATCGCACCGGCGACCCGGACGCAGTCCGACGCATTCGCCAGACATCGAATCTCTGGAGATAAACCATGTCATCGACCGACCCGAACCTTGGACTCAACTACGGCTGGACGCTCGGCGAGAGCGGCTGGGACACCGGCATGGACGCCAACCTCAAGCGCCTCGGCGCTGTGGTCGGCCTATCCGTGAAAGACCGCGACCTGACCACGCCACCGGCCAGCCCCGCCAACGGCGACCGCTACCTCATTCCTGCCGCTGCCACGGGCGTGTGGGCAGGCAAAGCCAACCAGATCGCGGTGCGCATCGCCGATGCCTGGGAGTACCACGCGCCCAAGATCGGCTGGCTTTGCTACATCGAGGACGAAGCCAAGCTCTCGGCCTACAAGTCCACCGGCTGGAGCGCAGGCCTCGCCATCTGATTTCCCATCTTCGTACCCACCAGAAACCCGCCCGCGAGGCGGGTTTCGCATTTCTGGAGACCGCAATGACCGAACCCGAACAACAACAGCCTGCGCTCGTCGAGAACATGCTGCTCTTGCGACGCGAGGACTTCGACGAACTGCTCGACCGCGCCGCTGAACGCGGAGCCGAGCGTGTCCTGACCCACCTTGGCCTGGAAAACGGCCACGCCGCCCGCGACATCCGTGAACTGCGCGACCTGTTGGAAGCCTGGCGCGATGCCCGGCGCACGGCCTGGCAGACCACCGTCAAGGTCATCACCACCGGCATCCTGGCCGCTCTGCTGGTCGGTGCCGCCATCAAGCTCAAACTGATGGGGGGCCCGCAATGATCGAGACCTTGCTCGGTGGTCTCCTCGGCGGGGCCTTCCGTCTCGCGCCAGAACTCCTGAAATGGCTCGACCGCAAAGGTGAGCGTGGCCACGAACTGGCGATGCAGGACAAGGCGCTCGAATTCGAGAAGCTACGCGGTGCTCAGCGCATGGACGAAATCGTCGCAGGTGCCGATGCGGCGTGGAACGTGGGGGCGATAGAAACGCTGCGCGAAGCCGTTCGCACCCAGGGCGAAAAAAGTGTCGTCCGCTGGGCCGATGCTCTGTCGAGCAGCGTCCGTCCAGTCATCACTTACTGGTTCATGGCACTGTACTGCGCCGCCAAGACGGCCGCCTTCGTGGCTGCCATCGAAGGCGGTGCCGACTGGGGCGTCGCCATCGTCCATGCTTGGACCGATGCCGACCAAGCCCTGTGGGCCGGCGTGCTGAACTTCTGGTTCCTCGGACGTGTGTTCGACCGGGTGCGGTCGTGATCGCGGTTCCGCAGGCGGCCATCGATCTGGCCAAGCGTTTCGAGGGCTTTCACCGCGTGCCGAAGAACGAGCCCGGCCGCGCGCATCCCTACGTCTGCCCAGCCGGCTACTGGACCATCGGCTACGGCCACCTCTGCGATCCGAAGCACCCACCGATCACGGAGACCGACGCAGAGCGCTACCTGGCTGCCGACCTCATGACGGCATTGAACGCGACGCTGCGCTACTGCCCGGTGCTGGCCACCGAGCCAGAAAAGCGACTCGCGGCCATCGTCGACTTCACCTTCAACCTCGGCGCGGGGCGACTTCAAACGTCGACGCTGCGGCGGCGGATAAACCAGCGGGACTGGCATAGTGCGGGCCAAGAGCTGCGGCGCTGGGTGTATGGCGGTGGCAAGGTACTGCCGGGGCTTGTCACGCGGCGAGAGGCCGAGGCGACTTGCCTGCTCCGCGCCGCCTGATAGACCGGGTCGCCTCGATCAAATCCCCGGTTGCAGCTCCACACGCACCTCGCGCGATTTGCCGGCCCGTTCCACTGACAAGACCACCACATCGCCGACCTTCCTGTCGTCTAGCCGCGCGAGCAGCTTGGCCACATCGTCCGTCGCCTTGCCA
>NZ_JAYSBZ010000150.1:0-2875 GCF_041915145.1 Aquabacterium sp. | reverse complement strand
CCGCCTTCGCCGGCGCCCGGCGCGGTGCCAAGCTGCGCGGCGTCGTTGCCCAGGACCAGGCGCTGCCCGCTGCCGATGAAGACCGAGATCGAGCCGTCGTCCTGCGGCAACGTGGTGGCGCGCACGAGCTGGTTCAGCCCCGTCACTGCCTTGTCGCGCAGGTCGTACAGGTCATTGGCCGTGGCGCCGCCACTGGTGGCGCGCGAGTCGAGGATGCGCTGGTTCAGCTCCGCGATCTGGCGGGCGTAGCTGTTGATGCTGCTGACCGTCGCATCGATGTCGGCATCCACACCCCGGCTGATCTCGTCAAGCCGCCCACCGAGCGACTGGAAGCGCGCGACCAGGGATTCGCCGGTCGACAGCAGCGCCTGACGCGAGGCGATGTTCGTCGGGTTCGCCGACACGTCCTGCGCGGCGGCGAAGAAGTCGGCCATCGCCGGCGCCAGGCCGACCGATGGATCGCCGAGCAGGTTGTCCACCTGGCTGACCTGCTGGCTGTAGGCCGCGTACTCGGCACGACGGTTATCGTTGAGCATCACCTGGCCTTCCAGGTACTGGCTGTAGGAGCGCTGCACGGAATCCACCTCCGTGCCCTGGCCGAAGAACGAGCCCCCCTTGAGCAAGGGCTCCGCATTGCTCTGCTGCACCGTCTGCCGGTGATAGCCGGGCGTGGCCGCATTGCTGATGTTGTGCGATGTGGTGGTGAGCTGCGCCTGGGCGGCGTAGAGGCCGGTCAGTCCGATGTTCAGCAGGCTCGACATGGCAATGTTCCTGATACGCGAGGTCAGGCAACGATCAGCAAGATCCTTGCCAGCAATGCATCAGAACTCCCTCGAAGCTCAGGCCGCCGAAGCGAGCGCGTTGCGCAGCGTGCTGCCGCCGATGATGCGGGCGAGCTTGTCGGCGTACATCGGATCGGTGGCATAGCCCGCCTGCTGCAGCCCGCGCGCGAAGCCGTCGGCGTCGCGCTGGCCGAGCACCGCCGCGTAGCGCGGGCTGCTCGACAGCAGGCGCGCGTAGTCGGCAAAGGATTCGGCATACGACCCGTAGGCGCGGAAGTTCGACGGCTCGCTGTAGGCGCGCCCGTTGGCGTATTCGGTGGCGCTCACATTCACCGTGCGCCCGCCCCAACTGCTGCCGGCCTTGATGTTGAAGAGGTTGTAGCTGGGGCTGCCATCCGCCTGGCGAAGCTGCCTTTCGCCCCAGCCGGTTTCCAGCGCGGCCTGCGCCACCATGAACTGCGGCGGGATGCCCGTCTTGCGGCTGGCTTCGACCGCGTGCGGCCAGACATCGGCAACGAACGATTTCGCTCGCGTCGACAGCGCGCCTGTCGCCTCGCGCGCGGAGCGGATCGCATCGCTGAGCCGGGCCTGCAGCGCCGCGCGCTCGGCCACGGCGGTGATGTCGTCGACGGCGCCGGAGTCGCCCCGTGGCGTACCGGTGATCGCCAACGCGCCGGCGCCCTGCGACAAGGCGGCAAGCGCACCGGCAGCGCTTTCCGCAGCGGGCATGCGGGCGGCAGGAATTGCCGCCCGCCGCACGACGTTGGCAAGATCGAAGCCGGCGGAAGGCCCGGCATTGCCGGTGTCGAGCGCCTCGAGCGCACCGCCGGCGGCCTTGCCGCCCAGTTGTCGATACAAGGTTTCGGCCAGACCGGTGCCCTTGCCCTGCGCCATGTTCAGTGAAAGTTGCTGGTCGAGCAGCCCCTGGAAGAGCTTGCCCTGCTCGCTGTCGAGCAAACCGCCAGAAGGCGTGGCGTCGCGCATGGACTTCATCACCATCTGCACGAACAACGCCTCGAACTGTTTCGCTGCCGCACGCAAGGCCTGGTCGGACTGGCCGTCGGTGCGCGCCAGGCGCTTGAGATCGCCCAGCGAGTTGGGATCGAGCGCGTTGAGCTGCACGCCGGCGTTGATGTTCGCTGCCGTCATGGTCGCGGCCTCAGATGACCTCGAGCTCGGCGCGCAGCGCACCGGCCGACTTCATCGCCTGCAGGATGCTGACGAGGTCCATCGGCTTGGCGCCGAGAGCGTTGAGCGCCTTGACCACGTCGGCGAGATTCGCCCCGCCCTTGACGTTGAACAGCGCCCCACCCTCGCGCTCGATGTCCACCTGGCCGCGCTGCGTCACCACCGTCTGGCCGCCGGAGAGCGGCCCGGGCTGGCTGACCTGGGCCTCGTTGTTCACCGTCACCGTGAGGTTGCCGTGCGCGACCGCGCAGTTCTGCAGCGTCACCTTCTGGTTCATCACGACCGAGCCGGTACGCGAATTGACGATCACCTTCGCTGGCTGCACCGCCGGCGTCACGTCCAGGTTCTCGAGCTGGCCCAGGAAGGCGACGCGGGCAGTCGAATCCAGCGGCGCGCGCACCTGGATGCTGCGCCCGTCCAGCGCCTGCGCCGAGCCCGGCGAGGCGTGGTTGATGGCGTCGACGACCCGGCGCGCGGTGCCGAAGTCCGTGTCATTGAGCTCGAAGAAGACGTACTCGCCCTGGCCCAGCAATGCCGGAACCGTCCGCTCCACGGTGGCGCCAGCCGGAATGCGTCCGGCGGAGAGGTGGTTGATCGTCTGCGAGGCACCACCCGCGGATGCGCCCGCGCCCCCCACCACCATGTTGCCCTGGGCGATGGCATAGATCTGACCATCTGCGCCCTTCAGCGGCGTCATCACCAGCGTGCCGCCGCGCAGGCTCTTGGCATTGCCGATGGACGACACGGTGACGTCCAGGTTCTGGCCCGGGCGCGCGAAAGGCGGCAAGGTGGCGGTCACCATGACCGCGGCCACGTTCTTCAACTGCAAGTTGGTGCCCGCTGGCAGGGTGACGCCCATGTTGCCCAGCATGTTGACGATGCTCTGCACGGTGAAAGGCGTCTGC
>NZ_JAYSBZ010000149.1:0-2911 GCF_041915145.1 Aquabacterium sp. | reverse complement strand
CAGACGGCGGCGGGCGCCAACCTCACCTTCTTGCGCGACCGCGTGCTCTACCACCAGGACGAACTGCTGGCCGAGGCGCATTTGCCCGATGTCTACAAGATCCTCGACCGCATCGCCGAGCGCGTGCCGGCCGGCAGCCGGGGCCTGATCTACACCCCCTGGCTGCACGGCGAGCGCAGCCCGGTGGACGACCAGCACGTGCGGGCCGCGTTGTTCAACCTGTCGCTCGAACATTCGCGCGAAGACATCATCCGCGCCTTCTTCGAAGGGGTGGCGCTCAACACGCGCTGGATGTTCGAGCCGCTGCGGCGCTTTCTCGGCCAGCCCGTCGAATCGCTCACCCTGATCGGCGGTGGGGCGTCGTCGAACGTGTGGTGCCAGATCTTCGCCGACGTGCTCAATGTGCACGTGCACCAGCTCGACGAGCCACTGCAAGCGAATGCGCTGGGCGCGGCCTACATCGCCGGGGTCGGGCTGGGCGAGTTGGCGTTTGCCGACGTGCCGCGCCGCACGCGCTTGCGCGCCAGCTACGAGCCGCAGTCCGCCAACCGGGCGGTGCTCGACGACCGGTTTGCCGCTTTCCAAGAAATCTACCGCCGCAACCGCAGCCTGTATCGGCAGCTCAACGACAAGGGTGCCTCATGAGTCGCTATCAACAAGGCAAGGAGCGGGTGGTGCAAGCCTGCCTGCAACTGGCTGATCGGGGCTACCTCGCCGGCACCGGGGGCAACCTCGCGCTGCGCGTGGCGGACGACGCCTTTGCGGTCACGCCGTCGGCCTGCGACTACTACACGATGCGGCCCGACGACATCTGCATCCTGCGGCTGGACACGCTGGCCGTGATCGAGGGCGCGCTCAAGCCGTCCGTCGAGAGCGGCATCCATGCGCGCACCTTGCGGGCCCGCCCCGACTGCGCCGCCAGCGTCCACACCCACCAGCCGCTGGCCAGCGCCGTGGCCTTGCTGGGCGTGGCCTTGCCGGTGACCGACGCCGGCGCGCGCGCCGCGCTGGGGCCGGTCGTGCCGCTGGTGCCGTATGGCCCGTCGGGCACGGGGCTGCTGGCCGCTGCCTACGGGCGACGCTTGCGCGCCGATGCCAATGCCTACCTGCTGCGCAACCACGGCCTGGTGTGCTGTGGCGCCACGCTCGAAGCGGCCATCGGCAACGTCGAGTGGGTCGAGCGCGAAGCGGCGCACTTTCTGAGGCAGCACATCGGGCTGGCGCACGTGGGCACCGAAGCCGTGCGGCGCCATGCGCTCGACGTGCTCGGCCGCGTGCTCGCCGACCCCGTTGCACAGCCCTCTGGCGGCTCGGTCGCCACCGCCTGAATCCTGACCATTTCTTATTGATTGATCGATCACCATGCCTGCAAGCCCCACTCTTTCCGCCGTGCCGCCTACGGGCTGGGAATACGGCATCAGCCGCTACCCCGATACCGCCGACGTCTACGCCCGCCTCAACGCGCTGGTCAAGCAGCCCATGCGGCAGATCAAGCGCGACAACATGAGCGCCGTGCTGCGTCAGCTCGACGAGCGCTGCGCCAAATCGAAGCAGCTCTTCGAGCGCGCGCAAACCGTGATCCCGGGCGGCGTGCAGCACAACCTGGCGTTCAACTACCCGTTCGCCTTGGCCATGGACAAGGCCGAGGGCGCCCACCTGTGGGACGTGGACGGCAACCAGTACATCGACTTCCTGCAAGCCGGCGGCCCCACGCTGCTGGGCTCGAACTACCGGCCCGTGCTCGACAAGGTCGTCGAGCTGCTCAAGCACTGCGGCCCCACCACCGGCCTGCTGCACGAATACGAGGTGAAGCTGGCCGAGCTGATCCGCCACTACATGCCGGCCTGCGAGATGTTCCGCATGCTGGGATCGGGCACCGAGGCGGTGATGGGTGCGATCCGCCTGGCGCGCACGCACACCGGCAAGAAGTGGGTCATCAAGATCGGCGGCGCGTATCACGGCTGGAGCGACCAGATGGTCTACGGCATGCGCCTGCCCGGCACCGGCCGCATGGAAGCGCACGGCATTCCGTCGGGCTCCACGGCCTGCGTGCAAGAGAGCTTCCCGAACGACCTCGGCGCGTTGCGCCGCAAGCTGCTGCTCAACCGCCTGCGCGGCGGCACGGCGGCGGTGCTGGTCGAGCCGCTCGGGCCCGAGAGCGGCACGCGGCCGGCCGAGCGCGAGTTCAACGCCGGCGTGCGCAAGCTGTGCGACGAGTTCGGCGCGCTGCTGATCTTCGACGAGGTGGTGACCGGCTTCCGCGTGGGCATGGGCGGCGCGCAGGGCTATTTCAATGTCAAGCCCGACCTCACCGTGCTGGGCAAGTGCCTCACCGGTGGCTACCCCATGGCGGGCGGCATCGGCGGCCGCAAGGACGTGATGATGAGCCTGGCCGGCGGCATCGGCGCCACCAGCAAGCGCGCCTTCGTGGGCGGCACGCTCTCGGCCAACCCGCTGTCGTGCGCGGCGGGCTACTTCGCCATTCAGGAAATGGCCCGCACCAACGCGGCCGCCGTGGCCGGGCGCGCGGGCGACCGCTTGTGCCAGGGGCTGAGCGAAATCATCAAGCGCCTGGGGCTGCCCTACGTGGCCTACAACCAGGGCTCCATCGTGCACCTGCAAACGTCTGGTGTGCTGCTGCTGAGCACGCGCAACCTCATCCAACTGATGAAGGAAGCCAAGCCCCGCAAGCACATGATGGAAGAGATGGGCGCGGCCTACGCGGCGCACGGCCTCGTCACGCTGGCGGGCTCGCGGCTCTACACCAGCATGGCCGACACCGACGAGGTGATCGACGAGGCGCTCAACCGCTTCGAGACCGTTCTGAAGCTGGTGTGACGCCATGAGCAGCACCGTGGTCGATTCATCTGCGCCGCATTCGCCGAACTGGACCGAGCTGACCTCGACGGCT
>NZ_JAYSBZ010000148.1:0-2952 GCF_041915145.1 Aquabacterium sp. | reverse complement strand
CGCCGCCGTGCGGCATGCCACGGGCGAGATCATCGTGTTCTCCGACGCCAACTCGCTGTTCGCCCCCGAGGCCGTGAGCCGCATGGTCGAGAACTTCGCCGACCCCGAGGTGGGCTACCTCACCGGCGCGCTCACCCTGCAATCGAGCGACGGCAGCGTCAGCGGTGGTGGCAGCGGCGCCTACATGCGCTACGAAAACATGCTGCGCGCAACCGAGACCCGCGTCGGCTCGGTGATCGGCGTCAACGGCGGCATCGACGCCATTCGCCGCGAGCTGTACTCCGACATCCCGCGCGAACTCATCACCGACTTCGTGCTGCCGCTGCGGGTGATCGCGGCTGGGCACCGCGTGGTGTTCGAGCCTCGGGCGCAGTCGGCCGAAGCCGCCAACACCGAGATCACGTCGGAATTTCGCATGCGCGTGCGCGTGGCCCTGCGCGCCCTGCAGGGCCTGATGCACATGCGGCAACTCTTCAACCCGCTGCGCTACCCGATGGCGTCGTTCTGCCTGGTCTCGCACAAGCTGCTGCGTTACATGGCTTTCGTGTTCATGGCCACGGCCCTGCTGTCGAACGCGTGGCTGGCACTGTTCAGCCCGCTGTACCAGACGCTGTTGCTGGTCCATCTGGTGGGATACGGCCTGGCGCTGCTCGGGCTGTCGAAGTTCGCGCCGCCTCAGTTGCGTCTGCTCACCGTCGTCCCCAGCTATCTGCTGATGACCTATGCCGCCTTCGCTATGGCCACGGTGAAGTTCCTGCGTGGCCAGAGCATGGCGACCTGGCAGCCGCGCGCCGGCTGACCATTCGGGCTGACGTCAGCGCGCACCAACTTGCGCATAACAAAGAAAAACCCCCGCGTACAGGGGATGGGGCGCCAATCTGTATCTGATTGATACTATTGCTGTTGCAGAAGTCAGCAAATCGTCAGTCTTGGCGATCTGACGTCCTGCCTGGACGTTGTAGGAACCACAGCATGAAGTACGTATCCCGCCTCGCCGCCATCGCGGCATTCAGCACATTGGCTGTCGCCGCGCAGTCCGCCGTGGCCGCCACCGACCTCGGTACCTTGGGCAACGCCTACACCGTCTTTGGCAACAACTACGGCAGCCCCCAGGCGTCGTTCACCGATTACTACACCTTCAACATCGCCAGCACGGGCGTGGTCGCAGGCGGCACCATCGAACTCGACTTCGGCAATCTGTACAACCTCAACGTGAATTCCATCACCCTGTCGGGCGGTACGTTGGGCGGCGCCGGCAGCCTGATCGACCTCAACCCGAATGACGGCTTTGCCTTCAGCGGCCTGGGTGTCGGCAGCTACCAGATGGCCATTTCGGGCTCGGTGACGGGCCTGCTGGGTGGGGCCTACCTGGGCGCCGTGCACGCCGTGACGGCCCCGGTTCCGGAGCCCGAACACTACGCGATGGCCCTGCTGGGCATCGCCGGGATCGGCTGGATGGTGCGCCGCGCGCGTGCCAAGGCTCAAGCCTGAGCGCCAGCCTGATCCGGCTTGCCGGACGCCACGATCAACGGGTCCTGCGGGGCCCGTTTTTGTTTGGCTGGGCCGCACCGGCAGCACGCCCGCCGGCGTACGCAAGTTCCGTCACCCTGCGCGGAACTTCAGCTTTGAGGCGGATGTCCGATAGATTCACGGACTCCACCCGTCGGCCCTCAGATCCAAGGAATGCTCGCGTGACACTTTTCACAGCCCGCCGCCACCTGACTGGCATGGCCCTGCTGGGCATCGGACTCGGCTTGATGGTGCTGGCTGGCTGCAGCCGCCAACATGCCAGCGGTGACCGTTCTCAAGTGGCCGCCCGCGTCAACGACGACGAGATCTCGGTGCACCAGATCCAGGCCGTGCTGCAGCGCGAGCCTCAATTGGTGCGCGACTACGGCGAGGCCGCCGGCCAGAAGGCGCTCGAAAGCCTGGTGCAACAAGAGCTCGCCGCACAAGCCGCCCGCAGCGAGGGGCTCGACAACGCGCCGGCCACGCTGCAAGCGCTTGAGTTGGCCAAACGCGAGGTGCTGGCCCGCGCCTATCAGGACAAGATCGCCGCGCAGGTGGGCGCCCCGGCCACGGCCGACATCGAGCGCTACTACGACGAGCACCCGAAGCTGTTCGCGCAACGTCAGCAATACACGCTGCAAGAGATCGTGGTCGAAGGCGAGGCTCCGGCCCTGGCCGACCTCGATGCCCGCGTCAAAGCAACCGCCAGCGCAACCGATGCGCTGCGCGCGGTGCAAGGAACCGGCTTGAATTTCGTCTCGCGCCAAGCCATTCGCTACGCCGAAGAACTGCCCCCTGCCAGCCTGGAGCGCGTCGGCGCCATGCAGGCGGGGCAATCGGTGCTGGTGCCGCGCCAGGGCGGCGCGACCATCCTGACGCTGGTGCACGCCGACCCGGCGCCGGTCGACCGGCACTTCGCGCGGGCATCGATCAGCAACGCCTTGCAGCTTGAGCGTCGGCGCGCCCTATTGGCGCAGTCCATGCGAGGACTGGCCGGCAAGGCGAACGTCCGCTACGAGGGCGTCTACGCCCACCTGAGCGCCCCAGCCGAAGGCGCCAGCGCGCAGGCCTCGTCTCCTGCTCCATGAGCAATACCTCGCCAACTGGCCCGGCACAACTCGAAACCGGCTTTGATCGCATCGGCCTGATTGCGCTGTCGATCGGTCTTGCCGCGCTGCTGGTGCCGAGCTACGCCGGTTTGCTGCAGGGCCGCTACGCCGCCGAGGCACAAGGGCACGAACCCATCTTCATCGGTCTGGCCGTCTGGTTGCTGTGGCGTCAGCGGGCTGCGCTGGCTGCTCTGCCGCGTCGCTGCGCCGTGGGCGGCACTTTGGCTTTCGGCTTGCCGGGCCTGGCGTTGTACAGCCTGGGTCGCACCCAACAAATTGCGCCCGTCGAGCTGGCCGCGCTGATGCTGGTGCTGGCCGCCGCCGTGCTGTGCCT
>NZ_JAYSBZ010000147.1:0-3026 GCF_041915145.1 Aquabacterium sp. | reverse complement strand
GCCGCGGCGGGTGAGCCCGAGATGATCGAACTCAAGGAAGAACCCCAGCAGCCTCCCGGGCTGCAGCAAGACCTTTACCGGAACTGATTCAACGATATGGAAAGACACAACAAGGGCGAGCGCCCCGCGACGAAACCGCACGGCGGCGCGGCCAAATCCGACAAGGCCGCCGCCAGCAAGGCCGAAGGCGCGGTGTCGCGCGTGCTCTTCATCCAGGCGACGCAGGCGCTGGGCGCGGTGCTGAGCTTCGAGCATCCGGCCGATGCGGTGCTGTCTCGGCATTTTCGCGACAATCGCGAACTCGGCCACCGCGACCGCGCCTTCATCGCCGAGACCGTTTACGGCGTGCTGCGCCGCCTGCGCTGGCTGCGCCGCCTGGCCGGCGACCGCGCGACGCCGCGCGAGCTGCTGCTGGCCTGGTGCGCGCGCGGCGAAGGCTGGCCGATGCGAGCCTTCGAAGGCCTGGCCTCGGCGACCGAACGCGACTGGCTGGCCGGCATCAAGGCGGCCGAGCTGGAGGAGGGCACGCTGGCCGAGCGCGCCGACCTGCCCGACTGGCTGGTCGAGCGCCTGCTTTCCACGCATGACGAGGCCGCGCTGCTGGCGCTGGCGCACAGTCTGAACCGGCCGGCGCCGCTCGATCTGAGGGTGAATGTGCTGAAGGCCGACCGTGACGCGGTGCTGGCGCGCTTGCGCGAGGACGGCATCGGCGCGGAGGCGGGCGCGCTGTCGCCGCAGGCCATCCGCCTGGCCGGCAAACCGGCCTTGCAGAAGCACCCGCTGTTCCTGGACGGCAGCTTCGAGGTGCAGGACGCGGGCAGCCAGTTGCTCGGCCTGCTGGTGCAACCGAAGCGCGGTGAACTGGTCGTCGATTTCTGCGCCGGCGCTGGCGGCAAGACCCTGCAACTGGGGGCGATGATGCGCTCCACCGGGCGCCTGTACGCCTTCGATGTATCGGACAAGCGCCTCGCCAAGCTCAAGCCACGCATGGCGCGTGCCGGGCTGAGCAACGTGCATCCGGTGCTGATCGCGCACGAGAACGACGCCAAGGTGAAGCGCCTCGCCGGCAAGGCCGACCGCGTGCTGGTGGATGCGCCGTGCAGCGGGCTTGGCACGCTGCGTCGCAATCCGGACCTGAAGTGGCGCCAGAGCGCGGCGGCGGTCGACGAGATGGTGGCCAAGCAGGGCGCAATCCTCGCCGCTGCGGCCCGGCTGGTGCGTCCCGGCGGCCGCCTGGTGTATGCGACCTGCAGCCTGCTGGCGGAAGAGAACGACGGCGTGGTCGATGCCTTCATCGCCGCACATCCCGAATTCCGGCCGCTGTCTGCGCAGGCCGTGCTCGAGAAGCAGGGCGTGCCACTGCAGACGGGCGAGCGCCTGCGCTTGTCGCCCGCCACGCACGACACCGACGGCTTCTTCGCCGCGGTGCTGGAGCGCGTCGGCGATGCCTGATCGACGAAGATTCGCGGCGGGCGCAGCGTGCCTGCTTGCGCTCGCTGCGGCGACATCTGCGCTCGCCGGCCAGCGCTTCGAGGCGCGTGGTGAAGTGGAAGTGGCGTTCACGCCGCAAAACGATGCGGAAGGGCTCCTCATCGACGTGATCCGCGACGCGCGGCACAGTCTCCTCGTCCAGGCCTACGCCTTCACCAGCCGCAACATCGCCGACGCCATGGTGGCGGCGAAGCGGCGCGGCGTGCGGGTCGAGGTGCTGGCCGACGCAGCGATGAACCGCCGCGCCAGGGGCAACGCGCTGCCGCGGCTGCTCGAGGCCGGCATCCCGGTGGCGCTGGAAACCGACTACAACGCGGCGCACAACAAGGTGCTGATCGCCGATGCCGACGGCCCCGGCTGCACCGTGGTCACCGGTTCTTACAACTTCACCTGGTCGGCGCAGAACCGCAACGCCGAGAATCTGCTCGTGCTGCGCCGGCACTGCGCGCTGGCCGACGCCTACCGTGACAACTGGCAGCGTCATCGCGCAGCCGCCACCCCGATCAACCAGCTACCCTGGAGCCCATGACGATGGCAGGACCCGTGCAGCCGATCCCCGCAACCGCCGAAGCCGTGACGACCGAATTCGCCTCGCTGTTGAGAAACATCTGGGACGATCTCCACGACCCCTTCGTGCTGTGGCAGGTGGGCGCGCTGCTGGCCTGTCTGCTGGGCGGCTGGCTGATACAACGCCTGGTGCGGCAACGGACCGGCGGCGCTGTCCTCGAGGACATGAACGCCGCGCTGCGTTTCGGCCGCAGTGGCCTGCGCCGGGTGGTGTTCCCGCTGTCGGCCCTGATCCTCGTGCTCGTCACGCGCGCGGTGCTGGCGCAGTACCACAAGGTGCACCTGCTCGATCTCGCCGTGCCCCTGCTGTCGTCGATGGCCGTGATCCGTATCGTCGTGTATACGGTGCGCCAGGCAGTGGGCGGTGCCTCGAGTTGGCTCGGCGGATTCGAGAAGAGCTTCGCGGCGCTGGCCTGGTCGGTGGTTGCGCTGCACATCCTGGGCTGGCTGCCCCGTGTGATCGATGCGCTGGAGACGGTGTCCTTCTCCATGGGCACGCAGAAGCTGACGCTGTGGATGCTGGTGCAGGGGTTGGCGATGGTGCTGCTGACGGTGCTCGTCGCCCTTTGGGTGGCCGGCTTGCTGGAGCGCCGCATCGTCACGGCGAGCGGGCTGGATGCCAACATGCGCACCGTGCTCACCCGCATCACCAAGGCCTTGCTGATCGTCGTCGCGGTGCTGGTGGCGCTGCCGATGGTGGGCATCGACCTGACCACCCTGTCGGTGTTCGGCGGCGCGCTGGGGGTGGGCCTCGGTTTCGGCCTGCAGAAGATCGCCGCCAACTACGTGTCGGGCTTCATCATCCTGCTCGACCGTTCCATCCGCATCGGCAACCTGATCACCGTCGGCAACGATCGCGGCGTGGTGCGCGAGATCACCACCCGCTACACGGTGGTGAAGGCCGGCAACGGCATCGAATCCATCATCCCGAACGAGACGCTGGTCGGGTCGGTGGTGCAGAACGAGAC
>NZ_JAYSBZ010000146.1:0-3038 GCF_041915145.1 Aquabacterium sp. | reverse complement strand
GGCAAGGCCACCGACGCTTACGACCGCGAAGTGGCGCAGAACGACGTGCGCAATTTCTGCCACTGAGCCGATCGGGGCGGCGACAAGCGCTCGCGCTGCCGCCGCACGCCGATCTTCACGTTGACGGCTCGACCACCACGCCGAGTTCACCAGCCAGACGCAGCACCAGCGCACGCAACGCGCTCACCTCGGTCTTGACGCCGGCGAGTTCGGCTCGCAAGTCCGCGATCTCGTCGGCGTGGGACGCCGAGGCGAAGCTGGCGCCGTCGTGCGCCCCCTCGCCCGGCACGCTCACCTCGCCGCACAACAAGTGGGCCCAGCGCGCCTCGCGCGAGCCCGCCGCGCGCGGCAGCTTCGCCACCATCTTCGGGTCGCGCTCGGCAAGTTCGTCCAAGAAGCCTTCGACCGACGAGATGTCGGCAAAGCGGTGCAGGCGTTCGGTGTGCAGCCGCAACTCGGCGGCGGTTTGCGGGCCGCGCAGCATCAAGGCGGTCAGCAAGGCGACCGACTGGCTTGGCACGCCGAGGCCGCGCGACGCGTTGTGATCGAAGCGCACGACACGGCTGCCGCTCACCTCGTTCACCAGGCTTTGCTCTTTGAGCCCCTCGATGGCCTGCAGCACGTCGGCCTCGCTGGCGTTCATCACCGGCTCGCGGGCCGTCTTCTGGTTGCACCCCAGCGTGAGCGCGTTGAGCGACAGCGGGTAGCTGTCGGGCACGGTGAGCTTTTTCTCGACCAGCACGGCCAGCACGCGGGCTTCCAGCGGGGTCAGGGTTCTAAGGGCCATGGCTTGCTTTCGTTCGTTCGCGACAGGGGCTCGTGGAGCACGGGCTCGGCGCAAATGACGATAGCACGCAGCCTCGCGGCAATGCCGCAAGAAGTGGGTTGGCTGCATCGGCCGCCCCCGGGCCTCGTCACTCGGCGATCAGCCCCCGAGGCGGGGTGGGTGTGAGTGATTTGCCTCAGGCACGACGCAGCCCGCCGCCCTACACTTTCAGCATTATGTTTTCGCCCGAAAAAGCTCTGGCTGGTGTGGTGGCCGTCGCGTGCGGCGTGGCTTTGGTTCGCCTGTTGCTCGGGGCCCGGCGCCAACGACGGTTCGATCAAGCCGCGCGCCGCTGGTGGGCCGCGCTCAAAGGGTTGCCGCAGCGCCTGCGACGTCGGCCGATGTCAAAGAAGGAAGCCGCCCAGTTGGCGCAAGACGCCATCGACCGGGCCCGCCAGCGCAAGCTGGGGCAGAAGGCCGATGGCCGCTGGGACGGCAACGTCTACCGTCCGAAGTCGTTCAAGGGCCCTCGCAAGCCTCACTGATCCGCCGCCGAAGCGGGGGAGTCACGCCCCTGCGGGCTCGTCGGGCGACACCACCGTGCAGTTGCGCCCCTGGGCCTTGGCCTGGTAGAGCGCCTTGTCGGCACGGTCAACGGCGTGCTCGATCGAGTCGCCCGGGCCAAACGCCGCCAGCCCAGCCGAAAATCTCACCCGCAGCTCGGGCACGCTCTCGCTGATCTGGGCGTCGGCCAAGCGCACCCGCAGGCGCTCCAGCCCGGCCACGGGGTCGTTTGGCGGCACCACCAGCATCACCACCAGGAATTCTTCGCCGCCCCAGCGGCCGATCACGTCGGTTTCGCGCAGCACTTCCTTGGCCATCTGGGCAAAGCCGCGCAGCACCTCGTCGCCCACCGGGTGGCCCCAGGTGTCGTTGACGCGCTTGAAGTGGTCGAGATCGATCAGCGCCACCCAGAACTTCACCACGCCGCGCTTGCTGCGCGCCGCGTGCTCGCCGAGCACCTCGGTGATGTGGCGGCGGTTCACCAGGCCGGTGAGCTCGTCGCGGATGGCCATCTCCTGGATCTGCTCCAGCGCCTTCTCGAGCTCGCGCTTCTGGGCCTTCAAGCGCTCGCGCATGCGGTTGAGCTGGGCCGCGAGCTGCGAAATCATGGGCATGACCGTGGCCACGAACACGAAATACATCCACTCGATCTTGACGGGGTAGTGCCCAGGGTCGGACCAGCCCTTGTAGGCCATGGTCGCGCCCATCGCCACCACGGCATAGACGGTCGAAATGCGGGCCCGCTGCGCGTTCATGTTGAAGATGCCGAACACGAGCACCAGGGCAAACAGGATCAGCGTGCCGCCATGCCCTTCGTTGGTGATGGCGTAGGCGCCGCAGATCCAGGTCAGCGCGGCCACGATCTGCGGCAGCGTCAGCGACGGATCGGCGAAGCGCTGGTTCCAGCCCGATCGCATGGCCACGTAAAAGCCGGTGCACGACACGAAGATCAGCGTCGCCAGCGCCGCGCCCTCGCGCGGCACCATCAGGCCGATCACCGAGCAGTACACGATCAGCCCGACGCAGATCACGAACACCAGCGACGACATCAGCGAGCGCGTGATGCGCAGCCGCTGCTTGGAGTCGGTCGTCAGCACCCAGTCCAGCCAGCCCGATGGTTGCCGGGCATCGGCCGGCGCATCGACAGCTGCCGGCGACAGCACGCCGGCATCGGAGGGCGCAGGAGCGGTTGAGGGATGGGTCATGCCATCACATTAGCGAATCTTGGGGGCAAGCAAGCAGCGATATCCACGCGAATCACGGCATTGTTTGACGCACCGCCCGGAATCTCGCCACGCAGAATCGCCAAAGTCGGCAATTGCGCCGACCCGGTGCCGCCTCATGCGAGCGCTGCACACCGCAACCGGATCACCGATGACGGACGAATCGAAACGCTCGATCAAGCAAAGCAAGCCTGCAGCCCGGCCACACCGAGCCGCGGACAGCTGCGAGCGCATGCTGGACGCGCTCGTCGAGCACGCCTGCGACGCCATCCTGCGTCACGACGCCAGCCTGCGCTGCGTCTACGCCAACGCCACGTATCTGGCGGCATCGGGGGCCAGCCTGCAAGACCTCGGCAAGACCCAGCCCGATGGGAGTCTCCTGCTCGGCGCGCCGGGCTATCGAGCCGGCCTGGCCCGCGCCCAGGCATCCGGCGCCCAGCAATCCACCGAGATCGAATGGGCCGACCAGCAAGGGCGCCAACACG
>NZ_JAYSBZ010000145.1:0-3061 GCF_041915145.1 Aquabacterium sp. | reverse complement strand
GGGTTTGCCAAGGAGGTTTTCGAGATCGGTGATCAGCATGCGCATGCCGTCGAACTCGCGCGAGCCATCCCAGTTCGTCAGGTCGGCGGCCTGTATCTCGCGAAAACCCGCCGGCGGGCGCACGGCTTCGATCATCACCGGCACCAGCTTGCCCAGCCGGCGTCCCTCGGTGGCTTCCTCGTAAACCCACTCGCTTTCGATCGAACGCGCCGACCACAGCACGATCATGCAGCGCATGTTCCCCAGCGCCTTCTCCAACACGCCACGCCAGGTTTCGCCCGCCGGAATCCGGCGGTCCCACCACACCGTCCAGCCGACCGATTCCAGCATCGCTGCCACGCGACGCGCTTCTTCCCGGTCCTTCTCCGTGTAGCTCAGGAAGATGTCGGTCATGCCTTTCTCCCTCTATGAGGCCAAAAGAACCGGCGACTAAGTATCAGCAGGCAATCACACGCTGCAACGGCCCCAAAGAATAGGCCACTATTTATAAGTCGACCATGGGATATGTATTCCGTTCAACTATAAGGCAAAGCCATCAGATCGATGTGCCAACTGCCGCAGTGTGGATCGGGAAGCGGCCGCCCGATATTGACGAATTGATAAATGTGACGTCGATATCGGCGATTGACTGCGGTGCCCGGCGTCAGTGATACTCTTGGAACGCCGTTGGATTTTCTGTCCTTCGATGCCGAGCAAGCCTAGTGAGTTTGGTCAACCGCAGCAACCGCGCTGAAGGAGAGATCACCATGGCCTACGACGTAACCCAATTGCTGGCAATGACTCAGACACAGCTCGACGACTTGTTTCGCGCCAGCCCAGCAGGCGAGATCCCCGATGGACCGGCCGAAGGCACGGCCATCATCGCCCCCGGCACCAAGTTCAGCGCGACCATCGCGAAACTCATCAACTACTTCAGCTGGCAAGGCAAAGTGTTCGACGCCAGGAAGGGCGTGCTCAAGAACAAGATTCTGACCTTCGGTCTGGAAGCTATTCTGGCCAGGGTTTACACCGGACCGAGTTGGCTCGACGGCAAGGATTGCGTCGTGCTCGACTATTCCGAGACCTCAATGCTCGCGCATTACGTGCGCGACGAGATTCGCTTGATCGGTCCGGGCTTTTACCTTGGCAAGGTGTACTGGGGAAAAGACCGCCTGATCGACTTCTGCTTGAAGTTCTGACACTGTGACGCCGCAGGCTCACTTCACGCTGGTGGCACCGCTCGCGGCCGGTCGTGAGGCCAGCTTGCGTGCGCTGCTTGCCACCATGAATGCCACGCCCGGTACCGCCGACCCGTACAACTCGGTGCTGCCGTTTGCCGCCATTGAGCGGTTGCACTTCGCGCGGCTGGTGGTGCTTGACGATGCCTTGCAAGTCGACCTCGACAGGCTGGGCGTACCCCGGCCACGACTGCCCACGGTTTTGAGCTTCATGGGCGATTGCGACGGCCCGGCGCAAGAGGTGCTGGCCGAATTGGTGCAGCATGCAGGCGAGGGCTTGCGCCGCATCTTTGCGCACTGCGAGGGTTTTGGCGCCGACACCGATTTGCTGGACTGGATGCAGGCGCACGACCGGCCCATCGCCGCCAGCTATGTCAACTGGGTGGGCCGCACGGTGCGGCAAATCAAGGAAGAGAGTGCCTTGCAGCGCGCGCTCTCGGCTACCGTGTCGCGCGCCGCGGTCAATTCAGGCGCGCAGGCACGAGCCCTCCATACCGAGTTGCGCAGCTTCGTCAACGGCGAAGCGCGCGCCGGTCGCCTGGTGCTCACACCAGACGCGCCCACGCCGCTCGCATGGCGGGTCGCCAAGATCGCCCATTTACTGGCGGTGCCGCTTGTGGGGCTGCTTGCCTTGCCGATACTGATCGTGCTCTCGCCGCTGCTAATTTATCTGCTGCGCACGCGGGAAACCACCGATCCCGAAATCTGCCACCGCCCGCAAGCCAAGGCATTAGGCGAGCTGCAGGTGCTTGAAGACATCGACGTGAGCAACCAGTACACGGCGATTGGCGCGGTGAAACCCGGGCTGTTTCGCCGCTGGCTGGTGAGTGCGCTGCTGGTGTTGATCAACTACGCCTGCCGCCACGTTTTCACCTGCGGCTTTCTGGCCCGCGTGCAAACCATTCATTTCGCGCGCTGGGTGTTCATCGACGACAAAACGCGCGTCGTCTTCACCAGCAACTACGACGGCAGCCACCAGGGCTACATGGACGACTTCATCAACAAAGTCGCCTGGGGCCTGAACCTCGTGTTCAGCAACGGCGTCGGCTGGCCGCGCACGCGTTGGTTGATCCTGGGCGGCGCGCGCATCGAGCAGGACTTCAAGCGCTACCAGCGGCGGCACCAGGTGCCGACCCAAGTTTGGTACAAGGCTTACCCCGGCCTGAGCTTGCACGACCTCACGCGCAACCAGCGCATACGAGAAGGCCTGGAGAACACGCAGATGAGCGATGCGCAAACACTGGCCTGGCTGAGGTTGCTATGAGTGCACGCACGGTTGAGCTCGACGACATCCAGGGCCTGCTGCGTTTTGGCTACAAGCATCAAACGCAGGCCAGCTTCTTGTTGCTTCGGGTCAAAGACCGCGAGGCGGCGCGCGCCTGGCTGGCCAGCGTGCCCGTGAGTAGTGCTGCCACCGTCGAACCGCCCCCTGACACCGCGCTGCAGTTGGCCTTGAGCCGCGAAGGCCTGCAAGCCTTGGGCGTGGCCGACGATATCGTGAATGCTTTTTCACCCGAGTTCGTCTCGGGGCTTGGCCGTGACGCCAGCCAATCGCGCCGCCTCGGTGATGTGGGCGCCAACGCGCCCGAGCGCTGGCAATGGGGCGCGGGCCAACGCGTGCCGCATGTACTGGTCATGCTTTATACGCGGCCGGGTCGGCTGGCGGCTTTCCAGCAAGCCATCGAGGCGCAGTGCGCCAACGGCTTCGACACTTTGGTCAGCCTGGCGACCAGCGATATGGACGGCACCGAACCCTTTGGCTTTGTCGACGGCATCTCGCAACCCACGCTCGATTGGGATCGCACCCGAGCTGTGCGCGACCAAGAGCAACTGGCTTACAGCAA
>NZ_JAYSBZ010000144.1:0-3172 GCF_041915145.1 Aquabacterium sp. | reverse complement strand
CCTGCTGGACGACCGCGACGCGGAGGCATTCTGATGCAACGCCTTCTGTCACCCGATTTCAACCACCGTAACCCTATAGGAGCTTTCATGTCTGTTCGATTTCGTTCCCTCACGGCCGGCACCGCCCTCGCCCTGGCATCCGTCACCGCCTTCGCCGCAGGCGACCATGACCACGCGCATGACCACAAGCCGCTGCATGGTGGCGTCGTGACCGAAGTCCGGGACGTGGACTACGAGTTGGTCGTTCAGCCCGCAGCAGCGCAACTCTACCTGCGCGACCACGGCAAGCAGGTCAATGTAAGCAACACCAAAGCCAAGCTCACACTGTTGACCGGCTCACAAAAGCAGGAGGTGCAACTCACGCCTGCCGCGGACGGAAGCCGCCTCGAAGGCAGCGGGACCTTCGCCGCAGCCAAGGGCACGAAGGCCGTCGTCCAAGTCGAACGTGGGGGCAATACCGCGAGCGCCCGGTTCGTTCTGCCGTAGTGTTCAACGTGATCGTCAGGGAACGAGCTGTAATCTGGCGACCACCTGACAAAAGGCGCGACATAGGCGCTCACTATTTCCTCAAAAACTTTGGAGATGTAAATCATGGAAATGCATTTCGACGTCATTGTTATCGGTGCCGGCCCAGGCGGATACATCGCGGCCATTCGCGCTGCCCAATTAGGCATGAAGGTCGCTTGTGTAGATGCCTGGAAGAACAAGGACGGAAAGCCAGCACCTGGCGGCACCTGCAACAACATCGGTTGTATCCCTTCGAAAGCGCTACTGCAGTCGTCAGAGAACTTTGAACAAGCCAAGCACCACTTTGGCACGCACGGCATCTCCACGGGTGATCTGCGCATGGATGTGACCACGATGTTGGAACGTAAGAATCAGGTCGTGAAGTCCAGCAACGAAGGCATCCTTTATCTGTTCCGCAAAAACAAGGTCCAGTTTTTCAACGGCCTGGCGTCTTTCACCAGGACTGTCGATGGTGGCTTCGAGGTGAGCGTCGCCGCCGATGAGGCTGTTACCTTGGTGGGCAAGCAGATCATCGTTGCCACAGGCTCCAACGTGCGGCCACTCCCCAACCTACCGTTCGATGAGCGGGTCGTGCTCTCCAACGACGGCGCGCTGGACATCGCGGCCGTGCCCGATCGGTTGGCCGTCATCGGTGCCGGCGTGATCGGCCTGGAGCTGGGCTCCGTTTGGCGCCGCCTGGGGGCGGATGTCACGATCCTCGAAGGCTTGCCCAGCTTCCTGCCAATCGTCGACCAAGCCATCGCCAAGGAGGCGAAGAAGGCGTTCGACAAGCAAGGCCTGAAGATCGAACTAGGTGCGAAGGTTCGCGAAGTCAATGCAACCGAGGCTGGCGTGACTATTCACTACACCGACAGCCAGGGCCAGACGCAGTCCTTGCAGGCAGACAAAGTGATCGTGGCTATCGGCCGTGTGCCCAACACCGAAGGCCTGAATCCGGCCGCCGTGGGACTCCAACTGGATGAGCGCGGCGCCGTGCTGGTGGACGATGAATGCCGCACCAGTGTGCCCGGCATCTGGGCCATCGGTGACGTGGTGCGTGGCCCGATGTTGGCGCACAAGGCGGAAGAGGAAGGTGTCGCAGTGGCCGAGCGCATTGCCGGCCAGCACGGTCACGTCGATTTCAATACGATCCCCAACGTCATCTACACCAGCCCAGAGATTGCCTGGGTAGGCCGCACCGAGCAGCAGCTCAAAGAGCAGGGCACCGCCTATCGAATCGGTTCCTTCCCGTTCATGGCCAATGGCCGCGCGCGTGCGCTGGGCGACACGCCGGGCCTCGTCAAGGTGATCGCCGATCCTGCCACTGATGAGATACTCGGCGTGCATGTGGTCGGCCCGCAGGCCAGTGAACTGGTGGCCGAGGCCGTGATCGCCATGGCGTTCAAGGCCAGCAGCGAAGACATCGCCCGCATCTGCTTTGCCCATCCGACCCTCTCCGAGACGTTCAAAGAGGCCTCGCTGGCCGTGGACAAGCGCGCGCTCAACTTCTGATTGATCGGAAGCGGCATCCAAACCACCTCACCGAACGCAGCTGCGGGCGGTGGGGCGCATATCGCCATGGAACGTAGGCCACGCCGCAACGGCATGCTATGCCCAACAGTTACTCGTCGTTGTGGTCTTCCGCGATGTGGGTGGCCATATCCAGCAGCACCTGGTTCACGTGCTTGTCCGCCACCTCATAGAAGATCTGTTTGGCTTGGCGCACGCCCTTGACCAGGCGAGCACCGCGCAGCAGCCGCAGGTGGTGGCTCACCAGCGACTGCGAGAGTTCGAGGGTTTCAGCGATGTCCCCGACCGAGGAAGAGCCTTTCATGCAGCACAGCATGATTCTCAGCCGGGACGGGTCACCCAGGAGGCGGAATGTCTCAGCCAAGATGGTCACGTCATTCTGTGACAGCGATTCCAAATCGGCGCTGGGACCCTTCGGTGGGGTACTGAATGGCTTACTTGTATTCATTTTTAAAATATTTCCTAACCTCGAATGGCTGTTTTCGCCCTTCAGAATTAACAAGGCAGCGGCCGCTTAGGCGCGCGCAGCAAAGAACCAGTGCGAGCCTGGCAGGCAAGGCCTCCGTTCCCCGTGCACCGGGTCATTTCTGAAACCTGACAGCATCCGAAAAAGCGCTTGACCTTCCCACGATGGTAAACCCTAAGCTCCCTCCATGTCGAATTTCAACTATGGGAAGCACACCATGAGCATGGCAACAACGAGTAGTGCTGGCGCCCAAGCAGCGGCAATCAGCCTGCCCATCGAGGGCATGACCTGCGCAAGCTGTGTCGGCCGAGTCGAGGCCGCCCTTGCCAAGGTCGAGGGCGTGGCAAGCGTGTCTGTCAATCTCGCCACCGAGCGAGCGGACATTCGCCTGAACCGTCCTGTCGATCGCATGGCGCTGATCCAGGCGATCGAGAAGGTAGGGTACGACGTGCCTCAGGGCACCATCGAGCTGGCGATCGGAGGCATGACCTGCGCTTCGTGCGTGGGCCGCGTCGAGAAGGCGCTCAAGGCGGTACCGGGCGTCACTGAGGCTGTGGTCAACCTGGCGACCGAGCGCGCTACCGTACGCGGTGTGGCGTCCGTGCAGGATCTGATCGCTGCTGTCGATAAGGTCGGCTACGAGGCAAGCCCGGTCGATACTGGCATGCA
>NZ_JAYSBZ010000143.1:0-3210 GCF_041915145.1 Aquabacterium sp. | reverse complement strand
CAGCTGACGGGTCTGCCCCTGCGCCGTGGTGCGCTTGAGCACCCACGCCACCAGCATGGCGCTCGCGATGCCGGCAAAGTACAAGCCGAACAGCACCAGCCCCTGCAGCTCCAGCCCGCCCCACACCAGACGCTTCGGGATGAAGGCGCCGATCAGCAGTGCGTACACCGGCAAGCGCGCCGAGCAAGTCATCAGCGGCGCGATCATGATCGTGACCCAGCGGTCGCGCGGGTTATCGATGGTGCGCGTGGCCATGATGCCGGGGATGGCGCAGGCAAAGCTCGACAGCAGCGGGATGAACGAGCGCCCCGACAGTCCGATGCTGCCCATCAGTCGGTCAAGCAAGAAGGCCGCGCGCGGCAGGTAGCCCGACTCTTCGAGCACCAGGATGAAGAAAAACAGGATCAGGATCTGCGGCAGGAACACCAGCACCCCCCCGGCCCCGGCGATCACGCCGTCCACCAGCAAGCTGCGCAAGGCCCCCTCGGGCAGATGGGTGGCCACGACCTGACCCAGCACCTCGACGCCCGCCTCGATCTGACTCTTGGGCCACTCGGCCCAGGTGAACACCGCCTGGAAGATCAGGAACAGCAACACCAGCAAGATGATCGGGCCGGCCACCGGGTGCAAGACCACGCGGTCGACCCGGTCGCTGGCGTGGTGCAGCGCCGGGCTGTCCAGCCCGCATGCCGCCAGGATGCGTTGCACCTCGGCGTGGTCGGTCTGCACCGAAACTGCTTCGCCGGACGCAGCAGCCGTCGCCTGCCAGATCTGAGCCTGGTCGAGCAAGCCCAGCAGCGCGTCTGCCCCCTTGGCCTCGACCGCCACCGTTTGCACCACCGGCACGCCGAGCTCGGCCTGCAGCCGGGCGGCGTCGATCGGCAGCCCTTGTGCGCGGGCGCGGTCCACCATATTGAGCGCCACCACCACCGGCAGGCCCAGACGCCGCACCGCCAGCACGATGCGCAGATTGCGGCGCAGGTTGGTGGCATCGACCACCGCGATCACCAAGTCCGGCTTGGCCTCGCCTTCGGCGGTGCCGTGCAGCACATCGCAGGTGACCTGCTCGTCTGGCGTGCGGCCGTCGAGGCTGTAGGTGCCCGGCAGATCAAGGATGCGCAAGCGCTGGTGCCCTGGCGTGGTGAGGCGGCCTTCCTTGCGCTCGACGGTGACCCCGGCGTAGTTGGCCACCTTCTGGCGGCTGCCGGTGAGGCGGTTGAACAGCGCCGTCTTGCCGCAGTTGGGGTTGCCCACCAACGCCACCAGGCGCGACTGCAGGCCCGCGATGTTGACGCGTTGCTCGGTCACGCGTGCGTCGGTCATGGCAAATCTCGATTCGGGAGTCGGCGGGAGCGGGGGGCGAGCGGTTTCAGCCGCGCGGGGCGATGTGCACGCAAGCCGCCTCGGCGCGGCGCAGCGCGAAAGTGGACGTGCCCACGCGCACCGCGATCGGGTCGCCGCCCGGCACGCCGCGCGACAGCACCTGCACCTGCTCGCCGGCCAGAAAGCCGATTTCGGCCAGACGATCGGCCCAGTCCGGCTGCCCGACAGGCGCCACGACGTCGATCACCTGAAACGCCTGGCGCAGCGGCGCCTCGGCCAACACCGCCAGCCCGGCCCCCACGCCAACCCGGGGCGCCCCAGGCAGAACGGGTGAAACGACGGGGGTAGCGACGGCAGCCATGATGCGAACTCCGGTGCGGCCGTTGCGCACGCCTCAATCATCGATTGACAGAACGCAACAGCAAATAGGAATGGTTTTTATTATCGGCGCTCCGAGGAGAACACGCAAATCGGGCTGACAAATCGCCGAGCGGGCGGCCTGACTCCCGTCGGCCCAGCCGAGGGCGTCACACGCCACACGAGCTCCCGGCACATCAGCTCCCTACAATCGGCGATTCGCTTTTGTTTGCTCTCAACCCGCTCACTACCCGGCTGCCGACATGCTCGACATCACCCTGCTGCGCAAAGACCTCCCTGGCGTCATCGACAAACTGAACCGACGCAAGTCGCCCCAGCCCTTCCTCGACGAAGCCCGCTTCACGGCGCTGGAGGCCGAGCGCAAGCAGATCCAGGTGCGTACCGAAGAGCTGCAATCGCGCCGCAACAGCCTGTCCAAGCAGATCGGCCAACTCAAGGCCAAGGGCGAGGACACCGCCGCCGTGATGGCCGAGGTGGGCGGCATCGGCGACGAGCTCAAAGCCAGCGCCGAGCGGCTCGAAGGCATCCAGGCCGAGCTGTCGGCCCTGCTGCTGAGCGTGCCCAACCTGCCGCACGACAGCGTGCCGGCGGGCAGCGACGAGTCCGGCAACGTCGAAGTGCGCCGTTGGGGCACGCCGCAAACCTATGCCTTCGAGGTGAAGGATCACGTGGACTTGGGCGCCGCGCTGGGGCTCGATTTCGAGACCGGCGCCAAGCTGTCGGGCGCGCGCTTCACCTTCATGAAAGGCCCGATCGCCCGCCTGCACCGGGCGCTGGCGCAGCTGATGCTCGACGTGCAAACGCAAGCGCACGGCTACACCGAGTGCTACACGCCCTACCTCGTGCAAAGCCGCGCGCTCGAAGGCACCGGCCAGTTGCCCAAGTTCGAGCAGGACCTCTTTCACGTCACCTCGGGCGACGGCGACGCCTCGGGCAGCAAGTGGTATCTGATCCCCACCTCCGAAGTGACGCTGACCAACACCGTGGCCGACAGCATCGTGCCGCTCGAGCAACTGCCGATCAAGCTCACCGGCCACACGCCGTGCTTCCGCTCCGAAGCCGGCAGCGCGGGGCGCGACACGCGCGGCATGATCCGCCAGCATCAGTTCGACAAGGTCGAGATGGTGCAGATCGTCCACCCCGAGCACAGCTACGCGGCGCTCGAAGAGATGGTGGGGCACGCCGAAGCCATCCTGCAGAAGCTGGAGCTGCCGTATCGCGTGGTGAGCCTGTGCACCGGCGACATGGGTTTCGGCGCCAGCAAGACCTACGACCTCGAAGTGTGGCTGCCGGCGCAGAACACCTACCGCGAGATCAGCTCGGTGTCGAACTGCGAAGCCTTCCAGGCGCGCCGCATGCAGGCACGCTTCCGCAACGCGCAAGGCAAGCCGGAGCTGGTGCACACGCTCAACGGCTCGGGCCTGGCGGTGGGTCGCGCGCTGGTGGCCGTGCTCGAGAACCACCAGCAGGCCGACGGCAGCATCACGGTGCCCGCCGCGCTGCGTCCGT
>NZ_JAYSBZ010000142.1:0-3240 GCF_041915145.1 Aquabacterium sp. | reverse complement strand
GTGCAAAAGACGGTGGACGCGATGTGCGAGATCGCCAAGAAGATCAGCATCGTTGACGACATCGCCTACCAGACCAACCTGCTGGCGCTCAACGCGGCCATCGAGGCGGCGCGGGCGGGCGAGCACGGTCGCGGCTTCGCCGTGGTGGCCGCCGAGGTGCGGCAACTGGCCAAGCGCAGCCAGGTGGCGGCGGCCGAGATCGGGCAGCTGGCGGGCTCCAGCGTGAAGCTGGCCGAAAAGGCCGGCACCTTGCTCGACGAGATGGTGCCGTCGATCGAAAGGACCTCGGAGCTCGTGCAGGAAATTGCCGCCGCCTCGGGCGAGCAGTCCGATGGCGTCGTCCTGATCAACTCGGCCATGGAAAGCCTCAACGCCTCGACGCAGCAGAACGCGTCGGCGGCCGAGGAGCTGTCGGCCACGGCCGAGGAGCTGTCGGCCCAGGCCGAGCAGTTGCAGTCCACCATGGCGGCCTTCCGGTTGCTGGAAGACGCCCAAGATGGGCGAGGCCGCGACGCGGGCGCATCGGCCGGCCGCTCGCGCGGCGGCTACGGGTACGCCACCGAAAGCAACGGCTACGCCAGCGCGTCCAGCGCGGCGCAGCAGGCAGCGGCGTCGGCGCGGCATCAGCGCGCCCGCGGCAAGACCTCTTGTCCGGTCGATCACGTTGCCGTCCACGCGGACGGCGGCACAGCCCACGGCGCGGCTTTAACGGGCGCCGTCGATGAATCCAAGTTCACCAATTTCTGAGTGCGCCGCGCCAGAAGCCTGTCCGCCTGGGAGATCACACCATGAGCATCAAACGCATCTTGTCCAACCTGCTGCTGTGGCAGAAGTTCCTCGTCATCGCCGTGCTCGCGCTCGCCGCCTGCTCGGTGCCGCTGGGGCTGTACCTGACCGAGACGCAAAAGAGCATCGACGATTCGCGGCAAGAAACCGCCGGCATCGCGTCGGTGAGCGCGGTGGCGCATCTCGTTAGCGGGTTGCAGTCGCACCGGGGGTTGTCGGTGCTCACCTTGTCGGGGCGAGCGGGGGCGGCCGAGAAGCGCGAGGCCAAGCAGGGCGAGGTGAATGACGAAATCGCCAAGATCGACAAGGTGATGGCGTCGATCACCGACGAGACGATCGCGCGCTCGTGGGGCAACCTGAAAAAGGGCTGGCTGGCCACGGCCGCCGCGGTGAGCAACCGCAGCACCGATGCAGCCAAGACGGCCGAAGAGCATCACGAGGTGATCGCCGAGGCCATCAAGCTGGTCGATCGGCTGGGCGACCACTACGGCCTGTCGCTCGACCCCGAGCCCAACACCTATTTCTTGCAGAACGCGCTGATCTTCACGGGCTTGCGCATGGCCGAGGAAATGGGCCAGCTGCGCGCCCGCGGGGCCACGGCGCTCAACAACCGCCAGATATCGGATGTGGAGCGCGGCGGCCTGGCCGCCTTGTCGCGCAGCCTGTCCGACCGCGCCGCGCGGCTGACCGAGCAACTGCAAAAGAGCTACGCGGTGGACGCCTCGCTGCGCGCCGCGATCGAGGCCAAGGCGGCGGAGGCCGCCAAGAACGTCAGCACCGTGCAAGAGATGGTCAAGACGCAGGTCTTGATCGCCACGCCGCAGGGCAACGCCGATGAGTTCTTCAGGCAGGCCACCCAGGCCATCGACACCCACTACGCTTTCATGGCGCTGGGCTACGACACGCTCGACGCGTCGATCAAGGCGCGCATGCAGACGCTGCGCATGACGCAGCTCAAGCTGGCGGGCGGTTGCGCCCTGATCGCGGTGGTGGCCCTGCTCGCCGGAATCGCCGTGGTGCGCGCGATCACCCAGCCGCTGCAGATGGCCGTGAAGGCCGCGCAGGCGGTGCAAGGGGGCGACCTCACCTCGACCATCAAGGCCGAGGGGCGCGACGAAACCGCGACGCTGCTGCGCACGATTGCCGCCATGCAGGTGAGCCTCAAGGAGCGCAACGAAGCCGATGCCGTCAAGTTGGCAGAGAGCATGCGCGTGCGCCAGGCGCTCGACCAGAGCAGCACCAACCTGATGATTGCCGACGCCAACGGCGTGATCGTCTACATGAACAAGGCCGTGGCGCACATGATGCAAGCCGCCGAGAGCGAAATGCGCTCGGTGATACCGCGCTTCGATGCGCGCAACATCGTGGGGCAGAGCTTCGACAGCTTTCACAAGAACCCGAGCCATCAGCGCAACCTGCTGGCAGGCTTGAAGGGCGAATACAAAACGCGCATCAAGATCAGCAGCCGCACATTCGATCTGGTTGCCAACCCGGTGCTCGATGCCGAAGGCGCCCGCATTGGCACGGTGGTCGAGTGGATGGACATGACCGCCACGCTCGCCGCGCAAGAGCGCGAAGCCAAGGTGGCGGCCGAGAACTCGCGCGTGCGCCAGGCGCTCGACAACAGCTCGAACAACGTGATGATCGCCGACGCCGAGGGCACGATCATCTACCTCAACCCCGCCGTGCAGCAGATGCTGGTGCGCAACGAGGCCGAGATTCGCAAAGACCTGCCGCAGTTCGACGCGCGCCGCGTGATGGGGCAGAGCTTCGATCACTTTCATCGCAACCCGGCGCATCAGCGCAACCTGCTGTCCGGCCTCAAGGCCGAGTACAAGGCCCAGGTCAACATGGGCAACTCGGTGTTCGCGCTTTCCGCCAACCCGATCTTCGATGCGCAGGGTGAACGCCTGGGCACGGTGGTGGAGTGGAAGGACCGCACTGCCGAAGTGCACGCCGAGCAGGAGATCAGCGGCATGGTGCAGGCGGCCGGCGAGGGCGATTTCTCGCAGCGCATCGACACGCGCGGCAAGGAGCCGTTCTTCGCCGCGCTGGGCGGCTTGTTCAACAACCTGATCGACACGGTCTCGAAGACCATCGTCGAGGTGCGTGCCTCGGCCGACCAGCTCACGGCGGCGGCCGATCAGGTGTCCTCGACCTCGCAATCGCTGTCGCAGTCGGCGGTGGAGCAGGCGGCCAATGTCGAGCAGACCAGCGCGTCGCTGCACGAGATGGCGGCGTCGATCAAGCAGAACTCCGAGAACGCCACGATGACCGACGGCATGGCCACCAAGGCCGCCAAGGAGGCGCAGCACGGTGGCGAGGCAGTGCAAAAGACGGTGGACGCGATGTGCGAGATCGCCAAGAAGATCAGCATCGTTGACGACATCGCCTACCAGACCAACCTGCTGGCGCTCAACGCGGCCATCGAGGCGGCGCGGGCGGGCGAGCACG
>NZ_JAYSBZ010000141.1:0-3297 GCF_041915145.1 Aquabacterium sp. | reverse complement strand
ACAATTCCGCCAGCGCGTCGCTCGACCACCTGCGCGGCGATTCGCCTCCCCGCGTCCAGCGGGCGAGGCCCGCGACGAATTGCGCGCGCGAAATCTCCCGCGCGCCCAGCGACTGCAGGTGAGCCGTCGTCATCTGGCAATCGATGACTGCATAGTCGCGCAGCGCCAGCAACTGCGCCAGATGTGCGAGCGCCACCTTGGAGGCATCCGTCACGCGCGCGAACATCGATTCGCCAAAGAAAGCCCGTCCCAGTGCCATGCCGTAGAGCCCGCCCACCAGCTCGCCACCCTGCCAGCATTCGACACTGTGGGCATAGCCCAGTTCATGCATCTCGCCATAGGCCGCCTGCATGTCGGCGGTGATCCAGGTGCCGGTCCCCATGCCGCGCGGGGCGGCGCAGCCGGCGAGCACCTCGGCAAAGGCGGTGTCGAGTCGCACGTCGAACTCGCCGCGGCGCAGGCGCTTGCGCAATGAGCGGCTGATACGGATGTCGCCCGGCACCAGCACCAGGCGCGGGTCCGGGCTCCACCACAGGATGGGCTCGCCCTCGCTGAACCAGGGAAATATGCCATGGCGGTAGGCTTCGAGCAGCCAGCGGGGGCTCAGTTCGCCACCGGCAGCGAGCAGCCCGTTGGGTTGGTCGAGCGCCTGGTCTACGGGCGGAAATGCCGGGCGCCCCACCAGCCAGGGGATCATGCCGCAAACCTGACCGCGACTTCGCGCGCGGGCGGCGCCTCGTTGCGGAAGGTCACGACGTGGTCGACGTCGAGGCGGATGCCGATGCGCTCGCCGATGCAGTGGTTGTGGTGGCTGGGCACCAGCGACAGCACTTTTGCACCACTGGCAAGGCGCAGCGTGTAGAGGATGTCGGCGCCACGGAAGGCCTTGTGCGCCACCTGTGCCTTCAGCGGGCTGCCATCGTCATGGACGATGTCGTCGGGGCGCAGCAGCACGTCGACGCGGCAGATCTTGCCGCACTGGCCGCAGCCCGCACTGCACTCGAGCGGCGTGGTGCTGTTGAGCATGCCCAGCTCGACCTCGACCTGGTGCTCGCTCAACACCACGCCGGGCAGGAACACGCCCTGGCCGATGAAGTCGGCCACGAAGCGGTTGGTCGGGCGGTGATAGAGGTTGTAGGGCGTGTCCCATTGCTGGATGCAGCCCTGGTTCATGATGCCGATCTCGTCGGCCACGGCGAAGGCCTCGTGCTGGTCGTGCGTGACCAGGATGGCGGTGGTGTCGGTCGCCTTGATGATCTCGCGCACTTCATGCGACAGGCGCTCGCGCAGCTCCACGTCGAGATTGGAGAAGGGCTCGTCCAGCAGCAGCAGGCTGGGGCGCGGCGCCAGCGCGCGTGCCAGCGCGACGCGTTGCTGCTGCCCGCCCGACATTTCGTGCGGGTACTTGCGGCCATGTTCGGCCAGGCCGACGAGGGCGAGCAACTCTCCGACACGCGCCTGCCGTGCCGATGCACGCTCGCCGCGCAGGCCGAAGGCGATGTTTTCGGCCACCGTCAGGTGGGGGAACAGCGCGTAGTCCTGGAACACCATGCCGATGCGCCGCCGCTCGGGCGGCAGATCGATGCCGCCGCCACTGACGATGGCGCCGTCGAGCCGGATCCTGCCGGCGGCAAGCGGCTCGAAGCCGGCGATGCAGCGCAGGACCGTCGTCTTGCCGCAGCCCGACGGGCCCAGCAGGCAGCCGATCTGCCCTTTTTCAAGCTGCAGCGAGAGTTGGCGCACGACCTGATGGCTGCCGAAGGCCAGGTCGATGTCGATGAGTTCAAGATGGGACATTGCGTGCAACGGGCGAGGTGTGGAGCCGGCGCCGGAGGTGATGTTTGCTGATTATTGCATCGGGGCAGGCCAAATGCGATCAATTATAATTTGGCTCCACAAGGCGGCGCGGTTGCGTCGCGCAAGAACCAACGACAACGGAATCAGGATGAAATCCATGGGTGGGCCGGGTCTGCTTCGGCGCCTCGGCCAGGGGGGCGTCGCGCTCACGGCGACGGCGACGATCATCGCGCTGCTGATCGCGGCGCCAGTGCTTTCGGTCTTCTCCAACATTTTCGTCGGCGGCACCGGTGCGACCTGGGCGCATCTCGTCGACACCGTCCTCGGCGAATTCGTGCTCAACACCATCGTGCTGTGCATCGGCGTCGGGCTGGGCGTGGGCTCGATCGGCGTGACCTGCGCGTGGCTGACGACGATGCTCGATTTTCCCGGGCGCCGCTTCTTCGAATGGGCGCTGGTGCTGCCGATGGCGGTGCCGGCCTACGTGATGGCGTATGTCT
The DNA here is from genome assembly GCF_041915145.1 of Aquabacterium sp. GTDB lineage: Bacteria > Pseudomonadota > Gammaproteobacteria > Burkholderiales > Burkholderiaceae_C > Aquabacterium. The sequence continues at coordinate 1,000 of NZ_JAYSBZ010000141.1, read as the reverse complement.
ACACGGACTTCCTGCAGTTCGTCGGCCCGGTGCAGACGGCCCTGCGCGAGACCTTCGGCTGGCATGCCGGCCAGTACTGGTTTCCGGACGTGCGCACGGTGGGCGGCGCGGTGGCGATGTTCATGTTCGTCCTTTATCCCTATTGCTACATGCTTGCGCGCGCGGCCTTCCTGGAGCGCGCGGGCGGCATGCTGGAGGCGGGGCGCTCGCTGGGGCTCGGCCCCTGGCGCTGCTTCTTTCGCGTGTCGCTGCCCTTGGCCCGCCCCGCCGTGGTGGCCGGTGTCGCGCTTGCCCTGATGGAAACGCTGGCCGATTTCGGCACGGTGTCGTATTTCGGCGTGCAGACCTTCACCACCGGCATCTACCGCGCCTGGTTTTCCCTCGGCGACCGCATCGCGGCCGCGCAGTTGTCGGCCGTTCTGCTGGGTTGCGTGGTGGTCGTGCTGGCGCTGGAACGTGCCACACGCGGGCGGGCGCGCTTTCACAACACGTCGCGCCAGCAGGTGGCGCGGAGCCGCCTGCGGCTTCCTCTCGGCTGGGGGCTGCTGGCCGCCTTCGCCTGCGCGATGCCGCTGCTGCTCGGCTTCCTGTTGCCTGCCGGCCTGTTGATGAAGATGGCGTTGACCGAGGGCGACGCGCAGTTCGGCGAGCGCTTCCTGCACCTGGCGCGCAACAGCTTCCTGCTGGCGGCGCTGGCCGCGGTGCTGGCGGTGGCGCTGGCGCTGGTGCTGGCCTATGCGGCGCGGCTGGCCCGATCGCGCCTGCCCCACATGCTCAACCGCGTCGTGGCGCTCGGCTACGCGGTGCCCGGCTCGGTGATCGCGGTCGGCGTGCTGATTCCGCTGACCCGCATCGATGCACAACTGGCGCAGTGGTGGCAGGCGGCGTTCGGGGTCAACCCGGGGCTGCTCATCACCGGCGGCATCGCCGCGCTGGTGTATGCCTATCTCGCACGCTTCCTGACGGTGGCGCTACAGGCGGTGGAAGGCAGCCTGGCCAA
>NZ_JAYSBZ010000140.1:0-3451 GCF_041915145.1 Aquabacterium sp. | reverse complement strand
TGTATCCGCTGTGGCAGAAGCAGCAGTTGGCCTTCGTGCCGTTTGCCGGCACCGACGACACCTCGCGCAGTCACTTCGAGACGCAAGACAGCATCGAGCTGGGCCAGCCGCTGGGCGGCACGCGCAACTACCAGTCGGGCTTTCTGAACCGGCTGGTGGTGGAGCTGGGCGGGGCGCGCAACGCCAGCGGTCAGCCGGGTGCCATGGCCTTCACCGATCAGCTGCCGCTGGCGCTGCGCGGCAACCTGGCGCTGCCGAACATGGCGCTGAAGAACGTCAAGCGCGCCGGGCTCGATGCCCGGCAAAGCAGCGTGATCGCGCAGATGTACCAGGGCCGCCGCATGGCCGCGCCGGTGCAAGAAGGCTTCGAGGTGCGCGATCAGGTCGATCGGGAGATGAGCGCCAGCAGCCCCGGCATGGCCGACGAGATGCAGGCGGCCAACCGCGGCGCCATCGCCGCGGCCGGGTTCGAAGGCGAGGCCCGCCGCATCGCCCGCATGATGCGCGAGGCCTACTCCGTCGGCTTCGTGGATGTGGGCGGCTGGGACACCCACGTCAACCAGGGCGGCTCCAGCGGCGCGCTGGCCGGCCGGCTGGGCGAGCTGGGGCGCGGCCTGGCCGGCTACGCCGACGAAATGGGCCCGGCCTGGCGCGACAGCGTGGTGGTGGTGATCAGCGAATTCGGCCGCACCTTCCGCGAAAACGGCAACCGGGGCACCGACCACGGTCACGGCACGGCCTACTGGGTGCTCGGCGGCAGCGTGCGCGGCGGGCGGGTGTTGGGGCAGCAGGTCGACCTGACTGCGGCAACGTTGTTCCAGAACCGCGACTGGCCCGTGCTGAACGAATACCGCGCGCTCTTCGGCGGTTTGTTTGGCCGCCTGTATGGACTGGACGATGCCGCGCTGGGCCGCGTCTTCAGCGGTGTGAAGCGGCAAGACCTCGGCCTGGTCTGACGAGACAAACCACGCGACAAGAACGGACGGGGACAGCGGGGAAGAAAAAGGAGGAACCCAGAAGCACCCCGGAGGCAAGAGGGGAAGGAGGAGGAGGCCCTCCGAGGCGTTGATCAGCCAGGCTGACCGGCTTCTGGGTTCAAGGAGCGGAGTAAACAGCAAGCGCCAACAACGGGCTCACAGAATGTCAGACGGTCTGGCGCGCGGAAGGTTCCGCCCTTTACGGAGGTGGTTACCCTTATTTACAATTCAACGTTGAGCGTCCGGGGGAACCGGGGCGCTGAGCAACCGTTCGATGTCCTTGACGAAGCCGGCGTCGTCGGGCGAGATGGTGGTGCCGTAGTGGGCCACGCTCGTGCCGTCACGCGAGATCAGGTATTTGTTGAAGTTCCAGCTCGGCACGGCGCGGGTGCGGCGCACCAGATCCACGAACAGCGGGTTGGCGTCGGGCGCGGGCGACTTCACGTTCACCCGCACGCTCGATTTGACGAACATCGGGAACTTCACGCCGTAGGTGTTCTGGCAGAACTCGGCGATGCGCTGGCCGTCGCCGGGCTCCTGCGCGAAGTCGTTGGACGGAAAGCCCAGCACCACCAGCCCCCGGGCGCGGTAGCGGTCGTACAGTGCCTCCAGCCCCTTGTATTGCGGGGTGAAACCGCAATAGCTGGCGGTGTTGACCACCAGCACGACCTGGCCGGCGTACTGGCACAGATCCTGCGGCTTTTCGTCTTGCAAGCGGGCCAGCGTGTGGCGCAGCACGGCGGGGCAAGCCGGCGCGGCGAGGGTCGGACACGTTGCCGCGCTCAAGATCACCCAGGCCGCGCCGATCAGCCCTTGTTTCAGCGAATTTCTCACGTCGTTTCTCGCATGTTGATGTTGATCACTGTTCAGCTTGCCGACCGCCTCGCGGCCCATCGGGTTGCCTCGTCATGAGCGGCCCGACGTCTGGCGCGCCAATCAGCCTACCCATTTCGGCCGTCGAGCGGGACACGGGGCTGAGCAAAGACACCTTGCGCGTGTGGGAACGTCGCTACGGCTTCCCGACTCCGCAGCGCGATGCCCAGGGCGAGCGCCTGTATCCGTTCGAGCAGCTCGAAAAGCTGCGCCTGATCAGGCGCTTGCTCGACGCGGGCCACCGCCCGGGGCGCGTCGTCGCCCAGCCGGCGGCCCAGTTGCGCCAGTTGATCGAGCGGCTCAACCAGCCCTTCGACCCGGCGCACCCCCGCGCTGCGACCCCGTCGCCCGCGACGCAGCAGCGCGAATTGCACCGCCTGCTCGAGCATGTCCAGGCGCTGGACGCGCACGGCTTGCGTCGCGATCTCAGCCGGGCCGCCGCGCGAGGCGGTCTGCATGCCTTCATCTTCGACGTGGCCGGGCCCTTGCTCAACGAGATGCACGCCGCCCGGCTGCGCGGCGCCCTGCAGCGCTACCAGGAGCTGTGGGCCCGCGAGTGCCTCGAAAACGCCCTGCGTCAAGAGCTGGCGGCGCTGCCCCCTCCGCCGGCCGACGCCCGCCCCCGCATGGTGCTGGCCACCCTGCCCAATGAGTCGCGCGGGCTGGGTCGGCTGATGATGCAAGGCTTGGCGACGCTGCACGGCGTCGAATGCCTCAGCCTCGGCCAGCAGGTGCCGGTGCCGGACATCGCCGAGGCCGCCAGCGGCCACCGCGCCGACATCGTCGGCATCTGCTTCAGCGCCGACGGCGGGCAGGCTCCGCTGCGCCTGGCCTTGCTCGATCTGCGCAATCGGCTCGATCCATCGGTCGAATTGTGGGTAGCAAGCACTCACATCAAATCACTCAAGCAGCCCATTCAAGGGGTGCAGGTGCTGACGCAGCCCACCGACATCGAAACCCTCACCGACCGCTGGCGCGACCAGCATCAGGTCTGCGTCTGAGCACGCCCGGCGTGCCGCTTGCAGGGTCGCTTGCGGGGTCTCTTGCCGGTGCCACGATGCCGCAACAAACTGGCGTCTAAAATTGACGGTTGTCTATTTTGGAGGGGCCCATGCTATTTCCCGAACTTTTCAAGCAGCTCGAGGCTGTCCGCTGGAACATGGACACCGACATCCCGTGGGATCGGTTCGACGCCAGCCGGCTGACCGACGAGCAGGCCCAGACCATCAAGATGAACGCCATCACCGAGTGGGCGGCGCTGCCGGCCACCGAGATGTTCTTGCGCGACAACAACACCGACGCCGACTTCTGCGGCTTCATGAGCGTGTGGTTCTTCGAAGAGCAGAAGCACTCGCTGGTGCTGATGGAATACCTGCGCCGCTTCCGCCCCGATCTCGTGCCCACCGAGCAAGAGCTGCAAGAGGTGCGCTTCGAGTTCGACCCGGCCCCGGCGCTCGAAACGCTGATGCTGCATTTCTGCGGCGAGATCCGCCTCAACCACTGGTATCGCTGCGCCGCCGAATGGCACACCGAGCCGGTCATCAAGGCCATCTACGAGACCCTCGCCAAGGACGAAGCCCGCCACGGCGGCGCCTACCTGC
>NZ_JAYSBZ010000139.1:0-3478 GCF_041915145.1 Aquabacterium sp. | reverse complement strand
CGCGGTCGATCTGGCTGACCGCTTCGGCGAACAGCAAGCCTTTGGCCTGCGCGTCAACGCCGCAGCAGAACGGCTCGACCCGGCCCTGCGCGACGCCCAAGGCCACCGCAACCTGCTGGCCGTGGCGGGCGACTGGCGCGCCACCGCGGACACGCTGCTCGAAGCCGAAATCGAGAACAGCCACCGCTCGCAGCCCAGTCAACCGGGTTTCAGCATGCTGGGCGACACGCTGCCGTCCGCCAAGAACATCGACCCGCGCATCAACCTCAACAACCAGCCTTGGAGCCAGCCGGTGGTGCTCGATGCGACAACCGCATCGCTACGGCTGCAGCGGCGTCTGACAGCGGATTGGAAAGCCACAGTTCACTATGGCTCGCAGCGGCTGCGCTCCGATGACCGCTTGGCCTATGCATACGGATGCGGCAGTGAGGGCTGGACCGATCGCTATTGCAGCGACGGCAGTTTTGATTTCTACGATTTCCGAAGCGACAACGAAAGCCGCCGCACGGATGCACTGGACACGTCGATCAATGGGCGCTTTGCCACCGCGAACGTCCGGCACGATCTCACGGCGGGCATGTTGCGCAGCCAGCTCAAGGCGCGTTTTGGCCTTCAGGCCTACAACGGAGTCGGCACCGGCACGATCGATGGACTCACCATCGTCCCATCTGACCCAACTGGGTACAACGGCAACGCCAACCGCACCGAGCGCAACAACGAACTCTACGCACGTGATCGCATCGACTTCGCTCCGCAATGGAGCGCCTGGCTCGGCCTGCGTCACACCCGCCTCGACCGCGAGAGCGCCGTGACCGACGGCACCAACGGCACGCGCTACCAGCAATCCTTCACCACGCCGTGGGTTGCGTTGAGCCACGAGTTCGCCAAGCAGCAGGCGGTGTATGTCAGCTGGGGTGAAGGCGTCGAAACAACCGTCACCCCCAACAACGGCGACTACCTGAACCCTGGTGCCGTGCTTCCGGCGCAGAAAAGCCGTCAACTGGAGATCGGCATCAAAGGTCAGTCGGACTCTTTGACCTGGGCGGCTGATTGGTTTGACGTGCACCAGCCAACGACTTCCGACATCGGCATCAAGCCCGCCCTGATCACCATTCTCGACGGCGACGAACACCACCGCGGCATCGAAGGCCAGGTCGGCACCACACTGGGCGCACTGCACCTCGATGCCAGCGGCATGTGGCTCGACGCCAAGCGCGAAGGCAGTCAAGACACCACCGTCGATGGCCACACCCCGACCAACGTGCCCCGCTACGCCTTGAAGCTGCAAGCGGCCTACCGCGTGGCGGCCGTGCCCGGCCTGAGCGCTCGGGCAGCGGTGGTGCGCGAAGGGCATCGAGAAGTGCTGCCCGACGACTCCGTCGAGATCCCCGGCTGGACGCGCACCGACCTCGGCGTCGTCTACACGCAGCGCGTGTCAAACAACACCGCGCTGACCTGGAACGCGGGGGTCACCAACGCTTTCGATCAGCGCGCCTGGCGCGAAAGCCCGTATCAATACGGTCACGTCTACCTCTACCCCCTGGCACCACGCACCTGGACGCTGTCGATGCGCGCCGATTTCTGATCGAGTTGTAGTCGGGCTCTTGCAAAAACAGCTAACCGTGCTATAGTTCAAGGCTCAATTCCCTGATAGCTCAGTCGGTAGAGCGACGGACTGTTAATCCGCAGGTCCCTGGTTCGAGTCCAGGTCGGGGAGCCAAAACAAAGCAATGAAATCAAAGGCTTACAGTGGTGACGCTGTAAGCCTTTTTTCTTGCCCCCATCATCTATTGCTACCTTCGGTACGTAACGGTGGTCATTCGGCGCACTGCACATGCACGCATCCCCATGGCAGATGCACCGGCCGGCAGCACGCGCGAAGTGATGCCGGTCAAAAGGCAGGAACACGGCAACGCGAAGGCACAGCCAGAAATGGCCACATCGCCGCTGTAGACAGCAGCACACAGCGATAATTATGGTTATCCCTGGGTTGCTCACCTCAAAGGCGGGCGCTTGCCTCCGCTTTTGACCCTGATTGATCGCCCATGAAAACCGCGCGTCTTCCGGCCTCCTACTTCGGCATGATCCTCGGGCTGGCTGGCATGGGGCAGGCGTGGCGCGTGGCCAGCGGGCTCTGGGGGCTGCCCAGGCTGGTGGGCGAAGGCGTGCTGTTGCTGGCCTCGCTGATCTGGGCCGCGCTGTGCGTGGTCTACCTGCGGCAAGCACTGCAACAACCGCACGCCGCGCGTGCAGAAGCCGAGCATCCGGTGCAGGGCGGCACTCCGGCGCTCATGGCCATTGCCACCATGCTCACCGCCATGGCCGTGCTGCCTTATTCGCGCACCGCCGCCGAGTGTCTGGCCAGCGTCGCGCTGGCGGGGCACTTGTCGTTCTCGCTGTGGCACACCGGCACCGTGTGGCGCGGCGGGCGCAGCCACCAAGACACCGTCCCCACGGTTTACCTGCCCACCGTGGCAGGCAACTTCACCAGCGGCGCCGTGCTGGGCGCCCTCGGGCAGCCTTCTTGGGGGTGGCTCTTTCTCGGTGCCGGAGTGTTTTCGTGGCTCGCGCTTGAGTCGCTCATGATCCACCGCATGCTCGGCCCCGAACCGCTGCCGGCACCGCAACGTCCGCTGGTCGGCATTCAGTTCGCACCGCCGGTCGTGTGCGGCATGGCCTGCCTGATGTTGTCGCCCGGCGCGCACGAGCCCTGGCTGTTGATGCTGTGGGGCTATGGGCTGTTTCAGCTGCTGCTGGGCCTGAGGATGCAACCGTGGTTGGGCGAGCAGCCATTTGCCATGTCGTATTGGTCGTACACCTTCGGTGTCGCCGCCACCACGATCTGCGCGCTCAAGCTCGCCACCAGCGGCGTCGATTCGGCCCGCATCCTGGCCTGGCCCATCTTCGTGTGCGCCAACGCCTTCATCGGCTACCTCACGTTCAAGAGCGCAGCCCTTTTCGTCAAGGGGTTCTTTCGGCAATGAGCCTTGAGCGTCTGCCGAGCGTGCTGGCCAAGCAGCGCATCGGCACACGCTGTTTCACCGCTCCCGGCAAGAAACTGGCCGTGGTTTCTCGTGTTTATCGAGCGATCAACGGCTTGCGCTGTCTTTGACATTCACTTATGGGAGAGAAGCCGCTGTTTGGGCTTCGCACGCGGTGTCAGCGGGTGCACTGTGCACAGGGTCGGTGACGATCTTGAACTCTTGTGGCTTCTTGGCCATTGCCCGCACACCAAATTGTCGCGTTAGCACCGCCACTCGGTGCTCGTGCGCAGACGTGCAAAGCGTCAGGTGCGGTTGGTTGGCGCCATTCGGGTTTGATCACAGGCCTTGAATATCTCACCCCTGAATTAAGGTTCATCGAAGAATTCCGTGGGCAGCTGAGAGCCGTTCTTTATGCTGATGCCGGTAACGGCAGAAGCGGGAGGACGGGATGCTGGATCACAAGACGCTGCAGGCGCTGGGCTGCTGGAAGGGGT
>NZ_JAYSBZ010000138.1:0-3592 GCF_041915145.1 Aquabacterium sp. | reverse complement strand
TTCCAGCAGCCCAGCGCCTGCAGCGTCTTGTGATCCAGCATCCCGTCCTCCCGCTTCTGCCGTTACCGGCATCAGCATAAAGAACGGCTCTCAGCTGCCCACGGAATTCTTCGATGAACCTTTTTTTTGCTCCTCACACGGCGCTCAGCGCGCTACCGCCAGCACCGCCTGCAAGGCGCCGATCAGGATGGGCTGGTGGATCATGTAGAACGTGAGACTCCAACCGCCCAGGAACGCCAAGGGGCGCAGCACCTGCGGAATCGGCCCTTGCAAGACGCTCGGCCGATGCACCAGCAGCCATTGCGTCGCCGCCAAGCCAAAGAACATCACGCCGATCCAAGGCAGCACGGGCACGTAGTCTTCTGTAAACGGCTTGTGCGTCACCAGGCCCACCCAGTTGGTCAAGCGTGAGTCAAAAAGCGGGTGCTGAATCAACATCGGCAACAGCAAGGCGACCACGCTCACCGGCAGCAGCCACGCCTTGAGACCCGACACCCGCCGCGCCACGATCAGCATCACCGCCATGCCGTGCAGCACGCCGAACGAGATGAAGCGCTCGTGGAACATCAGGTAGCTGCCGGCGCTCACCAGCAAGGCACACCCCGCCACCTGCGCCCAGCGCCGCCAGAAGCGCGGCCACGTCTGCCCCTGGTGCACGGCCACCGCCTGCCCGGCCCCGGCGCACAGCAAGAAGAGCGACAAGATGCAGGTGCGCTGCACGAGCCAGACCGGGTCATCGTAAAAGTCCCAGTCGGTGACCTTGTACAGGCTCAGGTCGAAGCTGAAGTGAAAGAGCGCCATCCACACCAGCGCGAAACCACGCAAGGCGTCGAGCCGCTCGAAGCGCGACGATGAGCGAGGGGAGCCCGTTGAGCGAGAGGTTGAAGGTTGCAGCACGATGCGAACAAAGCAGCGAAAATTGACGCCCTGGATCGTACCCGCCACCTCGCCCATCCCGCATGACCACCGCCCGCCACGTCCTCGAACTCCTCGCCCCCGCCAAGACGGCTGACATCGGCATCGAGGCGGTCAACCACGGGGCCGACGCGGTCTACATCGGCGGCCCCGACTTCGGCGCGCGCGCCAGCGCCGGCAACTCGGTGGCCGACATCGAACGCCTGGTCAAGCACGCCCACCGCTTCGGCACGCAGATCTTCGTCACGCTCAACACGATCTTGCGCGACGACGAACTCGAGCCCGCGCGCCGCATGATCCAGCAGGTCTATGAGGCTGGCGCCGACGCACTCATCGTGCAAGACATGGGGCTGCTCGAACTCGACCTGCCGCCCATCCAGCTGCACGCCAGCACCCAGTGCGACATCCGCACGCCTGAAAAAGCCCGCTTTCTGCAAGACGCCGGCTTCTCACAGATCGTGCTGGCACGCGAGCTGACGCTGCAGCAGATCCAGGCCATCGCGCAGGCCACCACCTGCAACCTCGAATTTTTCATCCACGGCGCCCTGTGCGTGGCCTACAGCGGCCAATGCTTCATCAGCCACGCCCACACCGGTCGCAGCGCCAACCGGGGCGACTGCTCGCAAGCCTGCCGCCTGCCCTACAACGTGACCGACGACGCCGGCCAGATCGTCGCCTACGAGCAGCACGTGCTCTCGATGAAAGACAACAACCAGAGCGCCAACCTGCGCGCGCTGGTCAAGGCCGGCATCAGCTCGTTCAAGATCGAAGGCCGCTACAAGGACATGGGCTACGTGAAGAACATCACCGCCCACTACCGGCAACTGCTCGACGAGATCCTCGACGACCCGGCCGAGCACGGCGCCTACCAGCGCGCGTCCAGCGGTCGCTGCACCTTCTTCTTCACACCCAACCCGGACAAGAACTTCCACCGCGGCGCCACCGACTACTTCGTCAACGGCCGCCAGATGGACATCGGCGCCTTCGAGTCGCCCAAGCACGTCGGACTGCCCATCGGCTACGTCACCCAACTCGGCCCCAACTGGTTCGAGCTGGACGCCACCGAGCCGCTGCACAACGGCGACGGCCTCACCTACCCCACCCTGCAGCGCGATATCGTCGGCTTCAAGGTCAACCGCGTCGAACCCGTCAGTGCCACGGCGCCGACACTGTGGCGCGTGTTCCCGAAAGAGCCGATCGCGTCACTGAAAGACCTGCGCGCCGGCACCGAAATGAGCCGCAACGGCGACCACGCCTGGGAACAGTCCCTCACCAAGAAGTCGGCAGAACGCAAGATCGGCCTCTGGGTGCAACTGGCCGAGTCGGCCGAGGGCTTCAACCTGACCCTCACCGATGAAGATGGTCACAGCGCCACCGTGCCGCTGGTCCACGTCAAAGAGCCGGCGCAACAAGCCGAACGCGCCCTGAGCACCCTGCGCGATCATCTCGGCAAATTCGGCGCGACCGATTTCGAAGCGCGCGAGGTCTCGCTGCAGCTGAGCCAGCCTTGGTTCCTGCCCGCATCGGCCATCAACGCGCTACGGCGTGACGCCGTCCTGGCGCTCGAGTGCACCCGGCACGCCGCCTACCAACGCCCTCAGCGCGCCATCCCGGTCGATCCGCCCACGCCGTATCCCGACGACACGCTCAGCTATCTCGCCAACGTGCTCAACCACAAGGCGCGCGACTTCTACGCCAAGCACGGGGTGCGCGTCATCGACGCCGCCTACGAGGCCCACGAAGAGCTGGGCGAGGTCTCGCTGATGATCACGAAGCACTGCGTGCGCTTCAGCCTGAGCCTGTGTCCCAAACAGGCGAAAGGCGTGCAAGGAGTGCAAGGCACCGTCAAGGCCGAACCGCTCACCCTCGTCAACGGCAAAGAGCGCCTCACCTTGCGCTTCGACTGCAAGCCCTGCGAAATGCACGTGGTCGGCAAAATCAAGCGGTCGGTACTCAACCAGGTGCCCGCCCAACCGGTCGAGTTCTATCGCACCCGCCCCTCTCGCGGGTAGACAGCGTCAAAGACGCCCCGGTATGCTTACCCCGCCACCGCATCGGATCCTGCCCCAGAGCAAGACCGAGCCATGCGCAACGCACCACGTGATTCAGGGAGAAGCATGTACACCACCACCGAAGCGGGCGTCGCGCCGCGCCCCACGCTAATCGCCAGCGAGCCCGGCAGCATCTACAAAAAGTCGCCACCAGCCGACCTGCCCCCGCTGAGCATCGCCCCCGACACCTACGTCACCAAGACCCTGGCTCCCGGCCAACCCGGCACGCGTGCCTGGAGCCAACACCACGGCGCAGCCTTGGTTTGCGTGCGCTATCGCGAATCCGCCGATGGCAGCCGGCGCTACACCACCGTCGAACTGGTGGTAGATGAGCGGATCAATCGGCGACCGAAGCCGCCCCAATTGGTCAACGTGTCGGTCGACCCATATGACCAAACCATCCGCCAAAAATTGATCGCCGCCGGCGGAATTTGGGATGCACAGCAAAAAATATGGGTGATCAACCGCAGAAAGGCCCGCGCCCTGCGACTGTCCTACACGCACCAAAATGACCAGATCTAGACACCCCGATCAAGTACAGAACACCTAGATGCAAACCGTTTCCTGCGTTTAGGATTCGATACTATGACGTACATAACACGTTAGGTTGCCGAATGCATCCACTC
>NZ_JAYSBZ010000137.1:0-3613 GCF_041915145.1 Aquabacterium sp. | reverse complement strand
GAAGGCGACCATCGGGTTCACCTCGCTGCGTCAGTCGGGCGACGAAATGGCGGACATCAAGCGCTTGTTCACGCCGGAATTCCGCAACCGCCTGGATGCAACGGTGAGCTTCAAGCCGCTGGACGAGGAAATCATCCTGCGGGTGGTTGACAAGTTCCTGCTGCAGCTTGAAAGCCAGTTGGCCGAGAAGAAGGTCGAGGTCACGTTCACCGACGCCTTGCGCAAGCATTTGGCCAAGCAGGGCTTCGACCCGCTGATGGGCGCGCGGCCGATGCAGCGACTGATTCAGGACACCATCCGGCGCTCGCTGGCTGATGAGTTGCTCTTCGGTCAGTTGACGGACGGCGGCCGTTTGACGGTGGATGTGGATGACGATGGCAAGGTCGAACTCGACATCCAGCCGACCAAGCGTGACAAGCCGAAGGCCGAGCCCGCGACGGCGGAGTAAGTCGGCTGATCGGTGTTGGCAATTGCGCAAAGGGGGGGCTTCGGCCCCCTTCGCTTTTGGCGCAGGAATCGGCTCGTACGCCCGGATGGCGTCAGCGCGCGCCGGGCCGGATCAGCCCGCTTCCGGTGCGATGCGGGTCAGGCCGCCCGCGCTGAGTCTCAGCACGTCGGCGCGCGGGTGGGGGTTGTCCAGATCCCAGTCACTCAAGACCCAGCGCGTGAGCCCGGGAGCCATTTCGTGCTCGCCTGGGCGGTGGGTGTGACCGTGGATCAACGCATGCGCTTGAGCCGCCTCCAGGTGTTGCAGGGCGATGGCGGTATCCACATCGGCCCAGCTCTCGGGCTCGGCCATGGCGCGTTGAGCGTCGCTGCCGGCGCGTATCTTGGTGGCCAACGCGCGGCGGTCGGCCAACGGCTGTTGCAGGATGGCTTGCTGCCATTGCGGTGAGCGCACCTGCGCTCGATAGGCCTGGTAGCGGGTGTCTGCCAGACACCAGGCATCGCCATGAGAGAGCAGGATCCGCTGCCCGAACGCGATCAGCAGCGTCGGGTCGTGCAGCGCAGTCACGCCAAGGTCTTGCAGGCAGTCGGCGCCGATCAGAAAGTCACGGTTGCCGTGCATCAGACCGATGAAGCGCGTCTGGGCCGCGCGGCGGAGGACGTCGAGGCTGCGCTGCTCGAAAGGGTCGGAGCAGGCGTCGTCTCCCACCCAGGCCTCGAACAGGTCGCCCAGGATGAAGATGGCGTCGGCTCGGCTGTGGAGCAGGTGTTGCTCGAAGGCCGCGAACGTCGGGCTGTCGGCGCTTCGGAGGTGCAGGTCAGACAGGAAGTCGATGAGCCGCCAGCCATCGGGGGCCACGACTGTGGCTTGTCGGGTTTGCTCGGCAGGGGTCATGAGCGCGGGCCGCTGGGGGTGAGGCCGAACCCCTGAAGCGGGGCTCGACCGTCATCTGGCGGGCGCGTGACGGCGCCCGGCCAGGAGGCAGATCAGGCGATCTCGACGGCTTGGTTGATGACGACGTCGTCGACGGGCACGTCATCGTGGAAGCCCTTGCGGCCGGTCTTCACCTTCTCGATCTGGTCCACCACGTCCATGCCCGACACCACTTTGCCAAACACAGCGTAGCCCCAGCCCTGAACGTTCTCGGACTTGAAGTTCAGGAAGTCGTTGTTGGTGGTGTTGATGAAGAACTGCGCCGAAGCCGAGTGCGGGTCTTGCGTGCGGGCCATGGCGACGGTGTAGTGGTTGTTCTTCAGGCCGTTCTTGGCTTCGTTCTCGATCGGCGCATCGGTCGGCTTTTGCTTCATGCCGGCTTCAAAGCCGCCACCTTGAATCATGAAACCCTTGATCACGCGGTGGAAGATCGTGCCGTTGTAGTGGCCCTTGTTCACGTAGGCCAGGAAGTTCGCCACCGTCTTGGGGGCGGCGGCGTCGTCGAGTTCGATGCGGATGGCGCCGTGGCTGGTTTGCAGTTCAACAGTTTTGGTCATGGTTTATTTCTCCACGGAGACTTGTTTGATCACGATGGGGGTGACGGGGACGTCGCCCGGTTTGACGGTGGCGACTTGCTTGATCTTGTCGACCACGTCCATGCCTTTGATGACTTGACCGAACACGGCGTAACCTTCGCCGTCGCCCGCATTGGGTTGGTCGAGGAAGGCATTGTCCTTCACGTTGATGAAGAACTGGGCGGTGGCCGAGTTGGGGTCGGACGTGCGCGCCATGGCGATGGTGCCGCGCTTGTTGCTCAGGCCGTTGCGGCTCTCGAGCGGGATGGGGGCATTGGTGGGCTTCTGGCGCATGTCGGTGGTGAAGCCGCCGCCCTGGATCATGAAGCCGTCGATCACCCGATGGAAGATCGTGCCGTTATAGAAGTTGGCCTTGGTGTAGGCCATGAAGTTGGCCACGGTCTTGGGGGCCTTTTCAGCGTCGAGCTTGACGACGATGTCGCCCATGCTGGTGGCGATCTTGACGGTCTGGGCCGACGCCAGCGCGCTGAAGGCCATGAGGCCGCTCACCAGGGCGGCACGTAGCAAAGAGTTCATCCGATTACTCCTTCGTAGAAGATTTTCCAGAGGCCGTTTTCCTGGCCCCAGTATTGCCGTTTGATCGGCCCGCTGCGCTGGCCTGCCAGCACCTCGCCGAACGTCACGACCATGATCTCACTTTTGTCGCGCCAGGTTAGGACGGACAAGTCTTTGATCTGCGTGCTGCGCCCCCTCAGGCTCTGCACGTCGCGCTCCAGGGCGCGTCGCCATTTGGCCGGGTCGGTGCCGGGCTGAAACTGCGGAGAGTAGAACGCGAGGGCACGGTTCAGATCACCGCTGGTGCGGGCGACGCGCCAACCTTCGATCAGGTTGCGAACGCGGGCGCGGTCAGGGGCGACGGCGCCAGGCTGCACCCACTCCAGCCGCTGCACGATGAGCACGGGCGTTGAGCGCGGCTCCACCTGACGCAGCAGCGAATCGAGATCGGGGTTGGACATCACCACGCAACCATCGGTGCTGTGCGGGCTGCGCGCGTAGTTGTCGCGCGGCACGCCGTGCAGCCAGATGCCGTTGCCGGTGCGGCCCAGGCGCTTGTCATATTCGTTGGGGTAGTTCAGTGGCAGGGCGCCGGTGCCGTAGAAGTCGGTGAGCTGCTTGCCGTCGAGGCGACTGGTGACGAAGTAGACGCCGACCGGGGTGCGCTGATCGCCTGCCACGGATTTTTCGACGCCCAGGCGGCCGAGCGACACGTAGTGGTCAGTCAAGATCTGCATGCCTTGCGATGAATTGGCAAACAGATACAGGCGCGAGCGGCTTGCGTCGACCGCGATGGCGTGTGCGCTCGACGGTGGCAGTTCGATGAACTGTCTTGGGATGGCGCCGGTCGGTGGGCGTTCCCGCAGAGCCTGGATACGCCGAGCGGCCTCTTCGCGAAGCTGGGTCAGGCGATCGGGCGGAGCAAACGATGAGATGTAGCCTGGTGCGGCGCCGAAGGTGCGCAGCGGCGTGATCTGCGCGCTGAGCAGGTCGGCGTAGACCAGCTGGGCCAGTTGAAAATTGGGTACGTCTTCAACCAGGGCACGAGCTTGCTTGAGCGCTTCGCGCGTGTTGCCTGCGCCGACGAGGCGATAGATGTCCAGCAGGCGTGCTTCAGGATCGCGCGCCGATGCCAGCGAGG
>NZ_JAYSBZ010000136.1:0-3842 GCF_041915145.1 Aquabacterium sp. | reverse complement strand
GGCGTTCAGACCACGTGGGACGAAGCCGCGCAGCGGCTGGCCGAGAAGCTCTCGGTTTACCTGAGCCCCTGAGTCTGCGCCGCGCCATGTCTGCATCTGATTCCACGCCGTCCGACTCCACTGCACCTCAGGCTCCGGCCTACGACCCCACCGCCAAGCAAAAGGCGGAAGCGAAAACCTCCCGCATCCCGATCAAGGTGGTGCCGGCCGAGGTGCTGAAAAAGCCCGAGTGGATCCGCGTCAAGGCCGGCTCGCCGAGCACGCGCTTCTACGAGATCAAGCAGATCCTGCGCGAGCACAAGCTGCACACCGTCTGCGAAGAAGCCTCGTGCCCCAACATCGGCGAGTGCTTCGGCCACGGCACGGCCACCTTCATGATCATGGGCGACAAGTGCACGCGCCGTTGCCCGTTCTGCGACGTGGGCCATGGCCGGCCCGACCCGCTCGACGCGAACGAGCCCGAGAACCTGGCCAAGACCATTGCGGCGCTCAAGCTCAAATATGTGGTCATCACCAGCGTCGATCGCGACGACCTGCGTGACGGCGGCGCGGCGCACTTCGTGGAATGCATCCGCAAGACGCGCGAGCTGTCGCCGCAAACCAAGATCGAGATCCTCACGCCGGACTTCCGCGGCCGCCACGAGCGCGCGCTGGGCATCTTGAAAGAAGCCCCGCCCGACGTGATGAACCACAACCTCGAAACCGCGCCGCGCCTCTACAAAGAAGCCCGCCCGGGGTCGGACTACGCCTTCAGCCTGAACCTGCTCAAGCAGTTCAAGGAGCTGTTCCCCGAGGTGCCGACCAAGAGCGGCATCATGGTCGGCCTGGGCGAGACGGACGACGAAGTGCTGCAGGTGATGCGCGACATGCGCGAGCACCGCATCGACATGATCACCATCGGCCAATACCTCGCGCCCTCGGGCCACCACCTGCCCGTGCGCCGCTACGTGCACCCCGACACCTTCAAGATGTTCGAAGACGAGGCCCTGAAGATGGGCTTCACCCACGCGGCGGTGGGGGCCATGGTGCGATCGAGCTACCACGCCGATAAGCAGGCGGCGGGCGTGCTGGGAGTCAGTTCAGGTTAGACCGTGGTTCAGCAGGGGGGATGACGATGGATGGTTTGTGGAAATCAATGGCCGCGATGCTGGGCCTCCTGGGCTGGGTCGCATGCGGGCCGGCCTGGGCGGAAGACACGTCGAGCCGAGCGCCGTCTTTCGGCACCTGGGGTGTCGAGGCCCAGTTCATCTCGGGCAAGGTGGCGGCGGGCGACGACTTCTATCGCCACGTCAACCTGGGCTGGCTGGAGTCGGCGGCGATTCCAACTGGTTTCCCGATGGCAGGCTCTTTCGTGAGGCTCATGCTGCAGACGGAAAAGCAGTTGCAGTCGATCGTCGAGCATGCCCAGGCGGGTCCGTTGGTGGCCGGCGAGCCGGCTCAGCAGGTCGCCGATCTGTATGCCAGCTTCATGGACACCAAGCGGCGCGATGCCTTGGGCATCAGCACGTTGGCGGGCCAGATTGCCGACCTGATGCAGGTCTCCAGCCGTCGCGAGATCGCCCGTCGCATGGGGCAGGTGGGTTACCCGTCCATCCTGGGCGTGGCGGTTGCGCCGGATGCGCAGGCGCCTGACCGTTACCTGCTGTCGATTCAGCAGAGCGGGCTCGGGTTGCCTCGCGAGTATTACCTGCTCCAGACCGAACCCTATCTCGGCACGCGATTGGCTTACCGCGACTACATCGCGGGGGTCTTCAACCGGGCGGGGATTCCCCACGCTCAGGCGCGAGCTGACGCGGTGTTGAATTTCGAAAAGAAGCTGGCTGCGGTGCATTGGACACCGGAGCAATCGCGGGATGCGTTGAAGACGTATCACCCTCTGACGGTTGGGGCGCTGAAGACGTATGCCCCCGGCATTGACTGGAAGGCGCTGCTCGGCGCGTCCGGGTTCGGTGCGGTGACAACGGTCAACCTCACGCAGGACTCCGCGATCAAGCGGGAGGCGGCGCTGTTTGCCGCGACCCCGGTTGGCACATTGCGCTCGTACCTCGTGTTTTCGTTCCTCAACAGCCGCGCTCCGCTGTTGTCTCGGGAATGGGCCGATGCCCATTTTGAATTCTTCGGGCGTCGGATGGCCGGGATTTCTGAGCAGCGCCCGCTCGACAAGCGGGCGCTGGACTTGGTGCAACGCGCCACCGCCGAGCAGGTGGGGCGGCTCTATGTCGAGCGCTACTTCCCGGCGGAGTCCAAGGTGGCCATCGACAAACTGGTGACCTTCTTGCTGGCGGCGTGTCGCGAGCGGCTGCAGCATTCCGAGTGGATGGACCCGCAGACCATGGCGGCTGCTGTGGCCAAGCTGGATGCGGTCACGGTGAAGATCGGTTTCCCCGACCGCTGGCACGATCTGCGTGCGATTCGCATCGCGCCGGACGACCTGCTGGGCAACCTGACCCGGATCGAGGCCTGGCGGCAGCAAGATGCTCAAGCCAAGCTGCGTGAACCCGTGCGCAAGTGGGAGTGGGATCCGGTGGTGATGCCGCATGTCATCAACGCCTACTACAACGCGGCTGGCAACGAAATCGTGTTCCCGGCGGCGATCTTGCAGCCGCCCTTTTTTGACCCCAAGGCGGACCCGGCGGTGAACTTCGGCGCCATCGGCATGGTGATCGGGCATGAGATCAGCCACGGATTCGATGACCAGGGCAATCGCTACGACGGTCAGGGCAGGCTCCGCAATTGGTGGACGGATGCGTCGCGGCGAGGCTTCACGCAGCGTGCCGAACGTCTGGCCGCTCAATATGACCAGTACGAGCCGCTGCCTGGTCTGCCCCTGAACGGCCACTTGACGCTCGGTGAGAACATCGGCGACATGGGCGGCTTGGCCATCGCCTGGACTGGCTACCAGCGCCTGATCGCGAAGGACTACCAGGGGCATGCCCCCGTGATCGACGGCTACACCGGCGAGCAGCGGTTCTTTCTGGGGTACGCCCAGCTCTGGCGGTCCTTGTACGTCGATGGCTTCCTGCGCAACGTCACCCTGACCGACCCGCATAGTCCCGGACCGTTTCGGGTCAATGGCGTGTTGCGCAACTTCACGCCCTGGTACGACGCCTTCGGGGTCACGCCGCAGCACCAGCTGTATCTGCCGCCCGACCAGCGCATCAGCATCTGGTGAGATGTGCGCAGGCGTGGGGCGAGCAGGTTGGCGGTTGTCAGCCAACGCGCGCGTCACGCCATTTGGCGGGCGTCGTGCCCGTCCATCGCTGGAAGGCGCGGTAGAACGGGCTGACGTCGGCAAAGCCGAGTTCGTGGGCGATGTCCACGAAGCTGCGGTCGGTCTGCTCAACACGCTGCAATGCCTGCTCGCAACGCGCGTCGTCGAGCAAGCGGGTGAAGCTCAAGTCGAAATCTTGCAGGCGCCGCGCCAGGGTGCGCTCGGTCAGGCCAAAGGCCGCCGCTGCTTGGGCGCGGGTGGGCAGTGGCGGGCCGAAGTGCGAGCGGATCCACGCGGCGAGCGCGTCGAGCAGATTGCCGTTGCTTGAGAGCGCGTGCAGCCGCGAGGCGGCGTATTCGTCGTGCAGATGCGCCAGTTGCGAGTCGGCCTGCGGCAGGGGCTGGTCGAGTTGCTCGTTCTTGAGCAGCAGGCCGTTGTAGATCTGATCGAACTCGACCGGGCAGCCCAGCACCTTCTGATATTCACTCGTCGGCCCGACGCGGCCGTGGCTGAAGCGCGCCAGCAGCGGTGGGCGCGTGTTTTGCGCGATCCAGTGCGTGAAGCTCACCGTGGCGGCCAGCACGGCCTCGATCTGATGCGGGCTGAAGGCCAGCTCGCCTTGGCAGGGGTG
>NZ_JAYSBZ010000135.1:0-3903 GCF_041915145.1 Aquabacterium sp. | reverse complement strand
CGGGCAATGACGGCGCTCATGCGCGAGAAATACAGGTTGACCACCTCGCGCAGCTGCTGCGGCTGCAGCCGCTCGGCCACGCGGGTGAAGTCGCGCAGGTCGCAGAACATCACCGTCAGCTGCCGGTTGTCGGCGCCCAGCCCGGCGCGGGTGTAGCGCTCCGGGTCGTGCGCCATCTGCGACACCAGCTCGGGCGGCACGTAGGCGCCGAACAGCCGGGCGAGGGCGCGGCGCGCGCGCCCTTCGGCCAGGTAGCCGGCCACGATGGCCAGCGTGGCGGTGCTGAGCGTGCCCAGCAGCGGCAGCGCCAGCGGCAGCACCCAGCCTTGGCGGTGGTAGAGCAGCAGATTCAGGGCGACCCACGCCAGCACGCTCACGCCGGTGAGCGCCACGGCCCAGGCGGCGTGCAGACGCGGCAGGCTCCAGGCCAGGGCCAGGCAACCCAGGATCAGGCTGGCGACCTCGAAGCCGCGCGCCCAGTCGGGGCGGGTCGGCACCTGGCCGTCGAGCAGGCCGGCGATCAGGCTGGCGTGCACCACCACCCCCGGCGTGGCCGAGCCGACGGGCGTGGCGTGCAGATCGGCCAGACCCAGCGCGGTGGTGCCCACCAGCGCCAGCCGGCCTTGCAGGCTGCTGGGCGGCAGGCGCTGCGCGAGTACGTCGGCGGCCGAGACGAAGCTGAAATGGCCCGGCTCGCGAAACGGCACGCGTACCGCGCCGCGCTCGTCGAGCGGCACGTCGAGGATGCGCGCGCCCTGGTGCAGTCGCACCGCGCTCAGGCCGGGGCCGGTCTGGCCGCCCCCGGGGCGCACGGGCTCGACCGCCGGGTCGCCCAACACGGCGCGCAGCACGGCCAAGGCAAAGGCCTGGTGGACTTGCGGTGGGGCGGGCGCGGCGCCGGGCGTTTCGGGCGGCGCCGACCACAGCGCCAGCAGAGGCACCGAGCGCACCACGCCGTCGGAGTCGGGCAGCACGTTGAAGTAGCCGGCACGCGGCGCGGCGGCGGCCAGCGCGGGCAGGTTGGCGCCGTAGCCGCTCCAGCGCGTCAAGCCGGGCAGGCCGTCGGGCGGGGTGGCAAAGGTCGGGGCCGGCAACTGGCCGACCCGGGTGGGGCGGGCAGCGCCGCTCAGGTAAAAGCCCAGCACCGCCTGCTGGCCGGACAAGGCCTGGGCGAAGCGGGCGTCGTGGTCGAGGGCGTCGCGGCGTTGCGCGTATTCGGCCTGGAAGGCGGCGTCGCCCTGCAGCGGGCCCTGGGCCAACTCACCGAGCAGTCGCAGGCCCTCGGCAGGGTCGGGCTCGGAGAACACGATGTTGAAGCCCACGGCCTTGGCGCCTTGGCGGCCGAGCAGCTCGTCGGTCAGGGCGGCGAGCCGATCGCGGCTCCAGGGCCAGCGGCCGATGGCGGCGAGGCTGGCTTCGTCGACGTCGACGATCACGATGCGCGGGTCGGCGCTGGTGCTCAGCAGCGCACGCTGCCGGGTGTCGTCGAGAAAGTGGTCAAACGACTCGATGAAATTGAGTCGCCAGGTGCCGGCCCAGTGCAGCAGGCCCAGCAGCAACGGCAGCAGCAGGACGAGGCGCCGCAGCTGCGGAAAGCGCGAGGCGGGCAACAAGCGGCTCATCGGGGCGCCGCTTGTTGCCGGGGCCGTTTAGGCCTGCACGAACTGCATCTGCGTGCCGGTCAGCTCGATCACGTCGCCGTTGCGCAGGTGCACCGGGTCGCCCGAAACCGGGGCGCCGTTGACGGTCGGCCGCGCCGAGCCTTCGACGTGAGCGAACACGAAGCCGCCCGGGCGCTTGGTGATCGAGGCCACTTGCACGCCCGGCTTGCCGACGGTGGTCACCACCTTGGTCAGCGCGACCTCGCGGCCTGCGGCGGCGCCGTTGAGCACCTTGATCGATGCCGTGGCGGTGTTGGTCGATTGCAGCCCGCCAAAGCCCGAGGTCAGGCCGCCCGTCACGGTGTTCGAGAAGTTGCCGCCCGGGGTGTGCGACGACGCCGGAGACATCATCGGCGGGGTCTGACCCGGCCGCATGATCATGGTCTTTTCGTAGTCGTTGCCGTCTTCGACCAGATATTTGATCTTGTACTTACCGATCTCGACCGTGTCGTTGTGCTGCAGCAGCTGCTTCTTGACGGCCTTGCCGTTGATGTAGGTGCCGTTCGTGCTGTTGAGGTCTTCGATGAAGACGTCGCTGCCGATCATCTGCAACACCGCGTGCTCACCGCTGACGGCGAGGTTGTCGATGACGATGTCGTTGTAGGGGCGCCGTCCGAGCGAGGTCTTGTCCTTCGTCAGTTGGACTTCTTTGATGACCACTCCGTCGAGCGATACGACCAGTTTTCCCATTCGAAACCCCTCAGGCTTGCTGTTTGGCAGGTAATTGTGTTGGTGGAATCAAGCAAAAGCTGTGCAATCAGCCATCAGAGCGTCGTTCAAAGCGACCCGGTGACGGTGCGCCGGAACGGCCACCATGAGCGGCCGGGCGCTTGCGTGCCCCGGGCGCGAACCAGGATGACCGCAATATTATCCCTCCCCCCGGCTTCATTGGCGGCGGTAATGAGGGCTTGCCCGGCGTCCGTCAAGCTGTCGTGGCTGCGCAGCACGTTTTCGATGTGTTCATCGGTGAGCATGTCCGACAGGCCGTCCGAGCACATCAGGATGGTGTCGCCGGGCAGCAGGTCGTGCAGATGCGTTTCGAGCAGCACCGAGTCTTCGACGCCCACGGCGCGTGTCACCAGATTCTTGTTGGCGGACACGGCGGCCTGTTCGGGGGTGATGATGCCGGCGTCGAGCTGCTCCTGCAGTAATGAATGGTCACGCGTGATCTGCTGCAGCCGACCGGCCCGCAGGCGGTAGCCGCGCGAGTCGCCCACGTGGCCCATCAGCAGCCGGTTGGGGCGGAACACCGCCAGCACCAGCGTGGTGCCCATGCCGGCGAACTGCGGGTTGGAGTTGGCGGCCTGGTAGATCGCGTGGTTGGCGTTGTCGGCGCAGATGTCCATGGCGCGGCGCACGTCGGTGTCGGTGGCGTTGTCGTTGGCCTCGCCGAGCCAGCGGCCCAGCTCGGTGCTGATGAACTCGCACGCCATCTGGCTGGCGACTTCGCCGGCGTTGTAGCCGCCCATGCCGTCGGCCAGCACGGCGACGCCGCTGGGCTCGTCGAGCGCGACCGAATCTTCGTTGTTCGTTCGCATCCGGCCGGTATCGGTTTGGCTGAAGAACTCAAATTCCATGCGGTGACGGGGCAGGTCGGATCAGGCGGCCGGTGGCGACGCGGGCGGCTCGGAGGGGTGGGGCGTCAGGGCGGCATTGTCGCCGCGATCGACTGACTCTTCGTGCCAATTTGCAGCCACTGCTCGCAAATCATTAGCCAGCTGGGTGCCATCGGCGTAACGCGTCTCGGGGCGCTTTTCGAGCGCCAGCGCCACGATGTTGGCCACCGACTCGGGCAGCTCGGGGCGCAGCGTGCGAACGTCGGGTGCGGGGTCGTTGGCGATGGCGCGCATGAGCTGCGCCATCGAGGCGTGCACGAAAGGCAGCTGGCCGGTGAGCAGCTGATAGAGCGCCACGCCCAGCGAGTAGAGGTCGCTGCGACCGTCGGTGCGCAGCCCGGCGAGCTGCTCGGGCGACATGAACGACGGCGTGCCCATCACGACGCCGGTGCGGGTGCGGGTGGAGTCGGCCACCCGGGCGATGCCGAAGTCCATCAGTTTGACGCTGCGCCGGTCGAGGTCGACCATGATGTTGGCGGGCTTGACGTCGCGGTGCAGCACGCCCCGGGTGTGGGCGTAGGCCAAGGCGTCGGCCACGCGGGCCACCACTTCGAGCACGGTACGAACCGGCAGCAGGTGGCCGGTGACGGTGTGGTGGCTGAGGTCGGTGCCCGACAGCAGGTCCA
>NZ_JAYSBZ010000134.1:0-3942 GCF_041915145.1 Aquabacterium sp. | reverse complement strand
GGGTGATCGGGGCGCGGCACGAGGCGCACCACCAGCCCGGTCTGGGCGACCTTGATGCTGTCCACCTGATAGCCCAGCCGGTCGGCCGTGCGCAGGTCCTCGGGCTTGAAGCGGTGGATCGCGAAGTCCCGCAGCTTCTCTTCGGCCAGCCACGCGCCCAGCCGCGTCGTCGCGCCCTTGGGCAGCGCGCCGACGTCCACGCTGTCGACCTTGGCGTCGCGCAGCCGCAGCGTGAGGTCGCGCGGCTCGAAGCGCAAGCCGAAGCTCAGGCCCACGCTGCCGGCAAAGGTGCTGCCCACCAGCCGGTCGCGCGCCGTGAACGGGATCACCGTGGCCACGCGGTCGGCCTCGGGCAGCATGCGCAGGCTCGGCGTGGCCGCCGTCAGCTCGAACACCTCGAGCACCTGCTTGCGCATCGGAAACTGCGTGGCCAGCTTCTGCAGCAGCTCGTCTTGACTGATCTCGATGGTGCGCGGCCCGAACAGACGCGCGCAACCGCTCAAGCCCAGCGCGCCGGCCCCCAGCGCCATCAATACCTGCCGTCGCGACACGGTCATGCCTCGTTCGCTCCCGCGCCGGTCAACGCGCCGGCTCCACCGTGCGCTGGCGCACATCGACCCGGAAGGCCTGACCGGCCTCGTTGACGATGCGCAGCCGGCCATCGGGGTCGAAGGCCATCGACTTGAAGAACACCCATTGCGAGTCGGCCTCGTGCCCGGGCTCGACGCGGTTGGCATAGACCACCAACGTCCACAGCCGCTGGCCGGTGGCCGCCGACGACGCCACCAGCACGCCGCCCACCTGATCGGCCCCCACGGCGTGGCCGTCCGCGGCCTGCGCGAAGCGCACCCCGTCGCGCTCGACGGGCGGCACCTCGGGCGGCGGCAGGCGGTCGGCGCTGCCGGCCGGGGCGAGCAAGCTCGCTGTGCTGGCGGCGGCCGAGGCCGCGCTGGCCGGCGCCGCCCCGGATGCCGCAGCCGACGCGGCGGGCGCATCCAGCTCCAGCGGCGGCGGTCGCTTGTCGCCGCAGCCCGCCAGCAGCGCGAGGCCGACGCAGCCGACAAGACAAACCGGGTTGACGCGTGGCATGGCGGGCGGACGCATCAGGCGGCCGGCGTGGCCCGGCGCGCCTGCACATCGACGAGATACGCCTGACCGGCCTCGTTGACGATGCGCAGCCGGCCATCGGGGTCGAAGGCCATCGACTCGAAGAACAGCCACTGCGCGTCGGCCTCCTGCTTGGGGTCGAGCGGGTTGCCGTAGACCGACAGCGTCCACAGACGCTGGCCATTGCTCGCCGACGTGGCCACCAGCACGCCGCCCATCTGATCGACGCCCACGGCGTGGCCGTCCTCGGCCTGCGCGTAACGCACGCCATCGCGCTCGACGGGCGGCACCTCGGGGGGCGGCAGGCGGTCGGCTGAACTTTCGAGATCCATGATGCGGTCCTTTCAGGGGCGGCGCGCCGCCGGCTCAGGCATTGCCAACGACTTTGACGCGCGTGTAATCGGCCTCGATCATCTGCCCGGCGCAGTCCATGCAGAACATGGCCCAGCTGTCGGCGTTGTCGAGCGCCTGCGCGGCGGTGAACTTGGCGTCGCCCGCGTCGGGCTTGAGCCCCGAGGGGTGGTGACGATAGCGGTGGTCTTGCGTCCGGACCGCGCGGTGGCTGAGCTCGTGCACCACGATGCGCGTCCAGTTCTTCTGGCCCTTGAACATGTCGAGGTTGCTGAAGAACGCGGGCTCGACGTAGATCGCGTCGATCTTCTCGTCGCCGAACACGAAGGCGTTGACCCGCGCCGTGGCCGCGTTGCCCCGATCCATCGGCATGTCGGTGACCAGCAGGAAGGTCGACTTGATGCGATCGGCGATCTTCTTGAGCCCCGCGTTGAGCGTGGCGGCCGCGGCCTTCAGGTCGGCGGGGGATGAGTTGGCGTCGGCGAACCAGCGCTTGATGATCGCCTGGTGCCGGGGCTTGTCGGGGCTGCCCGCCACGATCATGGCCTTCTTGACCCAGTTGAGGCCGTGCTGCGTGGCCTCGGACAGATGCTTGCGGTCGTCGGCGCTGAAGTGCGAGGTGGCGTCGTTGAGCAGCGTGCCGATGCCGTCGTAGTCCTTGCCGGCCAGGGCGGCCTCGGGCCAGTCGCGGTAGCCGTTGGGCAGCGACAGCACCCACAGCTTGTGGCTGCCCGACTTCTTGAGCAGCCACAGGTGGCGCAAGGTGTCGAGCACCGCCACGCGCTTGGCCACGCTGGCCGGGATCGACTTCTTGCCCGAGGTGGGCAGGCTGATCACGCCGGCGGCGGTCAGCAGCGTATCGACGGGCTGGGTGCGGTTCTTGCGCGTGGCCGAGGCGACCTTGTCGCGCAAGGTTTCGCAGACCTTGTACTTGTCGACGTTGTAGCCGTCGGCCACGACCAGCAGGCGGGCGTTGTCCACCGGAGACTTCCAGTCGCCCTCGGTCGGGAAGTCGGTGCTTTTCAGGATCTCGATCATCGCCGCGTGGCGCGTCGAGTACAGGTCTTTGATGTCGTAGGGCACAACGTCCTCCCGAAGGTCAGCTTGAAGCGACTTCCATCATACGCAGCGCGGGCGGGTCGGCAAGCGGGCGCGGCGTCACGCGGCTCGATCGGTGTTCGGGCAGACCGGGAAGGGCGCAACGTCTTCATAATCGCGGCCACCAGGCTTGCGCGCGGCGGCACCGGGGCATGGTGCATTTCCAGTCCACCGGTCTGCGCCGCCAGTCTAGCCGCCCGCGCCTCGCCCGGCCTCGCCATCAACCCCCAGCCCCCAGCGCGCCATGCCCGAAATCGTTTTCAAAGGCAAAGAGTACGTCTACAACCACCACCTCACGGTGCCGTATCGCCCCTTGCTGGCGGACGCGGCCAAGTCGGTGGGCCCGGCCGATCTGGCCGGCAACCTGATCGTGCACGGCGACAACCTGCACGCGCTCAAGAGCCTGCTGCCGCGCTACGCGGGCCAAGTCGATCTGGTGTTCATCGACCCGCCCTACAACACCGGCAACGAGGGCTGGTGCTACAGCGACAACGTCAACTCGCCCATCATGAAAGAGTGGCTCAGCACCAACCCGGTGGATGGCGACGACCTGCTGCGCCACGACAAATGGCTGTGCATGATGTGGCCGCGCCTGGTGCTGCTGCGCGAGCTGCTGAGCGAGAGCGGCTCGATCTGGATCACGCTCGATGACAACGAGGTGCACCGGGCGCGAATGATGTTGGATGAGATTTTTGGGGAAGAGCAGTTCATAACCAATGTGATTTGGCAGAAGAAGTACTCACCTCAGAATGACGCGGAGTTCTTCTCTTCATCCCACGATCATGTTCTGGTCTACGCGAAGTCTCGCAACGCCGTCGGCTTCAACCTTCTTGGGCGCACCGAAGAAATGGATGCTGCTTATAGGAATCTGGATAACGATCCTCGCGGCCCTTGGAAATCCAGCGACCTTACTCGGGCCGAGCATCGTGACCGTGACTACTACGCCATCAAAACGCCATCAGGACGCGAGGTACTCCCGGCAAAGGGAAGAAGTTGGAGTCGCCCCCTGGATGAGATTGAACGACTGCGCGCAGACAATCGGCTTTGGTTTGGACGAGACGGTGCGGCGATCCCCTCGCTCAAGCGCTTTAGAAGCGAAGTCCAGGATGGCGTTGTGCCTCAAACAATCTGGTTCAGAGATGACGTAGGCGACAACCAAGAGGCCAAACAGTCCTTAAAGAACATTCTTGGGGAGGCCAGCTTCGCTACGCCCAAGCCCGTGGCCTTGATCGAGCGCGTGCTTGAAATCGGCGCGGGCGAAGACGCCCTCATCCTCGACTCCTTCGCCGGCTCCGGCACCACCGCCCACGCCGTGCTCAAGGCCAACGCCAAGGACGGCGGGCGGCGCCAGTTCATCCTCGTCGAAGGCGAAGACTACGCCGACCG
>NZ_JAYSBZ010000133.1:0-4021 GCF_041915145.1 Aquabacterium sp. | reverse complement strand
CCGAGGTCAACATCAAGGCCGGCACCAACGTCACCATCGAAGCCGGGGTAATGCTCACGCTCAAGGCAGGCAGCTCGACCATCGTGCTCGGCCCGGCCGGCGTATCCATCGTCGGCACCATGGTCAACGTCAACTCGGGTGGCGGCGGCAGTGGCGCCAACCCGGTCGCGCCCGCCGCCCCCGCCACGCCAGAAGAGCCCACCGCGCCCGAAGATCCGCTCGCGTCCTGAAGACTCGACCACGTCGATACTCGGCCTGCACGACGGCAACGACCTCTGGCACGAGGGCCGGCGCATCAAGGACGCCCGGCGCGCCTTTCGCCATCGGCCCGGCGCCCACCTGAGGGGGACTTTTTTCCGAGCCCCTCGCGCATTGCATGAAAGCTCGCCGCAAAATGGGTGTTGTTGTGCAGGCAGTTGGTGCGACACTTTCCTTCCCCTTAGCGACTTTCATAGGTTTGAGAGATGAGTGAATCATCGGGAGATCTCGACCCGTCCGATCTGGGTTCCGCCGAAAGAACGATCGTCGACGACTGGCTGGAGCCGCTTGCCGACACCCCCTGCGGCGAAGACCTCGAATACGACAACGAATTCCTGGCCTTGGCGCAGCTGGCTGCGGGCAAGCCCGAAACGCAGTTCGCGGAGGCCGAGCCGCCCGACTGGCGCAAGGTGCGCGACGCGGCGGCGGCGTTGTTCGGCCGCACCCGCGATCTGCGCGTGGCCATGCACTGGGTGCGCGCCAACCTGCGCCTCGAAGAATTCGCGGCCCTGCCCGACAGCCTGCGCCTGCTGCGTGGCTTGCTCCAGAACTTCTGGAGCGACCTGCACCCCAAGCTCGACCCCGACGACGGCGATGCCTACGCCCGGCTCAACGTGCTGGCCCTGCTGGGCGAAGTCGAAGGCGTTGTCGGCGACGTGCGCAATGCCCTGGTGGTGCACCACCGCGCGGTCGGCGAGCTCCGCGTGCGCGACGTCGAGGTCATGCTCGGCAAATACCCGCCGCGCGAAGGCGAGACGCCGCTCAGCCGCGCGCAAGTCGAGCAGATGCTCGGCGCCGCCATCGAGCAAGAGCCGGCGCTGGCCACCTTGCCGGCGCGGGCTGCCGCCCAGCTGCGCGCGCTCGCCAGCCTGCTCAACGACAAGGTCGGCATCGAACGCGCGCCCGACACGCGCCCCCTGCACAACCTGATTGCCTGCGTTGTCCAGGTCATGCCTGCCGGTGGCGCAACGGACACCCCTGACGCTGCGGATGCCCCCACGGAAGGCGAGGCCGACGGCAGCGCGGGAGAACGCCCAAGCGGCAAGAAGGGCCTGGGCGACGGCGTTTATTCGCGCGCCGACGCGCTACGCGCCATCGACATGGTCTGCGACTACCTCGAACGCACCGAGCCGACCAATCCGGCGCAGTTGCTGTTGCGCCGCGCGCGTCGGCTCATCAACAAGAACTTCCTGCAGCTGATGCGCGAGCTGGCGCCCGATGCATTGAACGAAGTCGCCCGTATCATGGGTGTCGACCCAGAGAGCATTCAGTCCGAGAGCGAGGAAGGCTGAACGACACAACCCCTTGAGCGCCGGATGCGGCCCTCGCCGCGTCCGGTACCCGATTCAACCTGTTTTGTCTGACCGGAGGTGACCATGAGTAGCCAGAAATTCATCGCACGCAACCGCGCGCCGCGCGTGCAAATCGAATACGACGTCGAGCTGTATGGCGCCGAAAAGAAGATCCAGCTCCCGTTCGTGATGGGCGTGCTGGCCGACCTGTCGGGCAAGCCCGCCGACCCGCTGGCGCCGGTGGCCGACCGCAAGTTCCTCGAAGTGGATGTGGACAACTTCGACTCGCGCATGAAGTCGATGAAGCCCCGCGTGGCCTTCCAGGTGCCCAACACCCTGACCGGCGAAGGCAACATCAGCGTCGACCTGACCTTCGACAGCATGGACGACTTCTCGCCCGCCGCCGTGGCCAAGAAGGTGGACGCGCTCAACAAGCTGCTCGAGGCCCGTCAGCAGCTCGCCAACCTGGTCACCTACATGGACGGCAAGACCGGTGCCGAAGAGCTGATCGCCAAGGTGCTGGCCGACCCGGCGCTGCTGCAGTCGCTCTCGGCCACGGCCAAGCCCACCGACGGCGGCGCAGCCTGATCGGCGCGCACGAGCCGCACACGACATTCGCTAGGAGATCACACATGGCAGAAGCCCAGACCAGCAGCAGCGCGCTGTCGAGCGTCACCCTCGAAGGCAACGACCTCGCCTCGCTGCTCAACAAAGAGTTCAAGCCCAAGACCGACGAAGCCAAGAACGCCGTCGAGACCGCCGTCCAGACGCTCGCCCAGCAAGCGCTGGCCCAGACCAAGCTGATCGGCACCGATGTGGTCAAGTCCATCGAGGCCATGATCGCCGCGATCGACAAGAAGCTGTCCGACCAGATCAACCTGATCCTGCACCACGAAGATTTTCAAAAGCTCGAAGGTGCCTGGCGCGGTCTGCACTACATGGTCAGCAACACCGAGACCGACGAGCAGCTCAAGATCCGCGTGATGAACATCTCGAAGGCGGACCTGGGCAAGACGCTCAAGCGCTACAAGGGCACGGCTTGGGACCAGAGCCCGCTGTTCAAGAAGATCTACGAAGAGGAATACGGCCAGTTCGGTGGCGAGCCCTTCGGCTGCATGGTGGGCGACTACCACTTCGACCACAGCCCGCCCGATGTGGAGCTGCTGGGCGAAATGGCCAAGATCTGCGCGGCCTCGCACATGCCTTTCATCTCGGGCGCCTCGCCGTCCACCATGCAGATGGAGTCGTGGCAAGAGCTGGCCAACCCGCGCGACCTGACCAAGATCTTCACCACGCCCGAGTACGCCGCCTGGCGCTCGCTGCGCGAGTCGGACGACGCGCGCTACATCGGCCTGGCCATGCCGCGCTTCCTGTCGCGCCTGCCCTACGGTTCGCGCACCAACCCGGTCGAGGCCTTCGACTTCGAAGAAGACACCGGCGCGGCCGATCACAACAAGTACACCTGGGCCAACGCGGCGTACGCCATGGCCACCAACATCAACCGTTCGTTCAAGGAATACGGCTGGTGCTCGCGGATTCGCGGCATCGAGTCGGGCGGCGCCGTGCAGAACCTGCCGGCCCACACCTTCCCGACCGATGACGGCGGCGTGGACATGAAGTGCCCCACCGAAATCGCCATCGCCGACCGCCGCGAGGCCGAGCTGGCCAAGGCGGGTTTCATGCCGCTGGTGCACCGCAAGAACAGCGACTTCGCCGCCTTCATCGGCGCGCAGTCGCTGCAAAAGCCCGCCGAATACGACGACCCGGACGCCACCGCCAACGCCAACCTGGCCGCGCGCCTGCCCTACCTGTTCGCCACCTGCCGTTTCGCGCACTACCTGAAGTGCATCGTGCGCGACAAGGTCGGTTCGTTCAAGGAACGCAACGACATGCAGCGCTGGTTGCAAGACTGGATCCTGCAATACGTTGACGGCGACCCGGCGCACTCCACCGAATCGGTCAAGGCCACCAAGCCGCTGGCCGCCGCCGAGGTGGTGGTCGAGGAGGTCGAGGGCAACCCCGGCTACTACTCGTCGAAGTTCTACCTGCGCCCGCATTACCAGCTCGAAGGTCTGACGGTTTCGCTGCGACTGGTGTCGAAGCTGCCCTCCGCCAAGGCCGGTTGATTCGTCTGATTCGCAGTACCGACCCCCTCCCCACCGCTGCGTGGGGGGCGTCTTCGGCCTCGACCGCAGGCGCATTTGCAGCAACACTCAGTTAACCAACGCTTTTAGGAGAGTCCACCATGGCTGTTGACATGTTCATGAAGATCGGCGACGTCAAGGGCGAGTCGCGCGACAAGACCCACGCTGGCGAAATCGACGTGCTGGCCTGGAGCTGGGGCGTCAGCAACTCCGGCTCCGCCCACACGGGCGGCGGCGCCGGCGCCGGCAAGGCCAACGTGCAAGACCTGTCGTTCACCAAGTATGTGGACAAGGCCTCGCCCCCGTTGCTGCTGGCCTGCATGAAGG
>NZ_JAYSBZ010000132.1:0-4113 GCF_041915145.1 Aquabacterium sp. | reverse complement strand
CTGCTCCGTGGAGTGTAGCTATCCGGGGTGTGTGTGGGTGCTAAAACGCGGTGTTGGCGCAGGCCGTGCTGGTGCCCGAGTGTAGCTATCCGGGGTGAGAGAGGGAGCTACAACGGGTGTGAATCGACTGTGAGCAGTTCCCTTGAGTGTAGCTATCCGGGGTGAGAGAGGGAGCTACAACCGCTTTGTCTTCCAAACGTTCGCCCTGTTTGAGTGTAGCTATCCGGGGTGAGAGAGGGAGCTACAACCCACCGATTAATGGCGCTATCAATTGAATAGAGTGTAGCTATCCGGGGTGAGAGAGGGAGCTACAACCGCCACTGCTCGGCGCAGTCTTCGGCCCAAGAGTGTAGCTATCCGGGGTGAGAGAGGGAGCTACAACAAAAAGGCGGCAGACCGATGAACCGGCCTGCCGCCTTTTTGACGGGGCTCCGCCCCTCGTTGTCTAGAAGAACTAGGCCCCTTCGACCAGCTTGTTGCGAATGGCGTAGACCGTGAGTTCGGAATTGTTGGCCAGGCCGAGTTTTTCAAGCACGCGGGCGCGGTAGACGCTCACGGTCTTGGGGCTGAGCATGAGCTGCTCGGCGATGTCGGACAGGCGCTTGCCCGACGCGATCATCACCAACGTCTGCAACTCGCGATCGCTGAGCTTCTGGTGCGCGGCCTCGGGCGCCGGGGTGGTGAGGCTCTCGACCAGCATCTGGGCCATGTCGGGCGTGACGTATTTGCGGCCCTGCGCCACGGTACGCACCGCCTGCACGATCTGTGCGGGCTCGCCGCCCTTGTTGACGTAGCCGTAGGCGCCCGCCCGCATGGCCCGAATCGCGTATTGGTCTTCGGGGTACATCGACACCACCAGCACGCGCAGCGACGAGCCCTCTTCTTTCAGCACGTGCAGCACGTCGAGGCCGCTGCGGCCGGGCAGGTTGATGTCGAGCACGAGCACGTCGCACCCGCGGTCGCGCAGCAGCGCGCGCAACTCGCCGTAATCACCGGCCTCGCCCACCACTTCGATATCGGGCTGGTCGGACAGCGTGTCGCGAATGCCGCGCCGGATCAGGGCATGGTCGTCACACAGGATCACTTTGATCATTGGTCTCCCCAGGAGGTCGGGTCGTTGAGCGGGTCGGAGCCGGTGCGCGGCGCGTCTTCGTCGTCGATGTCTTCGTCGTCCGGCGCCACGACGGCGTCGAGCGGCACCGACAGGATGATCGTGGTGCCGCTGGAGCCACTGCTGAGGTCGACCCAGCCACCCACGGTGCCGGCGCGCTCGTGCAGGCCGCGGATGCCGAAGGAGCGCGCCTTGGCGAGATCGTCGCCGCTCAGGCCGCGACCGTTGTCGGACACCTCTAGCGACAGCACGCCGCCCGCCAGGGTCAGGTCGACCTGCACCTCGGTGGCGTGGGCATGCTTCGACACATTGGTCAGCGCCTCTTGGGCGGTGCGGTAGGCCACCAGCGGCACGCCAACGGGCAAATGCAGCGTGTCGTGGCTGGTGCGGAACACCGTGAGGATGCCGGTGCGCTTCTCGAAGCGCTGCGTCATCCACTGCAGCGCCGCGACCAGGCCTTGTTCGAGGATGGCCGGGCGCAGGTTGTGCATGATGCGCTGGCTGGCCTCGACGGCGTGGTTCACCGTTTCGAGCGACTGGTTGATGCGCTCGACCAGCCGCGGGTCGTTGACGTGGCGAGCCAACCAGGCTAGGTCGAACTTGACGGCCGTGAGCGAGCCGCCCACGTCGTCGTGAATTTCACGGGCGATGGCCGCGCGCTCCATCTCGACGCTGGTCTGCAAGTGCTGGGCAAGCTCGCGCAGCCGATCCTTGGACTGCGCCAGGTCGAGGTCGGCGCGGCGCTTGTCGCGCACCGCCTCGGCGGCCTCGATGGCGTGCAGCGTGGCGGGCGCCAGCCGGGCCAGATTGCTCTTGAGCAGGTAGTCGCTCGCGCCGTTGCGCATGGCCGCAACCGCCACGTCTTCGCCAATTTCACCGGAAACCAGGATGAACGGGATCAACTTTCCGGTGGACTTGACGATGTCCAGCGCGGCAAGGCCCGAAAAACCGGGCAAGCCGAAGTCGGAAAGGATGATGTCCCAGTCTTGCGCCAGCGCTGCGACAAATTCACGCTCGGACTCCACACGCAGGGACTGCACCTGAATCCCGCCTCGCTGCAAATGAGCGAGCATCAGCAGGTGATCGGGTTCGCTGTCTTCGACGTGCAGCACGCGCAGCACGCGATGGGCGGCAGAGGGGCCGGTGGAATGGGTGGAATGTGTCAAGGCGATGGGGAGCTAGGAGTCAATCCAGAGATTTGCGCCAAATTTTCCCGAGTGATCGGGCCAATCAAAAACTCTTCTTCGCAAAAAAATTCTAGCAATCGCAGCCCTGGGTTTCAGACCGCTGGAGTATGAACTCAATGGGCGCCCTTTTTGCCTCCCTGGAGCGACGATGCCTATCAACGAAGCCACCAGCGACGAACCGTCGCAGGCCCAGCAGCCCGAAATCCCGCTGCTGCTGGCGGCCGACCTGCAGGATCACCTGATGACGGCGTCGAACGACCTCGAACGCCTGCAACGGCTGCTGTCCGACACCTGCGAGGCGTTGATGCAGGGCTTTCATGGCGCAGCCGCGCAGTTGGGGCAAGTCATCGACGCGGCCGACGGCTCGCAGCACGCGGTGCCGCTCCAGGACGCGATGAAGATCCTCTACACCGCCGTGACGGCCTTGCAGTTTCAGGACATGGCCTCGCAGCTGATCAACCACACCAATTGCCGCCTGCGCAACTGCGCCGACCAACTGGCCCGCGATGCGATGGTTGACGACGAAGACGGCGAGGCGGTGATTACCAACGGCCCCTTGCGCCCCAACCCGGTTACTCAAGACGAGATGGACGCGGGCTCGGTCGAGCTGTTTTGACCCGCCTATTTAAGAACCTGCCGGAACCGTCCGAAAACACGACCGATCTGGTATTGATATTCAGCCCTTGCGGAGAGCGACATGCAATCAATTCTCGCCGTTGACGATTCGGCCTCCATGCGCCAGATGGTGTGCTTCACGCTGAAGAGCGCGGGCTACAACGTCGTGGAAGCGGTGGACGGCCAGGACGCCTGGGAAAAGGCCAGTCAACGCAATTTCGATCTGGTCCTGACCGACCAGAACATGCCCCGCATGGACGGCATCAGCCTGACCAAGAAGCTGCGCGAGAGCCCGGCGTTCAAGGCCACGCCCATCTTGATCCTGACCACCGAATCGAGCGACCAGATGAAGCAGGCTGGCCGCTCGGCCGGCGCCACCGGCTGGCTCGTCAAGCCCTTCGACCCCAACAAGCTGATCGAGGTCATCAAGAAAGTGATCAAGTGATCGATTGAGCCTCGCCCGCCGTCGCGTCCGCCACGGCGGCTGTTCTCAGTCTGATTCACCGTCGAGCATCAGGAGCCCACCATGGCCGAAACCAGCACCGATTCATCCTCCGCAGGCATTGACCTCAGCCAGTTCTACCAAGTCTTCTTCGAAGAGGCCGGAGAGAACCTGGAGCGCATGGAGCAGCTCTTGCTGGAGCTGGACGTGGCCGCCGCCGACGACGAAGAGCTCAACGCCATCTTCCGCTGCGCGCACTCGATCAAGGGCGGCGCCGCCACCTTCGGCTTCGCAGACGTTGCCGAGCTGACTCACCAGATGGAGACGCTGCTCGACAAGCTGCGCCGCCACGAGCTGACACCCACCACCGCGATGGTCGATGTGCTGCTGGCCTCGGGCGACGCGCTCAAGTCGCTGCTCGGCCGCCACCAAGGCAGCGGCGGCGACGAATACGACACCACCGAGCTGCTCTTCAACATCCGCGCCATGGTGGCCGGCGAAGCGCCCGTTGCCGCCCCCGAGCCGGCTCCCGCAGCGAGCGCGCCGACCCCGGCGCCCGTTGTCGCCGCGGCGTCCGAGCCCGCTGCCGCCCCGGCGCCGGCCGCGAACGCCGATGGCTCGCGCACCGTCGAATTGATCGTCGGCCCGCTGCCCGACCCGAAAGACGCCGACAACATCGTCGACCTGTTCAAGGAAATCGCCGACCTCGGCACCATCGAGCCGCTCGACGGCGGTCAGGCGCAAGACGGCCTGCGTCG
>NZ_JAYSBZ010000131.1:0-4418 GCF_041915145.1 Aquabacterium sp. | reverse complement strand
GGGTTCACGCCGGCGACGAAGCAGTTCTTGCCGTTGGCGTAGGCCTGGCAACCCAGGGTGTGGAATTGACCGGTCTTGCCCGTGATGCCTTGGGTGATGACCTTGGTGTCTTTATTGATGTAAATGCTCATGACGAATCCTTCGGGTCTGCTCAGGCGACGGCGGCGACGATCTTGGTCGCGGCTTCGGCCATCGAATCGGCGGCGATGATGGGCAGGCCGGAGTCGGCCAGCATCTTCTTGCCCAGGTCTTCGTTGGTGCCCTTCATGCGGACGACCAGCGGCACGGTCAGGTTCACGGCCTTGCAGGCGGTGATCACGCCGTCGGCGATGGTGTCGCACTTCATGATGCCGCCGAAGATGTTGACGAGGATGCCCTTCACGTCGGGGTTCTTCAGCATGATCTTGAAGGCTTCGGTCACCTTCTCGGCGGTGGCACCGCCGCCCACGTCGAGGAAGTTGGCCGGCTCGCCGCCGAACAGCTTGATGG
Organism: Aquabacterium sp.; assembly: GCF_041915145.1. Lineage (GTDB taxonomy): Bacteria > Pseudomonadota > Gammaproteobacteria > Burkholderiales > Burkholderiaceae_C > Aquabacterium. The sequence continues at coordinate 3,929 of NZ_JAYSBZ010000131.1, read as the reverse complement.
TGTCCATCGTGGCCATGGCCAGACCGGCGCCGTTGACCAGGCAGCCGATGTTGCCGTCGAGCTGGATGTAGGCCAGATCGAACTTCGAGGCTTCGATCTCGGCCGGGTCTTCTTCGTCGAGGTCGCGGTAGGCCACGATCTCGGGGTGACGGAACAGCGCGTTGGCGTCGAAGTTGAACTTGGCGTCGAGCGCGATCAGGTTGCCCTTGCTATCGCGGTTCAGCGGGTTGATCTCGACCAGCGACGCGTCGGTCTCCATGTAGCACTGGTAGAGCTTCTTGAAGATGTCGATGGCTTGCGGCACCGAGCCAGCGGGCAGGCCGATGCCGTCGGCCAGCTGCTTGGCTTGCGCGTCGGTCACGCCGGCCAGCGGGTCGATGAAGACCTTGATGATCTTCTCGGGCGTGCTGTGCGCCACTTCTTCGATGTCCATGCCGCCTTCGCTCGAAGCGATGAACGCCACCTTCTGCGTGCCGCGGTCGGTGACGACGGACACGTAATATTCTTTTTGAATGTCGGCGCCCTCTTCGATGTAGAGGCGGTTGACCTTCTGGCCTTCGGGGCCGGTTTGATGGGTCTTGAGCTGCATGCCCAGGATCTGGCCGGCGAGCACGCGAACGTCGTCGAGGCTCTTGGCCAGCTTGACGCCGCCGCCCTTGCCGCGACCACCGGCGTGGATCTGTGCCTTGACGACCCAGACGGGGCCGCCGAGTTGCTTGGCGGCCTCAACGGCCTCGTCGACGCTGAACGCCGGGATGCCGCGCGGCACGGGCACGCCGAATTTGCGCAAGAGTTCCTTGCCTTGGTATTCGTGGATTTTCATGGGGCTTGCTCTGCAGTGGGAGAAGGGGAAGCACAGACAGATGCCGGCGCCGGCGTCAAACCCTCGGCGCTGGCCGAGGGCGGACGCTGGTACCAGCGCGGGTAGTAGAGGCGGGCCACTTCACCGTCGCTTCGCAGCGCGTGGCAGCGGTCGAGCTGGAAGGGGCGGGTGTCAGTCGCCTGACTGCCGTCGGCAGACCGGAACACGGTGCCTGCAAACGCCTGCACCACGGCTGTAGGCAAGAGTTGGGCCAGCTCGCTCAAGTGGGTGCAGCCCAGCACGCCCGACAACCGTTTCTTGATTTCGCCGCGGAAGTTGCTCAACAAGTTGAGACCGACCAGGCGGCGGTAGGCGTCGCCGTGTTGGCCGCAGTGATCGGGATAGGGCACCCAGTTGGATTGCGATCCGGCGTCGAGGACGTTGAAGCCGGTATCGACCACGATGCGCAGCAGCAACTCGTGCACCGGCACGTTGGCCGCGCGCATGCCGGTCTTGAGGGGCAGATCGAAAGGTTTGGTGTCGGTGAGCTTGGCATCGACTTCCCACAGGCCATCGTCACGCTCGTACACGTCGAGCTCGATCAGCCGCCGATGGCGGGGTTGGCGTTGGGGTGAGGCAGGAGGGAGGGCCATGTTTCGCGGGCACGGCAAGCGTGCACGGAATGCTGCTCAAAAGCGCGTCGAATGTAGCATGTTGCGACGCATCAAGGCTGCACTGGTTTGCACCAGCGCTGCGCTGAATTGGCGCAAACATGCACCAATTGACGCATTAATCGGCGGCGTCAGCCGTCTGCGAGCCATCGCGAGGCAACTCGTTCAGCAGAAGCCGGATGACATCGGCTGAAAAGCCCCTGCCGATCAGAAAGCGCATCTGCCTGGCTTTGTCGGCGGGCGTGGTTGGCGCCGAGCCGAAGCGCCGCTGCCAGACGGCCCGGGCGCGCTCGGGTTCGCTTTGGCGCAGGGCGTCGAGCGCGGCGGCCGATTCGGCGGCATCAATGCCGTGCTGCTGCAGCTCTTGCCGGATGCGCGCCGCGCCAAAGCGCTCGGCCCGGCGATGCACGACCGATTCGACAAAGCGCTCGGCCGACAGCCAGCCTTTGGCGGTGAGCTCATCGAGCACGCGCTCGACTTCATCGGCATCGTCGCTGTGGCGGGCCAGCTTGCGGGCCAGCTCGCTGCGCGAATGCTCGCGCGCACTCAAATAGCGCAGGGCGCGGCCTTTGAGGGACAGCGTGACGCCGCTCATCGGGGGTCTCGCTGTTCGGGGCGCACGGGCGCACGCCGTCCGATCAGGGGCTCGGGGCATCGTCGGCGTCGGCTGACGGCAACAAGGCGATGCCCAGCGACGCGCGGATCTTGTTTTCGATCTCGTGGGCAATATCGGGGTTCTCGCGCAGGAACTCGCGGGCGTTGTCCTTGCCCTGGCCGATCTTTTCGCCGTTGTAGGCGTACCAGGCGCCGGACTTGTCGACCACCTTGGCGTTGACGCCGAGGTCGATGATCTCGCCTTCGCGGCTGATGCCTTCACCGTAGAGGATGTCGAACTCGGCGGTCTTGAACGGCGGAGACACCTTGTTCTTGACAACCTTGACCTTGGTTTCGTTGCCGATGACCTCTTCGCCCTTCTTGATCGAGCCGATGCGGCGGATGTCGAGGCGCACCGAGGCGTAGAACTTGAGCGCGTTGCCGCCGGTGGTGGTTTCGGGCGAGCCGAACATCACGCCGATCTTCATGCGGATCTGGTTGATGAAGATGACCATGCAGTTGGTCTTCTTGATGGTGGCGGTGAGCTTGCGCAAGGCCTGGCTCATCAGGCGGGCCTGCAGGCCGGGCAGCGAGTCGCCCATTTCGCCTTCGATTTCGGCCTTGGGCGTGAGGGCGGCCACCGAGTCGACCACGATCATGTCGACCGAGCCCGAGCGCACCAGCGCATCGACGATTTCAAGCGCCTGCTCGCCGGTGTCGGGTTGCGAGATCAGCAGGTCGGACAGATTGACGCCCAGCTTTTGCGCGTATTGCACGTCGAGGGCGTGTTCGGCGTCGATGAAGGCGCAGATGCCGCCCTGCTTTTGCATCTCGGCGATGACTTGCAGCGTCAGCGTGGTCTTGCCGGATGATTCGGGGCCGTAGATCTCGACGACGCGGCCGCGCGGCAGGCCACCCACGCCCAGGGCGATGTCGAGGCCCAGCGAGCCGGTGGACACGACCTGGATGTCTTCGATGGCTTCGCCTTCACCCAGGCGCATGATCGAGCCCTTGCCGAACTGCTTTTCGATCTGGGCCAGCGCGGCCTGCAGGGCCTTGGCTTTTTCGCCGCTGAGGCTGGAGGTGGAAGTGTTGTTGCGGGTGGGTGCGTCCATCGGCTGTCTCCAAAAGATGGCGCGATTATGGCGCATAAGCTGGATATCCGTACAGTACTTTGTGCGATGACGCGGCGATGGGCTGGCCAGAATTGATGCAACTCAAGCGTGCAGTCACACTCCCTGCGCACAATCAATTCAAGATCGCTATTGCCACTGACTCTTTGGAGACCGAGAACATGACCGTTGAACACCATCCGCTGATCAAAGACTTTCCCGAGTTGCGTGATCGCATCCACGCTTTGAAAGGGCAAGCCCACTTTGCCAAGCTGGAGAAGGAATACGAAGACCTCGACAAGCAGATCGTGCGCGCCGAAACCCGCGTCGAGAACCTGTCGGACGATCAGGTCGAAACGCTCAAGCAGCAGCGCGTGCGCCTGAAAGACGAGCTGTACAAGCTGCTGACCGCCTGATCCGGCGAGTTGTCAGGCCACGGGGCGGCGCACCTGCTGAGGCGGGTCGCCGCCCCGAGTCGTTTCTGGCGCAGTCCGCGGCGCTTGAGGGCGCCTTCTAAAATCGCGGCCCATGACTACTGCCGCCGCCACCCCTGTCGTTCCCCCCATGCGTCTGTCGGGGCTGGAGCCCGTTGCCATCGGCGAGGGCTCGCTGTTCGTCAACGTGGGCGAGCGCACCAACGTCACGGGCTCGAAGGCCTTCGCCCGCATGATCCTCGAAGGCCGCTTTGAAGATGCCCTCTCGGTGGCGCGGCAGCAGGTCGAGAACGGCGCGCAGGTCATCGACATCAAC
>NZ_JAYSBZ010000130.1:0-4475 GCF_041915145.1 Aquabacterium sp. | reverse complement strand
AGCGAATTGCGTGCGCTGGGCTGCCATTTTGCCCTCGACGACTTTGGCACCGGCATGTCGTCGTTTGCCTACCTGAAGCACCTGCCGGTGGATTACCTGAAAATCGACGGCAGCTTCGTCAAGGACATGGTGCGTGATCCGGTGGATCGCGCCATGGTGGAAATGATCCAGCGCATCAGCGCCATGATGGGCAAACACACCATTGCCGAATATGTAGAAGACCTCGATACGCTGAAGAGTACATCGAAGGCTTCTACAATCCGATCCGTCGGCACAGCTACCTCGGTGGCGTTAGTCCCATCGAGTTCGAAGCGGCACATCGGTCCCGCCGCTCAGGTGTCCACTAAATCCTGGTAACTCCAATCGTTGCAGGTGCTTGGAAACAATTGCGATGTGGTGCCCTGGTGTGTAGATTTCAAGGGGACGCCACAAGTACTCTTGATTAGCAATGTCCCTCAGCCCACCTGATCATCTGCAACGGGCAAGCGCACGTACGCGCCGCTGCGATGATCAGGCGCGGGAGGGTGGTTTTAAGATCGAATCGGCGATTGAAGCAATAAGCCACTTCGGCAGTCGTCGCTGCGGATCGCGTTCCGCGAATCGCTGCCGTCAGAGCCACTCGCCGAACTTTTCCACCTTGTCGTCGCCGGCCTGCGGTCGGTCAGGCAAGACCAAGTGCTCGTATCCCTGCCTGACGGCCTGGTCTCGGATCGCGTGCACCCGGGAAACGGCATCCACGAACTCCTGCTCGGTCAGCTTGTGAATGCGATCTGGTGCCAGTAACTCGCGCAGCTCAGACGACTACTCCTGAAGGCAACGACAGCAGAGCGGCCCGCTCGCGCCCGGTCAGTGCGCGAGCGGGCGCGCCAGCGCCTCACGCCAGGCCAGCACCAGCGGCGACGGCGGACGGCCCTTCAGTTCCACGCGCCACAGGAGCCGGACCAGCTTGGGTGCGCCTGATAGCTTGAGGGCAGCCACTTCACGCAGCGCCAGCAGCTCGCGCACCACGCGCATCGGCAGCAGTGCCACCCCCAGGCCGGCCGCGACGGCGCGGGCGATGCCTTCGTTGCTGCCGATCTCTATGCATCGCTGTGGCCGGATCGCGAGTTCGTGCAGCAGCCGGTGGGCCACGTCGCGGGTGCCGGAGCCCGGCTCGCGCAGCAGCCAGATCTCGCTGCTCAGTGTGGCGGCGGTGAGGCGTCGGCTGCGCGCCAGCGGCGAGTGCACGCCAGCGACGACGCACAGCGGCTCCTCGCGCCACGTGTGCGCTGCAAGACGCGGGTCGTGCACATCGCCCTCGACCAGACCGATGTCGATGCGGCAGTCGAGCAGGGCCTCGCAGACCATCTGCGTGTTGCCCTGAACCACTTGCACATCGACGGCTGGATGGCGATGCACAAAGTCCGCCAGCAGTTGGGGCAGCCAGTAGGCACCCACGGTGGTGCTGGCCCCCACCCGCAGGCGACCGCGCTGCAGCCCCACGCGCGCCTGCACGTCTTCGATCGCGGCCCGCTCCAGCGCAAAGATGCCCCGTGCATGCTCGAACACCGCCGCACCGTCCGGCGTCAGTTGCACGCCCCGGGCGCTCTTGGGGCCGCCCGCGCCACGTTCGAGCAAGGGTAGGCCGATCTGGCATTCCAGCTCGCGCACGGCTTTGGAGACAGCGGGCTGGCTGATGAACAGGGCCTCGGCCGCGCGCGAGAAGCTTCGCAGCTCAGCCACAGTGAAGAACACGCGCAGCAGGTGAAGATTCAGTCGCATAACTTAAAGTTACGTTTTCTTGAAAAGAATGTATTGGACTCATGGTACCAGATGCAGGAAGCTGACGTGCATCGCGGCGCTCATAGCGGTCTCTAAGCGCCAGCCAACGTTTTCCGTGAAGGAGTCCGACCATGTCCACCTCGTTGTCCGCCACGACCTCTGCGCCTCCGACCTGGAGGACGCGTGCCTGGTGGCAAGGCCTGGCGCTGGCGGGGCTACTTGCCGCCGCCGCCATGGTGGCGGCGCAGACGCCTTGGGCGGGGCGCTGGGGCCTGTCGGCGCTGACGCTGGCCATCGTGCTGGGCATCGTGGCCGGCAACACGTTCTTTCCGGCCATCGCCGCGCACACGGCTGCCGGGGTCGATTTCTCCAAGAACCGGCTGCTGCGCGCGGGCATCGTGCTGTACGGTTTTCGCATCACCTTCCAGCAGATCGGCGCCATCGGCTGGGCCGGCGTGGTGATCGATGCGCTGATGGTGGCGCTGACCTTTGTTCTCGCGCTGCAGCTGGGCACGCGCGTGTTCAAGCTGGACCGGCAGACCTCGATGCTGATCGGCGCGGGCAGCGCGATCTGCGGCGCCGCCGCCGTGATGGCCGCCGAGCCGGTGGTGCGCGCGCAGGCGCACAAGGTGTCGGTGGCCGTGGCCACGGTGGTCGTGTTCGGCACGCTGGCGATGTTCGCCTACCCGCTGCTGTACCCGTACCTGCACCTGTCCGAGCAGGCCTATGGCGTGTACGCGGGCTCGACGATCCACGAGGTGGCGCAGGTGGTGGCCGCCGGGCGCAGCGTCAGCGAGCCGGCCGCCGCCACGGCCGTCATCGTCAAGATGCTGCGCGTGATGATGCTTGCGCCGTTCCTGCTGGCGCTGTCAAGGGCCGTCCGGGCCGACGGACAGGGTGGCGCGGCCCGCATCACCATTCCCTGGTTCGCGCTGGTGTTCATCGCCGCCGCCGGCGTGAATTCGCTGGGGTGGCTGCCGCCGCAATGGGTCGCGGCCCTGGTGCAGCTCGACACCGTGCTGCTGGCCATGGCGATGGCCGCGCTCGGGCTGCGTACCCACGTGGGAGCCATCCGCCAAGCGGGCCTTAAGCCCTTGCTGCTGGCGGCCACGCTGTTCGGTTTTCTGATGGTCGGCGGCTATGGTGTGAACCGGGCCGTCAGCCACTGGCTGGGGTGAAGCATGCCGCGATGAGGCGATGAGTTTTGGGCAACTCGAAAAACCTCGACTCGCCCAGCGTTGGTAAAATTACATCGTTCTGAATCCGCCCCGAGCCGACTCCGATGAAACCGCGCAGCGCCATCAAGACCGACCTGTTCGCCGACGAACTTCACCGCAAGAAGATCGACACCCTGGGCGACCCGCTGGCCGAGATCGAGTCGTACATCGACTTCGCGGCGCTGGCGGCCGAGGTGGATCGCATCGCGCCCCGGCCGGTCAGCCCTCAGGGTGGCCGCCCGCCGTATCCGACCGAGACGATGGTGCGCATCCTGGTCCTGAAGCGGCTGTACAACCTGTCGGACGAGCAGATGGAGTATCAACTGCTCGACCGCATGAGCTACAAGCGCTTCTGCGGGTTGGCGAACGCGACGAACATCCCTGATCGCACCACGGTCTGGACCTTCGAGAACCGCATCGGCGAAGCCGGCGCGAAGGCGCTGTTCGACGGCGTCTCGGCGCAACTGCTCAAGAAGGGCTTCATCGCCCGCGGCGGGCAGATCATCGACGCGACCCTGGTGCCGGCCCCCAAGCAGCACACCAGCCGGGGCGAGAAGGCCTTGATCGAGCAAGGCGCGATGCCGGCCAGCTGGAAGCCCGCCAAGCGGCGCCAGAAGGACCTCGACGCCACCTGGACCAAGAAGCACGGCAAGAGCCACTTCGGCTACAAACTCTCCATCAACGTCGACACGAAATACAAGATCATCCGCAAGATCGAGACCGACACGGCGAGCACGCACGACAGCCAGCACTTCGACAACGTGTTCGACGCCGCCAACACGAGCCGGGACGTCTATGCCGACCGGGGCTACCCGTCTGCGGAGCGCGAAGCCTGGCTGAAGGAAAACGGTTTCCGGAACCAGATCCAGAGGAAGGGCCACCGGAACAAGCCGCTGTCCGACTGCCAGCAGCGGCGCAACAAGCGCATCGCCAAGACGCGCGCGCGGGTCGAGCACGTGTTCGGGGCTATCGAGCAGATGGGTGGCAAGCTGCTTCGCACCATCGGCCAGGCGCGGGCGAACTTTGCGCTGACGATGATGGCGGCCTGCTACAACCTGAAGCGGCTGGTTTACTTCCAGAAGGCCGGAATCAGGGCCTTCTGACGCCCGAAATGGGCCGAATCGCCGCTGCCCGAGGCGATTCGAGGCAAAAACGGGACGACATAGCCGGAGATGGCGGTGATTAGCTGCGGATATTGAGCCGGATTCGGCCGGGATCATCGTTGTGCGGTGAGGTTTGCTGAAAACAGCGGGTTATTCGAGGTGCCCTTACCATCCGCGCCTTGCGGCTGTTGCGGATTTTTCGGATTTTCAAACTGGGACGCTATATCGCCGAGACACAGATCATCCTCACCGCCCTGCGCCAGAGCCGGCAAAAAATCACCGTATTCCTGACGGCGGTGTGCGTGCTGGTGGTGGTAATGGGCAGCACGTTGTACGTGGTGGAAGGACCGGCCAATGGCTTTACCAGCATTCCCAAATCGATGTACTGGGCGAT
>NZ_JAYSBZ010000129.1:0-4529 GCF_041915145.1 Aquabacterium sp. | reverse complement strand
AAGTCATCAAACGACGGGCCTATGGCTACCGCGACGAGGAGTACTTCTTTCTCAAGATCCGCGCAGCCTTCCCCGGAAATCCTCGATGAACCTTTTTTTTGGGGGGGGGATTGGTCGTTCGCGGTCAGTCGCTCCGGCAACGACCGCAGCTCAATTTGGCGGGCTCACCGGTTGACGATCAAACCAGCTCGCCGAGCGAGTGGTTCTGCGGCCCGGCGCAGGCAATCTTGATGGCGCCGACCCGGTTGGCGAGTTGCACGCAGCGCTCGAGCGGCCAGCCGTTGGCCAGGCCGTGCAGCAGGGCGCCGCGGAAGGCGTCGCCGCAGCCGGTGGGGTCTACCACCGCCGTGGCGGCTACGCCCGGGACGTGTTGCTTGTGGCCTTGCGTCCAGATGTGGCAGCCATCGGCCCCGAGCGTTTCGATCACGGCGTTGAGGTGCGGCAGCCTGGACAAGTCCGCCAGGCTCAGGCCGGTGCGCTCGCTCAGCATCTTGCCTTCGTAGTCGTTCACCGCAACCCAGCTGGCGAGGTCGACGAAGCGGCGCAATTCGGCACCGTCGAACATGGGCAGGCCTTGGCCGGGGTCGAAGATGAACGGGATCTTGGCGGCGGCGAGTTGCTCGGCGTGCTGGATCATGGCGTCGCGGCCGTCGGGGGCGACGATGGCCAGCTGGATGTCGGGGCGGGCCTCGATCGGCGTGACGTGGGCCTGCTGCATGGCGCCGGGGTGAAAGGCCGTGATCTGGTTGTTGTCCTGGTCGGTGATGATGATGGCTTGCGCGGTGTAGGTGTCGCCCAGTTGCTTGACGTAGCGGGTATCGACGCCCCAGGCCGCCAGGCGCTCTTGATACGGGCCGCCGTCGGCGCCGAGCGTGGCCATGATGAGCGGGTCGCCGCCGAGTTGCTTGAGCGTGTAGGCGATGTTGCCGGCGCAGCCGCCGAATTCGCGCTTGAGGGTGGGCACCAGGAACGAGACGTTCAGGATGTGGATCTGGTCAGGCAGGATCTGTTGCGCAAATCGACCCGGGAAGGTGGTGATGGTGTCGAAGGCGAGCGAGCCGCAGATGAGAACGGACATGAGTCGAGACTCCGTTGGGTTTGAAACGATGCGAGCGGGCTGGGTCGCGCGAGGGCCGCGCGGCGCGCGCGCTCAGGGGTAGAACAGTTCGACGGTGTAGCCGGCAATGCGGTTGCCGGCACTGACCAGACGGGCCTGCAGGGTGGTGTTGCTGTCGGGCGCCAGATCAGGGGCCGTGAAGCCGAACTCGGCGGGCGCGAGCACGCGCTTGCTGACCAGCTCGCCAGACGAGTCGGTGAGGCTGAGTTCAACGTGCGGCACCGCGATGGCCACGCTGGAGCGGTTGTGCAGCACGACGCTGAGTTTGTAGGCCGGTGGTTCTGCCGCAGCGGCGTCCGCGGCGCCCCGCACCAGGGTGACGCTGTCCACGGCGAGGTCTTCGATGTGGCGCCAGGGGGCGATTTCGCAGCCGGTGAGGGCGCAGATTTGCTCGACGACCGGGCGCCACTCGGGGTGCCGCGCGGCGAGTTCGTCGCGGAAGGCGTAGGCAGTCTGCCCGACCAGCAAGGCGGACAGGGCCAAGGCCACGCCGGCGAGGGTGGCGCGCACGGCCGGGTGGCGCCATTGGGCGCGGCGGTCGGCGCGGCGCACGAAGCTCGGGGCGGCGGCGGGCTTGGCCTTGCCGGACGGCTTCTTCTTGCCGCCGTCGCGGCGTTTGCGGGCCTTGTCGCCTTGGCCTTTGACTTCGGGCATCGGACGCGGCGCGGCGGGCGTGGGGGCGGCGTCTGCGTCAGCGCCGAGCAGGAAGTCGGAGTCGTCGAGATCGAACTCGACGTCTTTCGGGAAGCGCGCATCGGCGAAGTCCGAGCCGCGGGCCTTGCGCGAGCGGCGCTGGCTGGCCGAGCGGCCATCGGACGAGGGGCGCAGCAGCCAGCGTGAGTCGAGCGCGTCGTCTTCGTGCGTGGCCGGCAGGTCGTCGTCCGGCTCCGGCATGGTCTCGGGGGGGCGTGCGCTCGGCGCGGGGGGCGGTGGTGCAGGCCGTTGCGTGGTCTGGTCGAGCCCCATAGGCTGGGTGGGCTCGCTGCCGGGTTCGACGGGGGGCGATTCCGGGCCTGCTGCGGGTCGGGGCGCGTTGGCGGGGCGTTGGGGTGGCGGGTCGCGTTCGAGGTCGAACAGCCCGTCGAGCGCGTTGAAGACTTCATTGCAGCGCCCGCAACGCACCCAGCCTTCGGACACCTTCAGCTGGTCTTGAACGACCTTGAAGATGGTGCCGCAGGAGGTGCAACGGGTGGCGAGGCTCATGGCCGGCGATGATGCCACGCAGGGCGTTGCGCCGTCATGAGGATCCAACCGTCTTCCTGGTCGGTGACCGACAGTGGCAGCCAGGGCGCATAGGCTTGCTGCAGTTCTTCGGCCTGACGCTCGAGGATGCCGGCGAGCACCAGATGCCCGCCTGCCGCCACGTGGCCGCTGAGCAGCGGGGCCAGCAGCTTGAGCGGCGTGGCCAGGATGTTGGCGAGCACCAGGGGGTAGGTGCCGGCGGCTTCGCCGATGAGGTCGGGCAGGCCGGCTTGGAGCGTGACGCCGTTGGCTTGCGCATTGGCCTGGGTGGCTTCGACGGCGGCGGGGTCGATGTCCACCGCTTCGATCTGCCGGGCGCCATGCAGGCCGGCACCGATGGCGAGGATGCCCGAGCCGCAGCCGTAGTCGAGCACGCGGGCCCAACTTGGCGACAAGGCCGGCGCCTGGCGGGCGATCCAGCGCAGGCACATGCGGGTGGTGGGGTGCGTGCCGGTGCCGAACGCCAGACCAGGGTCGAGCCGGATGATCTGGCGGGCTTGTGCGGGCGGCTCATGCCACGAGGGCACGATCCAGAATTCGGGCGTGATCTCGACCGGCGCGAATTGCGATTGGGTCAGCCGCACCCAGTCCTGCTCGGCGAGCGGCTGGATGGACAGCACGTGCACGTCGATGGCCCACTCTTGCGCCAGGATCAGCGTGGCGGCTTCCACGGCCGCGGCTTCGCTGGGGAGCAACGCCTTCAGCGTCGAGCGCTGCCAGGCTTCGCGGACGATGGGCATGCCCGGCTCGCCCCACAGGGCTTCTTCGGCCGGGGTGTCGGCATCGGCGTCTTCCACCGATACCGACAGCGCATCGAGCTCGATCAGCGCGTCGCAGACCGACTCGACCTGCGTTTCGGCGGCTAGTAGCAGGAGTTCGTGCATATCAATCCAGTTCAGCAAGCGTGGGCGGGGCGAGCCACCAAGCCGGCCCGCATCCCCTTGGGGGATCGCTCGGTGTATTCGCCGAGCGAGGGGTCAACGTTTGCGCGCGGCCATCCAGCCTTCAAGATAGTGGATGCTGGTGCCGCCCTCGACGAACTTGGCATCGGCCAGCAGTTCGCGGTGCAGCGGGGTGTTGGTGCTGATGCCTTCGATCACGGTTTCGGACAGCGCCGTACGCATGCGGGCCAGGGCCTGGTCGCGGGTGTCGCCGTAGACGATGATCTTGCCGATCATCGAGTCGTAGTTGGGCGGCACGAAGTAGTTGGTGTAGGCATGCGAGTCGACGCGCACGCCGGGGCCGCCGGGCGGGTGCCACATGCTGATGCGGCCCGGCGACGGCACGAAGGTGTACGGGTCTTCGGCGTTGATGCGGCACTCGATGGCGTGGCCGCGCATCTCAATTTGGCGTTGCGTGAACGGCAGCTTCTCGCCGGCCGCCACGCGGATCTGCATCTGCACGATGTCGATGCCGGTCACCAGCTCGGTCACCGGGTGCTCGACCTGCACGCGCGTGTTCATCTCGATGAAGTAGAACTCGCCGTTTTCGTACAAGAACTCGAAGGTGCCGGCGCCGCGGTAGCCGATCTTCTTGCAGGCGGCCGCGCAGCGTTCGCCGATGCGCTCGATGGTGCGGCGCGGGATGCCCGGTGCCGGCGCCTCTTCGATGATCTTCTGGTGACGACGCTGCATCGAGCAGTCGCGCTCGCCGAGCCAGACCGCGCCTTTGTGCTGATCGGCCAGGATCTGGATCTCGATGTGGCGCGGGTTCTCGAGGAACTTCTCCATGTAGACCGACGGGTTGCCGAATGCCGCGCCGGCCTCGGCTCGCGTGGTCTGCACGGCGTGCAGCAAGGCTGCCTCGGTGTGCACGACGCGCATGCCGCGTCCGCCACCGCCGCCAGCGGCCTTGATGATGACCGGGTAGCCGACCGAGCGGGCGATGCGTACGATCTCTTTCGGGTCGTCGGGCAGCGCGCCTTCGGAGCCCGGCACGCACGGCACGCCCGACTTGATCATGGCCTGCTTGGCCGAGACCTTGTCGCCCATGATGCGGATGCTCTCGGGCGTGGGGCCGATGAAGGTGAAGCCGCTCTTTTCAACGCGCTCGGCGAAATCGGCGTTCTCGCTCAGGAAGCCGTAGCCGGGGTGGATGGCCTCGGCATCGGTCACTTCGGCGGCCGAGATGATGGCCGGCATGTGCAGGTAGCTCTGGGCCGACGCGGCCG
>NZ_JAYSBZ010000128.1:0-4604 GCF_041915145.1 Aquabacterium sp. | reverse complement strand
GACGCGCGCGATGCGCTTGCCGTGCACGAAGCTCATGCCCGAGGCTTCGATGACTTGACCGCCGTGGTCGGTCTGGTCGCCGAGCACGATGAATGGGCGACCCATGGCCGCGTCCTCCTGAAATTCAATTGTTGGTTCAATGCCGATTGATGCGGGGTGTTTTCATTAACCAAGCTCTTCTCCATAAAGAGAGAGTCCCAGCACGCCCCAGACGGTGAGGAATCCCTTTGCGTTTGCCGCTTCTTGAGGCATGTTCAGGGGCTCGCCGAAACGAAGAAGTTCGGTCTGTTTCATGGCCTTCAAGGCGTGGTTCACGACGTAAGTGGAGGTCGCGATGATGATCAGGCTTGCGCAAAGCGCCCACAGCGAATGCTTGGTGATTCGCCACCGCTCGGGCGCGCGTTTGATAAACATCCAGAGCATGATTGGCAGCAAGATCAGCGCACACAAGAACGCGTTGGCGAATGACAGTGCGGTTGAAATCGTGATCGGCCCCACATACACGCTCTGCAGGGTGACCGGTGTACACAATGCAAATACCAGATCTGCAGCGAAGCCAGCCACCAGCCAAAAGCAAACCGCTCTGGCAATCCAGTACAAGCACGGCGATTTATCGAAGACCTTCGGCATGGAGTTTTTCCGCTAATCGGGCCCACCGCTTGTTGCTGTCTGGAACAACGTGGGCGTAATAAAAGTGACCTTCACCCTTCCCGGCTCCCATATCTTTGCCAAGTTGCGGTACTGCGGCCAATAGATCGCTCTGGGACATGCCTGCATGGATCGGATCGCCATGCTCAGTCAGATCGATGACGATCACCTTTTTTATGCTCCTATACGCTCGGAGTTTGTAAAGAAAGTCGCCATCGATTGGCGATCCGATCAAGACCAGATGGTCAATCGAATGCCCGCGTTTTGAGTAGTAGTTCGCCGTTTGTGCGGCAAGAAGTGAACCGTAGGAATACCCGATCAGATTGAACTGATCAGCGGGGTGATCCATGCTTCGTCCGATCGTCCATTCGTCGTGGTCCTCGTAGCGAATGACCAACCCGGCACGGATGGCATCGACCAGCGTCCCCGCTTTCCCGATGGAGCGCGTCGCCGTGTTATTGAGCCCGATCCAAACGTTTTGAATTCCGGCTTGAACGAACGCCTGCACCTGTGGTTTCACGTACGGCCCATCTAGGCCCGCGCCGCCCCAATAGATCGTGCCTTTGGGCCAGCTCAGTCGAGCGGTGTTTAGGGGCTCAGCTATCGCAGCTGCGCGAACCGGCCTCGTCTTCACCGCCTGCTGCACCGCCAACCCCTTGCCCACCTCGGCCTCCACATTCGGCCGCTGCGGTGCGGCGGGTGCGGCTGCGCTGCCGGCACCCGCCACACCCTGGCTGGCGAGGAGGATGGCGCCGCAGGCGCATTGGTCGCCGTGGCGGGCCACGGGTTGGCCGTCGACGACCATGGTGGGGTCGCCGGTGACGATGACGGTGGTGTGGCCGTGGCCGCGCTCGGGGCAGGTGACCTTGTCGCCGACGCGCGCGATGCGCTTGCCGTGCACGAAGCTCATGCCCGAGGCTTCGATGACTTGACCGCCGTGGTCGGTCTGGTCGCCGAGCACGATGAATGGGCGACCCATGGCCGCGTCCTCCTGAAATTCTTTTGATGGTGCCGCTCTATCTCTGTAGATGCGTGCTGCTGCAAGGCAGTGGGCGGCTGAGCGCAGGGGAGTCTAGCGGAGGGGCTCTTGGTGACGGCCCGCCCGAACGAGGGTGACCACCCAGGCTGGTGTAACGCCGTGTTTCTGGTGCGGCGCGGTGAGGGGATCAGCGGCCCAGGGTGCCGGCGCGGTGCAGCTCGACGTGGCCGAAGTCCATCAGCTTCCAGCGTCCGCCCCAGGTCAGACCGAGGGATTCGGCCACGTCGCCCCATTTTTCGTAGCCGCGCATGGCCCAGGGGTCGCGTTCGCTGATGACGAGCTTGCCGTCGCGCAAGAAGGCGCAGTCGGCGGCCAGGCCGTATTGGTGGTAGCTCTGGAAGGCGCCGGCGTTGGTGACGCTGGGCCCGAGGCTTTGCAGCAGGGTCTGGCGCTCGGGGCTGCGGTAGCCTTCGAGCAGCGCCATCTCGTAGCCGTGGCGCTCGCGCATGAGCTTGAAGGCGAGCAGCAGGCGCTGGCGGAAGTCGGCGTCGAGCAGCTCCCACTTGCGGTCGGCGCTGGCGAGTTGCGGGCGCGCGAGTTCGACCTCGGCGGTGGTGAACACTTCGGGCGGCAGGGGGGGCGGGGGCACGAGCTGTTCGCCGCGCAGCAAGGTGGCGACGAGGGTGTCGGGGTCGCGCGTGCGTTCGTCGGCGAAGGCGTCGAGCGTGTGCCAGCCGCGCAGGCTGAAGGCAACGAGCGGCGGCAGGGCGAGCAGGGCCAGCGTGGCGGCCGCGATCAGGCCGTGTCGATGCAGCGTGCCCGAGCCGGCCAGGCGGCGCCACGCGCCCTGCAGCCAGCGGCGTGGCGCGGCGAAGAACCACAGCGCCGCCACGCTCACCGCGACGGCGAAGTACAGCGCCATGCCCAAGGCCAGCCAGGATGAGGGAGGTGCGTTCACGACGGGACACTCAAATGGGCGGCGATCATGACACAGCGGTGGCGTCCCTTCTTAGAATCGCGCCCGAACCAAATCGATATCGTGCCGACGATCGTTGCCCGGCTCGCCTTTTGTGGCGAGCCCGCGCGACGGCGCATCGCACACAGGGAGTTGTCCGTTGAATGCACCTGCTCTGGCCTCGCCGGCCGCGCTTCGCCCCAGTTTGTTTGCTTCGTCCGGTCGTGGGTCGTCCGGCCCGGCCGACGCGCAGCGTTTGCTGTCCAGCTTGTTGCCGCCACCGCCAGCGAGGCCCTGGGCACCCAGGTGGTTGTGGCTGGCGGTCGGTTTGGCGACGCTGGCCGCCGGGGCGACCTGGGCGGCGAAGAGTGTGCCGGGTGGATGGTCGGGTATGTGGTCCGATGGCCGGCCGATGACAGCCCCCTCACCGGCGCGAACGCTGCCGGCCGTGTCCGTTGCCGTGCCGGCGGCATCGGCGCCGCAGGTTGTTGTCGAGCCTCAGGTGGCGCGCATCGAAGCGGAGCCTGCCCACGCGTCGGTGCGCGACCCGTTTCTTCAATTGAGCCCTGCGGCCGCGCAGCCTGCGGCATCGGCGCCGCCGGTTCGCGAGGCTGCATCGCCAGTCGTGACCCGAGCGAAAGCCTCGCCCGCACCGGTTTCGGCGTCTGTCCTGGCATCCGGGGGGACGACGCAGGCGAAGGCGGCGGACAGCGATGTCGACCTCATCGAAGCCGTGATGGCGCGGGTCACCGGGCCATCGGCGGCGGGGGGCAAGCCGGTGGGGAAGGCCTCCGCCCCCGACAAGGCCGCGCCCAAGTCCAAGCCCGCCAAGTCAGCCCGTGCCGTCAAGTCGGGTGCCGAGAGCCATGAACCTGCGCGCGCCAACCCGGTCAGCCTGGCCGAGCGGGTGCAGCAATGCCGGGCGGCGGGCGGGCTGGACAGCCTGCTGTGTCGCAACCGTGTGTGCGAGGGGCATTGGGGCGCCGATGCGGCCTGCCCCGTCAACCAGCCCTTGCAGCGCGAGCCCTGAGCGGCCGCGCGAGGCGCGTCAGCGGAAGTCGCGCCAGTCGAGCGCCGGGCCGCTGGGCGGGGTGCATTGGTACGGCAGCGGCTCGTCGGGCGCCGCGTTGTTGCACTCGTCCAGGAAGGCCTCGTTGCCGTAGCGGCGGAACTCGCGCAGCCGCGCCACCACGTGACGCGCTTTGTTGACCTCGCCGCGCTCGTTCAAGGCGTCGGCATAGGCGATCATCAAGCGCGTGTCGATCAGGTTGTGCAACGGGCGCTTGAAGGTGTCGAACACCTGCGACGGGTCGTCGGCGGTGGTGGCGGCGGCGTAGTCGGCCTGGTAGCCGAACAGCACGCTCTTCTGCCCGAGGCTGATGCGCTGCTCCAGCGGCGCGGCATTCTTCAGCGGCGCGAAGATGCTCACCACGGTCAGGTAGTCGGCCACCGAGGCCAGCGTGCCCAGGCTCAGCACGATCGACGCGGCCGTCAGGCTCACCCGCAGCGGCGCCGGCGCCAGCGTGGCGGCCTGCGCGCCGATTTCGTTGGACGCGGCCTCGTCGTCCGACGCCGAGGCGCCACGCGCCAGGCCCAGCCCCCACACGAAGACGGTCGGCAGCAGGAAGTAGGCGTACCACAGCGGGTACTCGAGCTGGCTGTGGATGCCGACCAGCAGCACCATCACCAGCGCAGCGCGGGCGCCGCTCACGCCGATGGCCGGGGTGCGCGCGTCGTTGAGGTTCGCGTCGGGGGCCGCCAGCGAGTTGCGCACCAGGCTCCACAAGCCGACGCCGAGCAGGCCGATCACCAGGGCCGCCAGCGGCAGACCGAGCTCGACAGCCAGTTGCAGCTCCAGGTTGTGGGTGTGGTCGAAGAAGGCGATCGGCCGCTGAGGGAAGGGCGTCAGCGACCACGCGAAGTTGAACTCGCCGAAGCCCACGCCCGTCCACGGCACCATGCGGATCAGCGCGATCGTGTCCGACCAGATCTTGAAGCGCGAGCTCGAAATGTCGCTGCCAT
>NZ_JAYSBZ010000127.1:0-4617 GCF_041915145.1 Aquabacterium sp. | reverse complement strand
AGGCCCCAGCGGGCCCCGATCACCCCCGCCACCGCCCATTGGCCCGACATGGCGCAATAGATGCCGAAAGTGGCCATCAGCAAGAGCGCCCACCAGCGCGGCGAGCCCCGCACCGCCTGGTGCGGCGAGGCATCGCCCGACGACTGCAACGCGCCATGCACGTGCTCGGGCAGCCAGGCCACGGCCGGCGCCATCAGCACCACGAACAGGGCCAGCCCGGCGAACAGCCACTCGTGGTCAGGGTGCCCTTGCGCGAGAGACAAACCCACCATCAGGGCGCCCATCACCAACCCGCCGTAGGCCGTGACACGGCCCCACCACGCCTCGGCCTGCTCTTGGCCGGCCAAGGCATGCGCCATGCGCGCCACCAGCCAGCCGGCCCCGAGCCCGGCAACCACCCGACCGGCACCAGCCCACCATGGCGCAGCAGCCTGGAACGGGCCGGTGCCCGCGCCACTGGCCGCCCAGGTCAACCCCTCGCCCAGCACGCAGGCGAGCAGGGCCAGCCAAGGCGCCACATGACGTTGCCAGCGCGCCAGGATCTGGCTCACCAGCAGCCCCAGCATCAGCCCCAGCACTTCGAGGCTGGCCAGCCCCGTGGCCACTTCTTCGCCCAGATGCAGCACGCGCATCAGCTCGACCACGATGAGCGGCATCACCAGCGTGCACTTCATGGCAATGGCGTAAAGCGCGGTCAACGCCGTGACTTCGCGCCGCCCCAGGGCGATGACGCGGCGGGCTTCGACCGTGGCCTGAGACGCGCTCGCCATGCTCAAGTCGGCTCCGGCGTGGTGGTGCAGGCCGACGCAGCGGGGGCGTCCAACGAGGTGGCCGCGCACGGCACCACGGCGCGCCGACGCCACGTGAGCAGCAGCACCGCCAGGGCCGGCAGCAACAGCATCGCGCCCAGCACGTTGACGATGAACATGAAGGCCAGCAGCAAGCCCATGTCGGCCTGGAACTTGAGTGCCGAGAACGCCCACGAGCCCACGCCCACGCTCATGGTGGTGGCGGTGAACAACACGGCCCGGCCGCGCTCATGCAAGGCCAGCGCCCAGGCCTCGGCCAAGGGCAGGCCATCGTGCAGGTGGTGCTTGAGGCGTTCGTACAGGTAGATGCCGTAGTCCACCCCCACCCCCACGCCGAGCGTGACCACCGGCAGCGTGGACACCTTGAGTCCGATGCCGAGCAGCGTCATGGTGGCATTGCACAGCAACGAAACCAGCGCCAGCGGCACGATGATGACGACCATGCCCGTGAGATCGCGGAAGGTGAGCAGGCACAACACGGCCAGCGACGCGAAGATCGCCGCCAGCATGCGCGGCTCGGCTGCCTTGACCGCCTCGTTGGTGGCCGCCATCACGCCCAGGTTGCCACCGCCCAGCACCAGCCGCGCCGGGGCCTGCGGGTGGGCGCGGTCATAGCCCTGAACGGCTTGTACGAGGCGCTGGATGGTCTCGCTGTCGTGGTCGGCGGCGAACACCAGCACCTGCATCGCATCGCAGTTGGGCGACACCAGGCCCGTGCCGTCGCTGATGAGCTGGTTCGACGCCTGCCCCATCGCCGCCGCGTCGTCCGAGATGACCTGCCACTTGATGTTGCCCTCGTTCCAGCCGGCGTTGATCATCGCGGCGTAGTGCGGATAGGCAATCACGTTCGACACCCCCGGCACCTCGCGCAGCGCGGCGTCGAGCCCGTCCACGTAGTCGGCCACGTCGGGGCGCAGGCAGATCTGCGTGTCGTCGCCCTTCGCTGCAGCGGGGGGGGCCACGTAGACCGACAGCAGCTCGCTGCCGAGGCTGAAGGATTTCAGGATCGCGGCGGCGTCGCGGTTGTAGCGGGCGTCGGCAAAGAACTCGGGCATGCCCTGACCTTGATCGCCAATGCGCACCTGCGAGCCCTTGACGTGGCCGAACACCGCCAGCAGCGCCGACACGGCCACCACGGCGATCGCCCCTTTGGGCTGCGCGGCAGCCGTCAACCAGGCCAGACCGCGCGGCAGGTGGTGTGCAGCGGCGGCTTGCCCGGTCGCTGGCACCTGCGGCGCATGCCGAGCGTGACCGAACGACAGCACCACCGGCAGCAGCACCTTGTTGGTGAAGATCATCAGGCTCACGCCGATGCTGGCCATGATGCCGAGCTCGCGAACCATGTCGATGTCGACCAGCATGATCACCAGAAAGCCGATCGCGTTGGTGAGCAGCGCCAGCGTGCCCGGCACGAACAAGGCCGTGAACGCGGCCCGCGCCGCGTCGCGAGGCTCGGCTCCGGCGCGCACCGCGCGGCCCCACACGCTGGTCATCTGCACGGCGTGGCTCACCCCGATGGTGAAGAGCAGATACGGCACGAGGATGGACAGCGGGTCGATGCCCAAGCCCATGAGCGGCAACACGCCGAGCAGCCACACCACCGGCAGCAGCGCGACCAGAAAGGCCCGCCACGTCAGCGCCCACGAGCGGGTGTAGAGCCGCAGCAGCGCCGTGGTGAGCGCACCGGCCGAGGCGAAGAACAGCAGCACGCCGCGGGTGCCTTCGCCGATGTCGCCGATCACCTTGGCAAAGCCGACGATGTGCACGTCGACCTGCGCGTCGGCGTACTTGGCACGCAGCGCTTCGAGCCTGGCGGCCACTTGTTCGTAGTCGAGCTGCTTCGTCGAGCCGGGGATCTCGTCTTGCAGCTCGAACTGCACCAGCGCGCCCTTGAGGTCGTTGCTGACCAGGTGCCCGATCTCGCCCGACTTCTCGGTGTTGGCGCGCACCGCCGCCAGGTCTTCGGCCGAACCGCTGAAGCCCGAGCGGATCACGCTGCCGCCAGCGAAGCCCTGCTCGGTGATCTCGACGTAGCGCACGCGGGGCGTCCAGAGCGAGGTGACCGATTCGCGCTTGACGCCATCGATGAAGAACACGTCGTCCGTCACGGCCTTGAGCCGGTCGAGAAAGGCGCGGTTGAAGATGTCGCCCTGCTTGCTCACCAGAGCCACGACCACGGTGTTGGCGCCGCCAAAAGTGGGCTCGTAATGCAGGAAGGCCTGCATGAAAGCGTGGTGGCGCGGAATGGTCTTCTCGAACCGCGCATCGGCCTGCAAGCGGGTGGCCGACCAGCCCAGCGCCACGGTGGCCAGCACGAAGCCCAGCAAGATCGGCAGCCGCCAGCGGATCAGCACATCGGCGAGCCAGGCGGTGAAGGCATCCAGCCGACGCGCAGTCGGGGCGGTCATAGCGCCGCCCCCACGGGCATGACCCAAGCGGCGCGGTCGAGCCGGCGCACGCCGATCTCGCCCACGGCCAGCAGCGCTGGCGCACCGCCAGCCGGCGTGCAAGGCAGCAAAGCGCACCACGCGCCATAGCCTTCGCGCACCTGCTTGACCGGGCTCCAGTTGCCCGACGCGGAGTCGTGCGCCCAATGGCTGAGCGCCCCGCCACTGCCGGCGAGCAGCACGCTGCCGTCGTCCAGGGCCGTTACGCCCAACCAAGACTGCCGCTGCGCCGCGCTGTGCACGGCCCACTGCGCCCCGCCATCGCTGGACGACAGCACGACGCCACCCAGGCCCGCCGCAACGAAATGCCCGGCCGAGGTGGTGGCCACCGCAAACAGCGACGCCTTGTTGGGCGTGTTGACCTCGGCCCAGCTCTGGCCGCCATCGGCGCTGCGCAAGATCAAGCCGGCCTCGCCCACGATCACCACCTGCCCTTGCGCATTGGCGGCGCAGGCGTTGTAGTGGCGGTCGCCCTTGCTGGGCGACAGTCGCTTCCAGCTCGCGCCCGCATCGTTGCTGCCCCAGCAGGCCCCGAAGGCGCCCACCGCCAGGATCTGGGTGGCAGACAGCACCACGGCATCCAGCAGGGTCACCGCGTCCTGCGTGGGCAGCGCGGCAGCCAGCCAGGTTTGACCGCCATCCACGCTGCGCCGAACCGCCCGCCGGTGCCCCACGGCCACACCGAGCCGCTGCGCGGGCCCCGCGCCAAAAGCGATCGAGGTCAAGGCCCCGGGCGCCGCAGCGCCCAGCACGCGCCAGTTGGCACCGCCGTCGTCAGAACTCAGCAAGTGGCCGCGGTTGTCGGCCACCCACAAACGGTTGCCCACCGAGCGAGCGGCGATCAGCACGCCATCGCGCAACGCCGCCAAGCCTGATGCAGCCGGCGGCGCGACCGCCGGCCCCGGTGCAGCGCGAGCCGGCAAGGCCAGCGCCGCGCCCGCCAGGCCCGGCAGCAGGC
Organism: Aquabacterium sp.; assembly: GCF_041915145.1. Lineage (GTDB taxonomy): Bacteria > Pseudomonadota > Gammaproteobacteria > Burkholderiales > Burkholderiaceae_C > Aquabacterium. The sequence continues at coordinate 403 of NZ_JAYSBZ010000127.1, read as the reverse complement.
GCCCCAGAATCTGGCGGCGGCTGACAAGAGAACCGAGAAACGACATCTTCAACCGCCTCAACTGCTGGGTAACGCCGGGTTCAGGGCTCAGCGCGTGCCGAGCGTGCGCAGGTTCTGCTCCGAGAAGTAATCGGGCTTGTGCTGCGGCAGGGTCATGATCTCTTTCTCGGTGTTGACCAGGCCGTTGGCCAGATAGCGGCCCGAGCGCAGGTCGTAGTAGATGTCGTTGTTGGTGTAGATCGCGCCCACCCAGGGGTTGACCACCGGAATGGCCTCCGACACGCGCCACAACTCGCCGCGGGTGTCGTACTTCTCTTGCACCACCACGGCCCACGAGTCCTCGTCCACGTAGAACACGCGCTTGCCGTAGATGTGGCTCGCGCCCTTCTTCAGCGTGGCCTCG
>NZ_JAYSBZ010000126.1:0-4908 GCF_041915145.1 Aquabacterium sp. | reverse complement strand
GGGAAGGGCGTCAGCGACCACGCGAAGTTGAACTCGCCGAAGCCCACGCCCGTCCACGGCACCATGCGGATCAGCGCGATCGTGTCCGACCAGATCTTGAAGCGCGAGCTCGAAATGTCGCTGCCATCGTGCAGGCGCGCCTCGGCGCCAAAACTCACGGCGCCAACGTGGGCCAGCAGCGCCATCAGCGCCCAGCCGGCGGCGTACATCAGCGGCAGCGCCCACAGCGCGTGGCGCAGCGAGCGCGGCAGGCTGCGGTCGAGCACACCCCAGAGCACCATCGCCGCGAGGCCCAGGTAGGCGGTGCGCGAGGCGGTGAGCACCATCGCGAAGACGAAAACCGTCATCAGGCTGATCGCCAGCCAGCGCCGCAGCGTGCCGTGCGCCGCCAGCCACACTGCGGCCACGCAGCCCCACATCAACAAGGTGTTCAGGTGGTTGGGCTGACGCAGGTTGCCCACCGCGCGGCCGACGTAGGTGGTGGCGGCGATGACATTGCCGTTGCCCAACTTGCCCGGCAGGCTGGGCGCGAACACCTGCACCAGCCCGATCACGGTGCCCATCACTGCGGTCAGCATCAAGGCGGCGCAGGCGGCTTCGAAGGTGCGGGGGCCGTCGCCATGCGCGGCCGCCAGCCAGCCAATCATGAACACCAGCAGCGCGGCCAGCAACAGACCCAGCGCCGACAACGCCAGGTTCCACGGCAGGCTGCCCCACTGCGCCGACCACACGGCGCAGGCGATCAACACCAGTCCGCCGCCCGCCATCGCCCAGGCGCCCACCGAGCCGGCCGATGCGGCAGCCGACCGCGCCCGCCGATCCAGCAACTCATTGCCCAGCACCGCGCACCAGATGCCCCAGCCCAGCAGCGACAGCGCCTGGTTGAAGAAGGTGGCCGAGGGCGACTGGTTGAACGCCAGCAGGGTGGGGACGCAGATGGCGAGCAGGGCGAGCGCCAGCGGGCCGGAGGCGAGAGCAGGGGAGGGAGAGCGCATCGTGCGATTGTCGGTTGCCAGGGGTCAACGAAGACAGGCGGCTCAGAAGAAGCCGTTGGCGGCCAAGATACCGAGCGGTTGCCCTTGTTCGTTGAGCAACATCACCCAATCTCCCATCCGCGACTGGATCGGCAGAAAGCGTGCGGACGTGGCAGCTGCGTGGTGCTCACGCAGCGCGGCTTCGATGTCGGCCCGGCGTGTCGGGTTGCGCTGGATCAGCGTTGACACCGGCTGGGCTCGCTGCGCCGCCCGGGCTTGCGCATCGGCGTAGGGTTGCCAGTAGCTGGGGCGCTGGCCGACGTCGTAGCCTTGCAGTGACAACTCGATGCTGCGCAGCTTTTCGTCGCCGGGCTTCGACTCGCGTGCGCTCATCAGCTGCGGGCCGAGCCAGGGCAGCTGCCGGTATTCGGGACGCGCTTGGGGCAACTCGGACAGCAGCACATCGTTGGCCGACACGATCTTGAAACGATCGACCTCGAAGACCAGTCCGACCGGGCGTGCCACGAAAGCCGTGTGCATGCCATAGCCCAGCGCGCCGAGTTGCAGCGCGCCGATGATGGCCAGATCGCGCCGCAGCTCGGTACGCGGTTTGGTGGGGTTGAACACCACCAGTGTCAGGAGCGGGCCCATCACCACATCGACCGAGGCCATCAGCACGAACAGATTGCGTCCGCCCGACATCGCGCTGTATTCGTGGGGGTACCACACGCCGAACACGAGGCCCGCCACGGCGGCGGCGACGAGTAGCGACAAGCCCAGGTGCAGCAGCGACGCGAGGGCTTTGGCTTTCCAGAGGGGAGTGGATGAGTTCATGGCGCAAGATAGGCAAAACAGGGTAGGGCCATTGCGATGGCAGGGCGCCCGGCCCTCAGCGGCATTCGGTTGGCGCCCACTTGGCGGGCAGGGTGCCGCTGACCACCGGGGGCACTCCGTGGCCGGCGGCTGCAATCGAAGTGGTCGACGCGCAGCCCCACAGCAGCGGTTCGGAGCTACCGGTGGCGGCCACGGACTGCACCTGGATCGGGGCGGCTCCAGCGGCGATGACGTAAGGCGTCAGCGTCAGCGTATCGGCCCCTGGCGTGACACCCGCTTCGGGCGTGAAGGTGATGGTGACCGTGCCGGTTTGCGCGTCGATCAGGATCGATCGCACATATTTGCTCGACAGGCCGTTGCCCCCATTGCGCAGGTTGTGGGCTTGTGCGCGAGCGGCGAGCGCGGCGGCGTCCACGCCATCGGCAACCGTGGCCTTGGCCTCCAGGGCCAGGAGCAGGCCTTCGGACACCCGCGAGCGGACGCGGTAGTCGGTGTAGCTCGGCAGCACCAGCGTGGTCAGGATGGCGAGCACCGCGAGGGTGACCATGATCTCGATCAGCGTGAAGCCGGCACGGCGGGGGGGGTGACGGGCGGTGACGAGCGAGGAGGAGGAGGCAGGCATGGGCGGTATTGTGCCCAGCCCGACTCAACAAAAAAGGGGCTCTTGCGAGCCCCTTTCGTTGCAGCGTGTATCGCTTGAGCGATCAGCGGCATTCGCTGGGAGCGAAGCGGGCAGGCAGGGTGCCAACAGTAGCAGCGGCCATGTGGCGACCAGCAGAAACGGTGGCCGAGTCGCTGGCGCAAGCCCAGTCGATGGCACCCGAGTTGCCGGCGGTCAGAGCGGCACCCAGTTGCACGAACGCCGCGCCGGTGTTGATGTACGGGGTCAAGGCCAGCGTTGCACCGGCGCCAATCGATGTGCCCACGTTGGTGGCGTTGTAGGTCACGGTCACGACACCCGTTGCAGGGGTAATTTGAACGTCGGACACGTACTTGGTCACCACGCCGTGGCCGGCAGCTTGAGCATTGAACGCCGTCGCGGCGGCCGTCAGTTCAATGGCGGTGGCCGAGCTGGTGCCCACGGCGGTCTTGGCATCCTTGGCCATTTCCAGACCTTCCGTGATACGAGCACGGGTCTGGTAGTCGTTGTAAGCCGGCAGAGCGACGGCAGCCAGAATACCGATGATGGCCACCACGATCATCAATTCGATCAGGGTGAAACCTTGTTGCAGAGTGCGCTTCATATGGATGCTCCTAAAAAGGGTCCCGGCGGTTGGAAGGACATCTTCGTGTCGGGGTGCAGACATAGGTGCAGGTCGCGTGCCAATCGAAGCGGGGCGGGCAAGCGCGAATTTGTTCTCGTTTCCTCGCATGCCTGCTTGGGTGGGGTGACCACTTTGGTCAGCTCGGCTGAAATCGGGGCGACGTTTTTTGGCAACCAGGCCCCGAGTGACGTTTTGCGCGTGTAACGGCGCGTTTCGAGCGCGCCGCGTCCGCCACGTCTTTACAGCTCGAACGCCTGGCCCGAACGCAGGGGCTCGATGCGGTGGCGCGTGTCGATGGCGCGGATCTGGGCGATCACCGCGGCCATCTCGCCCGGCTTGGTGTGGGTGATGTGGACGCTGACGCTGCCGTCCAGCTGCTGCAGCTCGGCGGCCAGGGTTTGCGGCGCAAGGTGGCCGCTGATGTTGGCCAAGTGCTGCTCGTCGTCGCCGAAGGCGGTTTCGATGATGAGGTGGGCGATCGGGCGGCTGTTGAGCGTTTCCCACAGCGCCGGGTTGGGGCCGGTGTCGCCGCTGTAGATCCACCAGCCGGTGTGGTGCTCGGCCTCGCTGGCGTCGGCGCGCGTGCTGCGGCCCTGGATGGCGAAGCCGACGCCGGGCACGGTGTGGGCCGCCGGCAGCACTTCGATGCGGCGCTCGGTGTCGCCGCGACCGGGCAGGCTCAGGGTCTGGCCGATCTCGATCGGGTGCAGTTTCAGCAAGGGCTCCGCGGCGCTGGGCAGCCGGGTGAAGTCGGGCCAGATCACGCCATTGAAGATGTGCTGGCGCAGCGCGTCGAGCGTGGCGGGCAGGGCGTGGACGTGGATCGGGCGCAGCCCTTCGCGCGTTTGCCGCAGGCGGATCACGCTGTCGGCCATCAGGGGCAGGCTGAGCACGTGGTCGAGGTGCGAGTGGCTCAGGAAGATGTGCTCGATGCAGGCCAGCTCATCGAGCCGCAACTCGCCCACGCCGGTGCCGGCGTCGATCAGCACGTCGTCGTCGAGCAAGAAGGCCGTGGTGTGGCAGCGCGCCGCGATCGAACCCGAGCAGCCGAGCACGCGCACCTGGGCGCGGGCCCGGGCGGGGCCGCGCGGGGCCGGGGTGGGGGCGTTGCGGGGCGAGTCCATGAGAGACATTGTCGGGGCGCGCCTCAAGAAGTAAACGGTCGCTCCGCCACGTACTGGCCAGCGGTGTCAAAAAGTTGACACGCGCGGCGCTTACATCTGTGCACAAGCGCGGGTCTTGCCGTACAAGGCGGCGCGGCCCGCGGGGTCATGGCAGCGGGGTGTAGACGGTGACCGGCTCGGCGCGGCCGCGCACCTGGGCGCGCTCGACGCTGCGCCAGGGCAGGTCGGCGGTGTCGCCCTGGGCGGCCTGGTAGGTGGCCTCGCCGACCAGCAGGTCGATGCCCAGGCGGCGCGTCAGACCCTCGATGCGCGCGGCCAGGTTCACCGCGTCGCCGATGACGCTGTAGCTGCGGCGGCTGTCCGAGCCGAGTTCACCTACGCAGACGAGGCCCGTGTTGAGGCCGATGCCCATCTCGATTTCAGGCAAGCCGCGACGGCGCAGTTCGGCATTGAGGGGGCCGAGGGCGGCGAGCATGTCGAGCGCGGCCCGCACCGCTTGCGCGGCGTGGTTGCCGGACTCGATGGGCGCACCCCAGAAGGCCATCACCGCGTCGCCGATGTATTTGTCGAGCGTGCCGCCGTGGCGGGCAATGACGGCGCTCATGCGCGAGAAATACAGGTTGACCACCTCGCGCAGCTGCTGCGGCTGCAGCCGCTCGGCCACGCGGGTGAAGTCGCGCAGGTCGCAGAACATCACCGTCAGCTGCCGGT
>NZ_JAYSBZ010000125.1:0-4997 GCF_041915145.1 Aquabacterium sp. | reverse complement strand
CCCGGTGGCGCTCACCAGCTGGGTGGGGCGCCATGCCGCCAGCGTGACCGCGGTGGGGCGCACGCGGCGCGTGGCGCTGAATTGCGTGAGGGTGTCTTGCGGCAGGCCGTCCAAGCCGCGCAGGCCCGGGCGACCCAGGCGCAGCGCGCCGAGCTCGGGCCGCGCGCTGGTGGCGTCGGTGATGACCAGGCAGTGCCGGGCATGGCGGGCGCGGTCGTCGTCAGCGGTCAGGCTGTCGGCATCGGCCGCGTCGTCGTGCTCGAAGTGGTAGCTCAAGCCTTCTTCGGCCAGCAGGCGGCTGACGAAGTCGAAGTCGCTCTCTTGGTATTGCGTGCAGATCTCGCGCACGCGCAGCGCGGCGGCCACTTCGGGGCTCACGTCGATGCGCCAGTTGGCCTGACCGTGCATCGCGGCGTGGTCGGCGAACACGGCCTCGACCACCTGCAGCGCGCTGCGGTCTTGAAAGACGAAGCTGTCTTGTCGCAGCTGCAAGAAGTGCAGCCACGACGCGAGCGTGAGCCGGTAGCGCGCGGCGCCGCCATCGCTGCCCAATTGCGCGGCCTGCACCACGTAGCCGTGCCAGGCGCGCCAGCCGCCGTCGGCCTTCAGCAAGCGCAGCGTGAGCTGCTCGCCGATCAGGGCTTTGAGCTCCAGATGTGCCGAGGTGCTGAGGCAGTCGAGCTCGAAGCGAAAGGGTTCATTGATGGCCTCGCGACCCTGCAAGCGCTCGACCACCAGCGCCGCGCCCGGCAGGGCCGTGTCGAGCTGGATCAGGCGCGTGGCCTGGCTGAAAAAGCGCGTGAAGTCGAGCCGCGAGGTGAGGGCGTCTGGCAGCGAATCGAGCAGGCCCGACGGGCTGGTGCTCGGCAAGTCGCCCAGGCGGGATGACAGCCCGCCGAGGCTGGTGGGGGTGACGTTCATCGGGTCCTCCGCTGGTGTTGTTGTGCGTGCGATGACGGGGTCAGTGATGGGGCTCGGTGGCCGCGACGGGCGCCGCCGCCGGCGTGGGTGGCGAGCCGGTGCCGGCGGCCGGCGCGGGCGCGTTGTCGTCGCCCGCGATCAGCGCGGGCAGCTGCAGGCCCTTGAAGTTGGTGCCGGCGTGGCCGGCGGGCTGGCCCGCCGCAGGGGTGCTCACGCCGGGGCTGCTGATGATGCGCAGCTTGACGGGCACGACGAGGTTGGCGCCGCTGGCGCTCGTCCACTTGAGCTCGAAAGTGGTGGCGTCGAGCTTCTTGCGCGCGGCCGAGCCGAGCATTTTTTCGAGCCCGAAGTTGCCGGGGAAGTTGATGAACTCGACGCTGCGCCCGTCGAAGCTCACGCCGCTGATCTTCACGCCGGGCGCGCCTTGCGGGCTGGGCCAGACGAAGTTGGTCCAGGCGGCGGCGGTGTTGCGGTAGCGCAGCTGCTGGCCGTCGATCTCGATGGTGTATTCGGTCAGGCCCGGCGCGGCTTGCGGCAGGATCTGGAAGACCGTCTGGTTGTCGGCGGCCTGGGCCGGCGCGCCCGCGCCCCCGCCACCGGCTGCGTCGCCCTGGCCCGCCAGCGGCGCCACCCAGCCGCCGAAGCTGCCGGCGAATTCGGGCCGCAGGCGGATACCGATGTCGGCCCAGGTGCGCGGCGTGAGCACGTCGCCGCGCCGCACGGTCAGACCGGCCAGGGCCTGGTCGGAGAACTTGGCGATGCTGCCTTGCGCGCCGAACACCTTGGCGATTTCGCCCGGCGCGGCTTCGATGCGCGAGCCGCCGTCGAACGGATATTTGCCGCCCAGGGTGGTGTTGAAAGGCTGCAGCACCTGCGCCGTCCACACGCGGTTGAGCTCGGCCTCGGTGGGCCCGACCAGCACCGCGTACGACTGCATCAACGGCCGCACGAGCAGCGGGCGCAGGGCGGCCTTGGCGCTGTCGCTCATGCCGGTGAGCATCTGCTCGTCGACCAGCTTGAGCGCATCGCTGAGCTCGGAGCCGTTGCCGTCGAGCGTGGCCTGCATCAGCGCGCGGCTCGCGGGGCCGGCATCGCCCTGGTTCTTCATCTGGTTGAAGCGACTGCGAATCTTGGACAGCGATTCGAGGTAGCGCTGCATCGGCGTCGGATCTTTCTCGCGGCTCATCATCAAGCGCGCCACACCCGCGAACTCGCGGCCGATCGGGCCCATCGGGATGGCCTCCTTGCCACCTTCGCCGGCCTGGCCCTCGCCGGCATTCACGTTGATCGTGATGCCGTTGGGCGCCTGGCCCAGCACGGTCTGCTTGAACCATTCGACGAAGCCGCGCTTGGTCTGGCCGATGCGTTCGTTGAGCAGCGAGGGGTTGTCCCACGAGGTCTCGTCGTACAGGCGCTGCATCAGCTTGCCGACCGGCGAGTTGGCCGGGTCGCCCAGGCGGTTCATGTGCGTCACCGCGCCGTCGAAGCCGCCGAATTCGTTCACGCTCACGCCCTGCATGAAGCGCCGCCACTCGGCCACGTACTCGGTCTTGTATTGCTCGGTGAGCGCCTTCTGGATGTGCTCGGGGCTGCCCTCGAGCGTGAGGTCGTCGCGCAGCGTGCTCTTGAGCACCCAGTCTTCGGACTGCAGCTCCTTGTTGGCGGCGGTCTGGATGGCGTCTTTCACGTAGCCGTCCCACGCGGCGCGGGTGAACACGCCGGACACGGCCACGCTGCCGGCCACCATGCTCTGGTCCGCTTCACCGACGATGCGGGCCACGGTGACAGGGCCGAAGCGCGTGGCGGCGCGGGCCTTGATCTCGGCGAACACGCGCTCGCGAGCCGGCATGCCCTTGACGACGCGGCGCAGGTTCTCGCGCGTCTGGTCGACCAGCGTGAGGTTGTTGGCCACGGCCGGGAAGGCCGGGTCGTTCATCTGCGTGAGCGAAAACGAGATGAGCTTTTCGGCCGAGCGGATCATCTCTTCGCGCGGCATGCCGCCCCGGTTGGCTTCGAGCCAGCCGCGCCAGAAACGCGTGAGCTGGTCGCTCAGGTGGCCGGCTTCGAGGTGCGCGTGGTCGGCCAGCATCAGGTAGGCCTTGAGCGCGTTGTAGGCGTCGCTCACGTCATTGGCCTGGGCCACGGTGTAGGGCGTGGCAGCCTTGGTGGGCGTGAGCGGCGTGGCCTCGGCCGGGGCCGGGTTGGCGGACGAAGCGGATGCCATTGCGGCGGATGCGCCCGTCGCGCCTTCTGCCGCCGCGATCGCGCCCGGTGTGGCGGGCTGCGCGTTGGCGACTGCCGGCGCGTTGAGCGGCTGCAGTTGCGCGGCATGCGCGTTCACGTCGGCCAGATAGCCTTCGAGCGATTCGGCCACCGGCTTGAGCATCACTTCTTGCAGGCCCGCGAAGTATTCGCGCTTGACCACGGCCTCGATGGCATCGCCTTGATACAGGCCGAGTCCGATCGACCAGGGGTGGCTGTCGCGGTAGCTTTGCAGTTGCGCCAGGCGGTCTTGCAGCAGTTGCAGCGCTTGCAGGCGCGAGGCCAGGTCGAGCTTGTTGTCTTGCAGCTTGATGGCCTGGTCGAGGTCGGCCTGCACGTGCGCCACGAGCTGGCGGTTGCCGATGTAAGACCACGTCCACAAGCTCAGCGCCGTGCCGAGCACCAGCACGCTGGCCAGGAAGGTGGCCAGACGCAACCGGCGCTTGGCGGGGCTGAGGTATTGCTGCACGAGCTGGCGGTCGGCGAAGATCACCTTCGAGAACAGCTCGCGCAAGAAGAAGCCGGTGTTCGAGTACACGGCCGCGCCGTCGCCCGGCCGCAGCGCGAGGCCGAAGCGTTGCGCCACGCGCTCGCTGGCGCGGTTGGTCGACTCGCCCTGCTGCACGGCGCTGGTGAAGTAGAAGCCGCGAAAGATCGGGCGGAACTGATACGGGTTGTCTTCGAACAGCGTGGTCAGGAAGTTGCGCAGCGCCGGCTTGAGCCCGGCGAATTCGAGCGGGAACATCAACACGCCCGGCGGCAACTGCTCGCCACGGTGCAGGCCCATGTGGGCGATGGCGCTTTCTTTCAGGCCCTGGTGCAGCTCGTCGAAGCGCTGCTCGAATTGCGCGATGGCGTCGTGCTGGTCGGCATTCGCGCCGCTGGCGGCTTGCGGTTGATACGGCAGCGTCGCGCCCCACACGCGCTCGCGCGACTCGCGGTCGCGGTCCATGAAGAACTCGGCAAAGCCGCCGATGAGGTCGGCCTTGGTGAACATCACGTAGACCGGCGCGAACACTTCGAGCTGCTCGGTGATTTCTTGCATGCGCTGGCGCAGTTGCTTGGCCAGGCCGATCACGTATTCGGGCTTGGCGCCGATCAGCTCGGCGATGCTCACCGCCACGATGATGCCGTTGACGGGCGCCTTGGGCCGATGCTGCTTGAGCAGCTGCAAGAAGCCGCTCCACTCGGCGCGGTCTTCGTCGTGCACCGCGTAGCGACCGGCGGTGTCGAGCAAGATGCCTTCGGTGGTGAAGAACCAGTCGCAGTTGCGCGTGCCGCCGATGCCTTGCAGCACCGAGCCTTCGAGCGCGGCCTGGCCTTCTTGCGCGGCGAACGGAAATTGCAGCCCCGAGCGCACGACGGCCGTGCTCTTGCCCGCGGCGGGGTTGCCGATCACCATGTACCAGGGCAGGGCGTAGAGCGCCTGCGTGCCCGACACATGGCCGAGCTTGGACTGCTTGAGCGTCTTGATGGCCGCGCGCATGCGCTCGCGCAGCAGCTTCACGTCGGCTTGCTGCTGCGGGCTGGCGCGCTTGCCCGCTTGCTTGACGGCGTCGGTGGCCGAGGCATCGAGCGCGGCCTCGAACTGCGCCGCGGCGCGGCGTTCGCGTTGACGCCGCCACAACCACACGCCCAGCCACGTCAGGCCGGCCAGACCCAGCAGCACCACGGCCCACACGGCCGCAACCTGCAACGCATGCGCGCCCAGAAACAGAAAAGCGGCCAGCGCCGCAAAGCCGATCACGGCCAGGGTGCGCGGGTCGATGAGAAAACTCCAGAGGCGTTGCATGGTCAGGTCGATTCAGTTCGGC
>NZ_JAYSBZ010000124.1:684-5069 GCF_041915145.1 Aquabacterium sp. | reverse complement strand
TTCGCGCCCAGTCTGCTGCCGGCCGGCACGGTGAACGTGTACTACGAGGCGGCCGCCGTCATCGTGGCGCTGATCCTGCTGGGCCGCTTTCTTGAGGCACGGGCCAAGGGCCGCACCTCCGAGGCCATCAAGCGCCTGGTCGGCCTGCAGGCCAAGGAGGCGCACGTGCTGCGCGACGGCCGCATCGTGGACATCCCGATCAACGACGTGGCGCAGGGCGACATCGTGGAAGTGCGCCCCGGCGAGCGCGTGCCGGTCGATGGTGAAGTGACCGAGGGCCGCAGCTTCGTGGACGAGTCGATGATCACCGGCGAGCCGATTCCCGTCGAAAAGGCGGAAGGCAGCACCGTGGTCGGCGGCACCGTCAACCAGAAGGGTGCGCTGACGCTGCGTGCCACCGCCGTGGGCGGTCAGACCATGCTGGCGCAGATCATCCGCATGGTCGAGCAGGCGCAAGGTTCCAAGCTGCCGATCCAGGCCGTGGTGGACAAGGTGACACTGTGGTTCGTGCCCGCCGTCATGCTGGCCGCCGTGCTGACCTTCCTGGTCTGGCTGGTGTTCGGCCCGTCGCCCGCGCTGTCCTTCGCGCTGGTCAATGCCGTGGCGGTGCTGATCATTGCCTGCCCGTGCGCCATGGGTCTGGCGACGCCGACCTCCATCATGGTCGGCACGGGCCGGGGCGCCGAGATGGGCGTACTGTTCCGCAAGGGTGAAGCCCTGCAACTGCTCAAGGACGCCAAGGTGGTGGCCGTGGACAAGACCGGCACGCTGACCGAGGGCCGCCCGGTCCTGACCGACCTGGAGATTGCCGACGGCTTTGACCGCAACCAGGTGCTGGCGAAGGTCGCCTCTGTCGAATCGCGCTCGGAGCATCCGATCGCACGCGCCATCGTCGAGTCGGCCGTGGAAGGTGGCATCGCGCTGCCGACGATGACAGACTTCGATTCGGTCACGGGCATGGGCGTGCGCGCCACCGTGGACGGCGCGCGTGTCGAGGTCGGTGCCGATCGCTTCATGCGTGAGCTGGGGTTGGACGTGAGCGGCTTCGCTCGCACGGCCGAGCGCCTGGGCAATGAGGGCAAGTCGCCGCTGTACGCCGCGATCGACGGCCGACTGGCCGCCATCATCGCGGTGGCCGATCCGATCAAGTCCAGCACGCCCGCGGCCATTGCCGCGCTGCACCAGCTCGGCCTGAAGGTGGCGATGATCACTGGCGACAACGCGCGTACCGCGCAGGCCATCGCCAAGCAACTGGGCATCGACGAGGTGGTGGCCGAAGTGCTGCCCGAGGGCAAGGTCGAAGCCGTGCGCCGCTTAAAGGCCACCCACGGCCAGATCGCCTACGTGGGTGACGGCATCAACGATGCGCCGGCGCTGGCCGAGGCCGACGTGGGCCTGGCGATCGGCACCGGCACCGACGTGGCGGTGGAGTCGGCCGACGTGGTGCTGATGTCCGGCAACCTGCAGGGTGTGCCCAACGCCATCGCGCTGTCCAAGGCCACCATCGGCAACATCCGCCAGAACCTGTTCTGGGCGTTTGGCTACAACACGGCCCTGATCCCGGTGGCCGCTGGCGTCCTATACCCCGCATACGGTGTGCTGCTGTCGCCGATCTTCGCGGCCGGAGCGATGGCGCTGTCCAGCGTGTTCGTGCTCGGCAACGCGCTGCGCCTGCGCCGCTTCCAGCCGCCGCTGGCGGCGGATACCGCTCATTGAGAAAGGAGGAACACCATGAACATCGGTGAAGCATCCAAGGCCTCGAAGGTCTCGGCCAAGATGATCCGCTACTACGAGCAGATCGGCTTGATTCCCCCGGCCGACCGGAACGATTCGGGCTACCGCGCCTATAGCCAGGACGACGTACACCGGCTGCACTTCATCCGGCGTGCGCGCGACCTCGGCTTCTCGGTGGCCGAGATCACGGACCTGCTGGGACTGTGGAACGACAAGTCGCGCCGGAGTGCCGACGTCAAGCGCCTGGCGCAGCAGCACATCTCCGAGCTGGACCGGCGCATCGCGAGCATGTTGGAGATGGCCGAGACGCTCAAGGCGCTGATCCGGTGCTGCGCCGGCGACGAACGGCCCGACTGCCCGATCCTGCACACGCTGGAGCAACTCGATACCAGCGACGACGAGCCCGAAGCGCGCACCGGCGCCGTGCCACGGCGTGCAAGTGGCAACGCAGCGGCAAAGAAGCCGCGTGCGCACTGAGCAGCCGGGAGAGACCATGCCCAAGATCACCGTCTTGCCCCATCCTGAACTGGCGCCCGAGGGCGCCGAGCTGAACGTGCCGGTCGGCACCTCGATCTGCGAGGCGCTGCTAGACAACGGCATCGAGATCGAACATGCCTGCGACATGAGCTGTGCCTGCACGACCTGCCACTGCATCGTGCGCAAGGGATTCGATTCCCTCAACGAGGTCGAGGAGTGCGAGGACGACCTGCTTGACCGGGCCTGGGGGCTAGAGGCGCAATCGCGCCTGAGCTGCCAGGCCATCGTGGCGAACGAGGACCTGACCGTCGAGATCCCGAAGTACACGATCAACCATGCCAAGGAGAACCACTAGGACCCAGCGTGCCGCCGCGGGCGCGCCGGCCTGCGGCGGGGTTGCTCTGGCAGACGGAGGACTGACGGCGTTGCAGCCTGACGACCGCCCCGGGAGCCAGATGCCTACACCCCCTTGCACCACCGCCGGTTAGGCTGGAAATGTCGTCAAAGTCCTTCAATCCGTGATAGTCGGCGCTGCGGCCGGCCCATGAAAAGTCCCACAGGAGAAGTCCAGCATGTCTGCGCCCAAACAAGCCACGCTCTACCGGATGGTCATGCCCGGCCATACCTGCCCCTACGGGCTGAAGTCGCTCGATCTGCTCAACCGCAAGGGCTACGAGGTCGAGGACAAACACTTGGCGAGCCGCGAGCAGACGGATGCGTTCAAGAAGGAGCATGGCGTCGAGACCACGCCCCAGGTCTTCATAAACGGGCGGCGCGTGGGCGGCTACGACGACCTGCGCAAATTCTTCGGCATGTCCGTGAAGGACAAGAACGCCGTGACCTACACCCCTGTGATCGCGCTGTTCGCCATGGCGGCCGCGATGGCGCTGGCGGCGAGCTGGGCGGCCTTCGGCCAGCTCTGGAGCATTCAGGCGGCAGAGTGGTTCGTGGCCTTTGCCATGTGTCTCCTGGCGCTGCAGAAGCTCAAGGACGTGGACGGCTTCGCGACGATGTTCCTCAACTACGACCTGCTGGCCAAGCGCTGGGTTCGGTATGCCTATTTCTACCCGTTCGCGGAGGCCATCGCAGGCGTCCTGATGGTCGCGGGCGTGGGGATGTGGGTGTCGATTCCGTTGGCGCTGTTCATCGGGACCGTCGGGGCCGTGTCGGTTTTCAAGGCGGTCTATGTCGATCGCCGGGAACTCAAGTGCGCCTGTGTGGGCGGGGACAGCAACGTGCCGCTGGGCTTCGTGTCCCTGACCGAGAACCTGATGATGGTGGCGATGGCCCTGTGGATGTGGGCCAAGGTCGCCTACCTTGGGATGCACTGAGCGCCGCGCCAGGTACGGCGCAGCGCACGTGCTCGCATCGGCCGTCCTGTGTGCAGGCCGGCCACGACGCGGTGTTACTGCGCGCGCGGCGGGAAGCCAGCTTCGCTCAGGGCCGCGGCGATCTGCTCTTGCGAGGCCGAGGTCTGGACCTCGACACGGCGGGTCGGCGGGTCCGTGACGATCTTGGCGTTGGGGTCGATCGTTTGGATCGTTTTCGTAACGGTGCGGGCGCAGCCGCCGCAGGTCATGTCTTCGAGATGGAATTGCATGGAAAACTCCTTTCGGGTTGGGGTGTTTGAAGTCTGGTCCTTGCCACGGTTGGAAGGTCAAGCGCTATTTGCATCCCCGCTACACCAATCGGCCGAATGCTCATAGGGCAAGGCCGTGGTGCTCTTTACCCGATCCAGCACGAAGCTTGTCTTGCAGTCCTGCACGCTGGGGTGCTTGAGCAGCGTGTCGAGCACGAAGCGAGAGTAGTGAGCCATGTTCCTGACGACCACCCGCAGCAGATAGTCCATGTCGCCGGTCAGCGCATGGCATTCCACGACCTCCGGCCATTTCTGGACCGACGCGCGGAACACGTCCATGGGATTGCGCTTGTGCGAGTCGGAGTGCTTTTCGAGACGCACGTTCAGGTAGGCCGTGAGCGTGAGGCCGATCTTCTCCGAGCCGCTGCTCGGCCCGGTGTTCTTCGAGTTCATCGAGCGCAAGGGCAACTACCGCGAGGGCTTCGGCGAAGGTAACTTCGGTGCCTTGTTCGAGTCGATGGAGCGCGACCAGATCAACCGCGGCGCGCTGGAAATCAACCCAGCCTGATTCGGGCTTTCCCCCTGAAGGCATAGC
>NZ_JAYSBZ010000124.1:0-674 GCF_041915145.1 Aquabacterium sp. | reverse complement strand
CCTTCCGCATCTCGCGAGCCCCGGTGGGGCTCGCACTATTTTGGCAAGCGGCCTCCACGATGCCCATTGGCCCTCGTGCAGCTTGCACCATTCATCTCCTCACAATCGAACATCACCACGGCACGGTGCAGGCTTCTTTGACTAATATATGAACACATGTATAATTGTTTATTCAATATTTGGCCTCAGCTCGACTGGTGCTACAGCAGGCGTGCATCTCGTCCCCCGAATCAACATGGATCATGGAAGGACAAGACTATGGAACTTCGTCACTTGCGCTGCTTCATTGCGGTTGCTGAGGAACTCCATTTCGCCCGCGCTGCCGAGCGGCTGCACATCGAGCAGTCTCCACTGTCACGGGCCATCAAGGAACTGGAAGAAGAACTGGGCGTGATGCTGTTTGCCCGCACCACGCGCAGCACTCGGCTGACCCGTGCGGGCGAGCTGTTTCTGGAGCACGTGCGCCGCGTGCTCTCCGCCTTGGAGCAGGCACGCGATAGCGTGAAAGCGGCAGCAAACGGTTTTCATGGCCAGTTGCGCGTGGCATTGTCCGACGGCATCACGCCGTCGCGCCTTTCTGCGTTGCTCGTACTTTGCCGCCAGGAAGAACCCGAGGTCGAAATCCGGTTCTTCGAGGTGCCCCTATCGCAACAGATCAAGGGGCTGCATAGCGA
>NZ_JAYSBZ010000123.1:0-5211 GCF_041915145.1 Aquabacterium sp. | reverse complement strand
CACTAGCGTCGTCGAAGGCATCAACAACACGATCAAAGTCATCAAACGACGGGCCTATGGCTACCGCGACGAGGAGTACTTCTTTCTCAAGATCCGCGCAGCCTTCCCCGGAAATCCTCGATGAACCGAAAAAAAACCGCTCGAAGGAGCGGCTTTTAAAGTCCGGTGACGGACATCGTTGGGACCGGCGGGGGCTTGGCTTTGATTCTCTGGTCGGTGACCGACACCAAGTTGATTTTGCTTTTCAACCCCTCGAAATTCGGACTCTCGTAGAGCGATGGAGAAACCTCCGTGTGACAGCTACTGAAAAGAACTGTAAACGCGGGCACCCGCCTCCGAAATCCCTCCTACGAGGGGAGTCGTAGTTCCTTCGTTACCGGATGTAATGCCGCCGAGTGGCGTGAGGCTCGATGAAGCAAGGGGAGGATGGTGGCGCGTATCGCGATGCCGCGTCAGCGGTGGCTGGCCGCAGGGGTGCTGCTGGTGTTCGTCGCAGGTCTGCATGGCCTGCTCTGGTCGTGTCTGGGGCCGGCACCGGTGGGCGCACGAGGCAGCGCGCCCACGTCGATGCGACCCGGCCGAACGATGGCGCCGGCCGTGCAGGTGGTGCCGGGCCGAGCCTCCCGGGATGGCGCGATCCACGCCGCTCGCCCGGCGGTCCTGCCGCGCGGTCCGGGGCGCCTTGCGCGACCGACGATGCCCGTTGCCGTGAGCCACGCGCCGCCGTCGGAGGCGCCAGGCGATCCACCCCCGCAATACGCCGCCCGCCTGCCGGACACCGCTCGGCTGTCGCTGGAGGTCTGGCGGGGAGAACAAAGGCTGGGAGAAGCCGCGCTCGATTGGTGGCACGACGACGCGCGCTATCGATTGCAACTGGGCTGGGTGGGCGAGGCGCCGCCGGCCGCCGCGTTGATCGAGCAGGCCAGCAGCGGCCGCGTGAGCCCGCACGGCCTGCTGCCCGAGCGCTTCGTCGATCGCCGCGCGCGGCGTGGCGCGCGGGCGGTGAGCCTGCAATGCGACGACGTCGGCGGGGCCGTGAGCTTCTCGGCCGTCACGGCGCGCGCGCCCTGCGTGGCCGGCATGCAGGACGGCCTGAGCTGGTGGCTGCAGTTGTGGGCCGTCGTGGCGGCGCAGCCCGCGGCGCCGGAGCCGGGCCGGGCCTTCAGCGTGGCGGTGGCGCGCGTGCACGGCGTGGTCGAGTCGTGGACCTTCGTTGTCGAGCCGGACGCCGATGCGGGCGCGCTCAGGCTGGTGCGTCGTCCAGACGGCGCGCCGCGGTTCGACGACCTCACGGCCGAGTTGTGGCTCGATGCCGCGTCGCCGCATCGGCTGCGCCGCGTGCGCGTGCAGTCGATGCGCGGCGAGCCGCTGCGGTGGGAGCGGCTCGAGCCCGCGCCGCGCGACGATTCGTGACTTCTTGCCGCTTTGGTCCGGCGCTGTGGCTCAAGCCGGAACCAGCTGCGCATTCCGGCACACCCACGAGGAGCGTCTGAGGGCTTGTGCCTCTCAAGAGTTGCCCTGGGGCGTCGAACACCTGATCACGATGGCACTTGAAACTTCTCAAGGCCGCGCTCACCTGAGAGATCAGGTCAAGGAGTACTGTCCATGCAAATGCTTTACAACTCGGATCACTACGCCGTGGTGCACATCGAGTTGCCTTGTGCCATCCCTGAGGTGGATACGGCACCGGGACTCACGCGCGCCGGCTACGAGATCGTGGACAAGTTCGCGCGCCGCGAGGTCTATATCGAAGGCGCGATGGCCGAGTGCTTCAAGGAGGGCGTCGAGGCGTTGATCGAATCGTCGCCCTCGATCGAGGAGATCGATGCCTATCTCGAACGCTACGCGTCGATGGCGCAGCAGCCGGTGGTGGTGCATTGAAGCCTTGAGGCCCGCGGGCCAGGCGCCCGTTGCACGTGATCGAGCAGGCGACTTCGTTGAAGTCGCCTTTCTTTTGTCCGTCGCGCGACCCGGCAGACGCGCTCAGGCCATGGCCGGGACGTGCGAGAACAGGTCGCTCAAGGCGGTTTCGGGGCGGGGGCTGGTGCGCAGCCATTCCTGCACATCGCCGGCGGGCATCGGGCGGGCGAACAGGAAGCCCTGGAACTCGTCGCAGTCGAGCTCGAGCAGGATGTCTTGCTGCGCGCGCGTCTCGACGCCCTCGGCCACCACGCTCAGGCCGAGCGCGTGCGCCAGGCGCACCACGGCCTCGACGATGGCGCGGGCGTCGTGACTCTTGTCGAGGTCTTGCACGAAGCTGCGGTCGATCTTGAGTTGGCTGGCCGGCAGCTTGCGCAGGTAGCTCAGGCTTGAATAACCGGTGCCGAAGTCGTCGATCGACAACTGCACGCCGATGGCCGCGAGTTGCTCGAAGACACGCATCGAGGCCTGGGTGTTTTCCATCGCCACCGATTCGGTGATCTCGCAGATCAGCAACTCGGGCGGCACGCGATGTCGCTTCAAGGCATGGCGGATGCGCGCGTCCAGATCGGGTTGGCGCAATTGATGCACCGACAGGTTGATGGCCACGGGCAGGCGCAGGCCCTGATCGAGCCAGGCGCGGAGCTGCCGGCAGGCTTCGTCGATCACCCAGTTGCCCAGCGCGCCGATCAGGCCGAAGCGCTCGGCCACCGGAATGAATTCGCCGGGGCTGACCATGCCGCGCGCCGGGTGCTTCCAGCGCAGCAGCGCCTCGGCGCCGCTGATCTCGCCGCTGCGCGCGTCGCGCTTGGGTTGGTAGTACAGCATCAGCTGGCGCTTGCCGATGGCTTGGCGCAGGTCGCGTTGCAGATCGATCTGATCGGCGCAGCCCTCTTGCATGCTGGGCTCGAAGAAGCAGTGCGCGGCGCCGCCGGCCCGCTTGGCGGTCTGCATCGCGGCGTTGGCGCGGGCGATCAGGGTCGTGGCCGGGCCGTCCTGCGGATACAGCGCCACGCCGATCGAGCAGGACAGCTCGATCTCGTGGCCGTCGAGCTTGAACGGCTGGCTGAGCGACTCGCTGATGCGCTGCGCCAGTTGCGCGACGGCGGCCGGGTCTTGCGTGCCGCGCAGCAGCAGCACGAACTCGTCGCCGGCCGCGCGCGCCAGCAGGTCGTCGTGGCGGATCAGGCGCCCGAGCCGCCCCGCGGCCTGCTGCAGCAGCGCGTCGCCCGTGGCGTGGCCGAACGAGTCGTTGACGATCTTGAAGCCGTCGAGGTTGATGTAGAGCACCGAGAGCGGCTCGTTGAACTCGTCGCACCACTGGGTGGAGTTGCCGAGCTGGTGCTCGAAACCTTGGCGGTTAGGCAGTTGGGTGAGGGCGTCGCGCCAGGCGCTGGACGCCAGCTCGCTATGCGCGCTGCGCAAGGTGTGGCTGAGGTGGTCGTTTTGCACCCGCAGCCGCTTGGCCAGCATGACGGTGAGGTAGGTCACCACCAGCAGCAGCGCCGAGGCGAACGCCACCAGATCGACCAGCGCCTCGCCCGAGAGCTGGTTGGCAGCGCCGCTTTGGGCGCCCGGCGGAACGCGCACGGCCGCCAGCATCGTCCACTGAAACGAGCGCAGCACCACGCCGCAGGTGGCGGTGGCCACGATGAGGCGCGTCAGGGGCGCCGCGCCGGGGCTGTCGAGCACGCCGCGCAAGCTGATCGAGGCCAGGGCGCCGCCGCCAAGGGCGATGACCGCGGGCAGCCAGGCGTGCGCGGCGTCCCACTCGATGCCGGGGGCGATGGCCAGCGATTGCACGCCGAGGTAGTGCATCCAACTCAAGCCGCTGCCGGCCACCACCACGCCGAACAGGCGCCACGACCAGGCCAGCGCGGGGCGACTGAGCTGCGCCTGGATCAGCGTCAGCACCATCACGGTGAGCAGCCACGACAGCAGGGTGTGGGTCGCGTCGAAGCCGACCTTGAAGGGCAGGTCGAGCGACAGCAGTCCGACGAAGTGCTCGGCCCACACGCCCGTGCCGACGCACAGCCCGCCAGCGAGCAGCCAGCCGATGGCCATCTCGCGATCCGCGGCGCGGATGCGCTTGACGATCTCGATCATCATGAACACGCTGAACGCCGCGATCGCGAACGCAACGAGCGACGGCACGATCAGGTAGCGCTGGGCGACAAAGGCAACAGATTCGGCAGCAGACACGAAGCCCCCCTCACGATGTGGTGAGACCGCGGCGGGGTGCGACGGCATCCCGCGCGGCGGACGATCAGGCAGCTCGATCGACCTGTTGTTGATATTTCGCTATCGGCCGTATCGGGGGCGGAGTTGAGAGCCTCCCCCCCTTCGGAAGGAGGGCGACGGGCGGTTGAGCCCGCCGAGCGTGAACTATTTGGGGGGGGGCGACGATCCCTACAATCGTGGCATGTCTGCCCAGCCCGCCGCCCACCCCGCTCGCCCCTACACCCGCGCCGCCCAGCTGCCGGCCATCCTGGCCCAGCGCATCGCCATCCTCGACGGCGCGATGGGCACGATGATCCAGCGCTACAAGCTCACCGAGGCCGACTACCGCGGCGAGCGCTTCAAAGAGCATCACAAGGACCTCAAGGGCAACAACGACCTGCTGGTGCTGACCAAGCCCGAGGTGATCAGTGAGATCCACGAGGGCTACCTCAGGGCCGGCGCCGACATCATCGAGACCAACACCTTCGGCACCACCACCGTGGCGCAAGAAGACTACGACCTTGCGCCGTTTGCCCGCGAGATGAACCTGGCAGCGGCCAAGCTGGCGCGCGAGGCCTGCGCCAAGTTCAGCACGCCCGACAAGCCGCGCTTCGCCGCCGGCGCCATCGGCCCCACGCCGCGCACGGCCAGCATCAGCCCCGACGTCAACGACCCCGCCGCGCGCAACATCGATTTCGACACCCTGCGCGCGGCCTACTACGAGCAGGCCCAGGCGTTGCTGGAAGGCGGCGTGGATCTGTTCCTGGTCGAAACCATCTTCGACACGCTCAACGCCAAGGCCGCCATCTTCGCCATCGACGAGCTGTTCGAGGCCACCGGCGAGCGCCTGCCCGTCATCATCTCGGGCACCGTGACCGACGCCTCGGGCCGCATCCTCTCGGGTCAGACCGTGGGGGCGTTCTGGAACTCGGTGCGCCACGCCAAGCCCATCGCCATCGGCCTCAACTGCGCGCTCGGCGCGGCGCTGATGCGCCCCTACATCGAAGAGCTGAGCAAGATCGCGGGCGACACCTTCATCTCGTGCTACCCCAACGCCGGCCTGCCCAACCC
>NZ_JAYSBZ010000122.1:0-5229 GCF_041915145.1 Aquabacterium sp. | reverse complement strand
GGCATTCCGCTGGCCGAGCGCGAGCAGGTGCAACAGCGCTTCCAGCGCGGCACCAACGCTCCCGGCACCGGCAGCGGCCTGGGCCTGGCCATCGTGCGCGACATCGTGACCAGCCACGGCGGCACGCTGGCGCTGCTCGACGGCACCCCCGCCGACGGCGAATCGCAGCCCGGCCTGCTGGCGCGCATCACGCTGCCGCGCGGCTGACGCCCAGGGGGCGCATCAACGCCAGCCCAGCACGCCGGCCGCGTCCCAGCCGGTCTTAAAAATCAACGCGCCCACCACCGCCACGAACACGCCGCGCACGAAACCCGTGCCGTGGCGCAGCGCCGTCCGCGTGCCGAGCCAACTGCCCGCCACGTTGGCGACGGCCATCGGCAAGGCCACGGCCCACCAGATGTGGCCCCGCGTGCCGAACCAGGCCAGCGCGGCCAGATTGGTCGCCGCGTTGAGCAGCTTGGCGTGCGCCGAGGCATGCAGAAAGTCGTAGCCCAGCCAGCGCACGCCGGCAAACACGAAGAAGCTGCCCGTGCCCGGGCCGAAGGCGCCGTCGTACAAGCCGATCAGCCCGCCCAGCACGCTGGCCCACGCGGCCTCGGCCCGCCCGGCAAAGCGCGGCGCGTGGTGCTGCCCCAGATCCTTGCGCGCCAGCGTGTAGAGCAACAGCGCCAGCAGCACGAGCGGCAAGGCCACGCGCAGCGGCCGCGCCGGCAGCCGCGTCACCAGCCAGGCGCCGCCCGCCGCCCCCACGAACGCCGCCGCCACCGCCGGCCCCAAGGCCGCCCAGCGCAAGGTCACCCGCCGCGCGTATTGCGAGGCCGCCCAGCCCGTGCCCCAGATCGCCGCGCCCTTGTTGGTGCCCATCAGCGTGGCCGGCGCCGCCTGCGGGTAGGCGCCAAACAGCGCCGGCAGCTGGATCAACCCGCCGCCGCCCACGATCGCGTCCACCCACCCCGCCAACCCGGCCGCCAGAACCAGGCCCACCATGCTCAACATGCCGCATCCACCCGTGCCAGCCCCATCCGAAAAAGAAAAAGGGCACCGCGTCTGGACGCGTGCCCTTGAGTTGAACCTAATCGCTGTTGATGCTTGTTTGTTAGGTGTCGGTCGCGGCGGCCGCTCAACACGACGCCGCGCCGGATTTGTTCTGTGGATTGTCTCCTCAATCCCCCCTAGACCAGCCGTGTTGCCTGGCGGCAGCCGGCTCGTCACGAGTGGGCGAACTGTAGTCCCCGCGACGGCCCGCGGCACCTGGGGATTTCACGATGCACGCGGCGTCGAACCATCGACCTCGCGCGCTGCCTCCGGCAAGAGCAAGGACTCGCGCAACGACAAGTACACCGCGCACACCCCGCGCAGATACACCAGCCCCGGCACCACCACCGCCAGCGCGAACACCACGCCGCCGCCGGCCAGCGCCGCGAAGGTGTGATGCAGGGCCTCGGGCGGGATCTGGGTGCTGTCGACGCTGCGCAGGCCGTGGCCGAACAGCCCGGCCATGAGCAGCCCCGCCGGCACGTGCACGCCCGTGATCCACACCGACAACTGCGCCACCACCGAGCCGCCCACCATCACCACGAAGCTCGCCAGCGCGCCCGTCAGACCCGTCACCAGGCTCACCGCCGCCACCAGCAACGCCCCCATGACCAGGCGCTGCCGGGCGATCTCCCACAGCACGCGCACGCCTTGCAGCGGTGACTCGCCGGCCCACACCGCCGGCGCCGCCAGCGGCACCACCACCACCACGCCGGCCAGCGCGGCCAGCCCCACCGACAGCACCGCCACCGGCACCACCAGCGCGTAGATCGGCGGGCCCACGTAACGCAGCTTGCTCACCCACAGCAAAGCCCAGAGCAACGCCCCGCCCGCCGCGGCCACCGCCGCCAGCATCAGCACCATCAGGATCAGGCGATGCCCTCGCAGCAACGAGGCACAGACCGCGTCAAACACGTCGTGCCCGGTTTCGCCGCGCGCTCGCTGCATCGTCCAGATGCCCGCGGCGTTCGAGCCGTAGAACACCACGAAAAATGCCAATCCGGCCTCGATGCTGGCCTCCCACCAGCGCGAGCCGGCAAAAGCCGACTCGGCCGCCGCCACCAGAATGCCGCCGCTGGCGAACACGGTCAGCAACAAATACCAGGCCTGCCCGTCGCGCACCGCCTCCACGCTCGACAACACCCGCGCCAGCGCCGCCCAGGCGTGCACGCCGGAAATTCCCCCGTACCCCATTTCGGGGGGCCTCCCCCGTAATGGCGCGCCCGCCCCGCTTGCGTTCTCGTTCTCGTTCTCGTGCATTTGAATACCCGCCCGTCGTGAAAATATTGATCCGCCTGCGGCGTCAAATCCGGCCCGCGCCGCTGCGCGCCAAGCCGCGTCGCATCATGCGTCATCCGGCTCGGCCACGCGATGCACGGGAACACCCTGATCAAAAAACCTGTCGATATCCCCAAAAACAGCGGAATTTCAGGGTTACACCTTGTCGTTTGCGCGCGCCGCACCGCTAGCAAAGCGTCATGACCTTCCTACATAATGGCCTTTCTCGTGTGTTTTGGTAGCGGCGCCTTCTCTGGAATGGGTCCCGATGGGTTGAAGCTCCTCCACTGGGTTATTTGTTTTTGAAAGGGGCTCTCCATGGGCAACAAACTTTATGTGGGCAATCTGGCCTACAGCGTGCGCGACGACGATCTGGGTGAGGCGTTTGCGCAATTCGGCGCCGTCACGTCGGCCAAGGTCATGATGGATCGCGAAACCGGCCGATCCAAGGGTTTCGGCTTCGTTGAAATGGGCAGCGACGCCGAAGCGCAAGCCGCCATCAACGGCCTGAACGGCCAGCCGCTGAGCGGCCGCGCCATCGTCGTCAATGAAGCACGTCCTCGCGAAGAGCGTCCGGGCGGCTTCCGCAGCCCCTACGGTAACGGCGGCGGCGGTGGCGGCTTCGGCGGCGGCCGTCGCGAAGGCGGCTTCGGTGGCGGCAACGGCGGTGGCCGTGGCGGCTACGGCGGCGGCGGTGGTGGCCGCGGCGGTTACTGATCCCGCCTGACCCGCGCCTCGCGCCGGGTCTTCGCGCAAAAGCGATGCTGCCGCGAGGCGCATCGCTTTTTTCTTGGATCCGCCGCTCGTCGCTCGATCCGCCGCGACGAGCGCGCGAGAAACATTTGCTTGCCCGGCCGGGGTCAACGCCAGACGACTGGCTTTCGTTGAACCCTCATCTGCATCCGGAGTCCATCATGCTGTTTCCTCGCCTCTCTCACGCTGGCCGCGCGTCGCGGTCGCTGGTCACGCTCGCTGCCTGGTGCGCGGCGCTGTGCGCCTCGCTGGCCGCGCCGGCTGCCCACGCCGGCGGGCAAACCGACGTGGGTGTGTCGGTGAACGTCAGCCAGCCGGGCTTCTATGGGCAGATCAACATCGGCAACGTGCCGCCGCCGGTGGTCTATGCCCAGCCGGTGATCATCGCGCAACCACGCCAGCCGGTGCGCGTGGCCCCGATCTACCTGCGCGTGCCGCCCGGCCACGAAAAACACTGGTCCAAGCATTGCCGCGAATACAACGCCTGCGGCCGCCCGGTCTATTTCGTGCGCTACGACGAGCGTGACGAGCGTCGCTGGCACGAGGAGCACGATCGCCGCGACGACCACCGTGATCGCCATGACGACGACCGCCACGGCCCGCGCGATGATGATCGCGGCCCGGGGCACGATCACGGGCATGGTCACGGCCACGGCCGCGATTGATTGCCGTCACGCGGCGCGGGGCTTGCGCCCCCGCCCGGCGAGCAGGCGGTCCAGCACCGCGTCGGGCAGCAGCCGCAACAGCTTGGCCAGCACGCCCATCTGCCACGGGATCACGCGGTAGCTGACGCCCGCCTCGATGGCCCGAAAGGCCCGCTCGGCGTACGCCGGGGCCGACATCAGGAACGGCATCGTGAACGGGTTGCCACGCGTCATGGGCGTGTCGATGTAGCCCGGCGCGATCGTCACCACCTTGACGCCCCGCGAGCGCAGCTCGATGCGCAGGCTTTCGCAGGTATTGATCACCCCCGCCTTGCTGGCCGTGTAGGCCGCGTGCCCCGGCAGGCCGCGAATGCCCGCCACGCTGGCCACGCCCACCAACGTGCCGCAGCCGCGCTCGCGCATCGGGGCGATGAAGGGGTGAAAGGTGGCCGCCAGACCGAGGTTGTTGGTCTCGAAGATGGCGCGCATCACCTCCAGGTCGGCTGCCTCGGCCAAGTCCACCCCCGCGCTGATGCCCGCATTGGCGATCACCACGTCCGGCACACCCTGGCGGGCCAGGCACGCGTGCGCCGCGGCGATGATGCTGGCGGTGTCGCGCACGTCGGCGCCGTACACCGCCACGCGGTCGGGCTCGATGGCCTGCGATTCGCCTTGCGCGCTGACCCAGGCGTGCAGCGCCTCGACGCGCCGCGCCACCAGCGCCAGCCGCCAGCCGGCGGCGAGGTAGCGCGCGGCCAGCGCCTGCCCCAGCCCGCTCGACGCGCCGGTGATGAAGACCAGCGGCCGGGCGCTCATCGCGCGGCGGCGGGGCGCGACGCCGCCTGCGGCGCCTTCAGCGGCGCGCGGTATTGCCCGCGCACGCCGTGCCCCAGCTGCGCCACGCCGCTCTGGCCGTCGTAATCGAGCGACCCGGCATCGACGCGCCCGCTTTCGCTGAGCAGCGTGACCGCGATGTCGGAGCGCACCTTCTGCACGTTCGGATAGAACCACAGCGCCTCGCCGAGCAGCTCCATGCGGCCATCGGTGGCCTTGCGCGGAGCGGGCGCGCGGGCCGGATCGGCATCGTCCGGGTCGAGCGCGTCGCGCACCACGTGGGCCTGGCCGAGCAATTGCAGCTCGGTGTTGTCGGCGTTCGACACCCCCCGCTGCGCCGTGGCATGGATGCGGCGGCCGCTGGTGTCGGTGCCCCGGGCGCGCAAGGCGTCGATCTCGACGGCGCCGTCGTCGGCGTAGTGCCGCATCACGTCGCCCGTGACGACCGCGCGCTGGGCGCCGTCCGTGCCGTAGCGTCGCGCCTCGAAGCGGCGCATTTCGTAGTCGACCTCGTGTGCCGGCGCGGCGGCGCGGCGCGGCGCGTCGGGCTGCGGCGTGTGGCGCACCAGCCACCAGGTGCCCGCCGCCAGCAAGGCCATCAGCACGATGGGCAGCGAGCCTGACAAGCCGTCACGCCAGGTGAATTTCGTCAGCGCGGCCATGGTGCGCGGGTCAGGCGCCCACC
>NZ_JAYSBZ010000121.1:0-5418 GCF_041915145.1 Aquabacterium sp. | reverse complement strand
CAGCAGAAGGAAACGCTGGCCGCCACCTTGCGGCAGTTGCACAAGCTCTCGACCCGCGACAGCCTGACCGATCTCTACAACCGCCGCCACATGATGCAGATGCTGGAGCGCGAGGTGAAGCGCCAGTCGCGCAAGGGCGGGGTGTTCAGCGTGGCGATTCTCGACATCGATCATTTCAAGCGCGTCAACGACCAGCACGGTCACGCGGTGGGCGACGCGGTGCTGCGCGACTTCTCGAAGCGCCTGCGCCGGGCGATCCGCGAGTCCGACGTGGTGGCGCGCTGGGGCGGCGAGGAATTCCTGGTGTTGATGCCGGGCACGGGACGGCCGCAAGCGCTGCTGGCGCTGGAGCGCATGCGCGCCAAGGTGGTCAAGCACGATTGGGGCCGGCACGCGCCCGGACTCGCGGTGCGCTTCTCGGCCGGCGTGGCGCAACACACCGGCTCCGAGCTGCTGCATCGCACGCTGGAGCAGGCCGATCTGGCGCTCTACCAGGCCAAGTCGGCCGGGCGCGACCGCGCCGTCGGCCTCTGAGTAAAGGGGCGGCGCATGTCCACCACCGTGATGTCCGAATCAACGCTGGACAACAGCAGCTTCGCGGCGCTGGCCGCCGAGCGCCGCGCGCAACGCACGCCGCTGCAACGCCTGGGCGACGCGGTGCTCGGCACCGACCCGAAGATGCGCCTGGCGGTGCGCCTGGGCCTGCTGCCCAGCGGCGTCTACGTGGCGTGGTGCGTGATGCACGTGATCGCCGTGCGCCTGGGTTTCGAGAGCCAGAGCACGGCCGACTGGCTGACGCTGAGCCACTTGCTGGGCATGGTCACCTTCTACCCGCTGGTGCGCAGCGGCTACTCGGCGCGCTTCGATGACGCCGGCATGGTGCTGCCGCAGATCCTCTACGCCAGCGCCAGCGCCATCGTGGGCTACGCGCTGATCCCGCCGCTGCGCGCGGTGATCCTGCAGATGCTGTGCCTGATCCAGATCTTCGGGCTGTTCAGCCTGCGGCCGCGACAAACCGTGATCGCCGGCGCCAGCACCGCGGGCATGCTGACCACGATGTGGCTGGCCATGACGCTGTGGCGGCCGCTCGACTTCCAGCCCACGCCGGAGGCCGTGAAGCTGGCGCTGGGCGCCTTCATCGTGATGCTGCTGGCCCTGGTGTGCCGACGCTTCAGCCACCTGCGCGGCCTGCTGCGCGAGCAGACGCACGAGCTCACCACGGCCGTCGAGAAAGTGGGCCGCATCGCCTCGCGCGACCCGCTCACCGGGCTGTACAACCGCCAACACCTGCAGGAGCTGCTGGGGCAAGAGATCAAGCGCCAGCAGCGCAACGGCCGGCCCTTCGCGGTGGCGCTGATCGACCTCGATCACTTCAAGCGCGTCAACGACCAGCACGGCCACCAGGTGGGCGACGAGGTGCTGTGCGGCTTCGCGCAGACCTTGCAAGCCTTCGTGCGCGACACCGACGTGGCGGCGCGCTGGGGCGGCGAGGAATTTCTGGTGCTGCTGCCCGAGACCGACACCTTGAACGCGCTCGGCAACATGAACCGGCTGCGCAAGCAACTGGTCGGCCTGACCTTGTCGCCCAGCCAATCGGCCTTGCGCATCACCTTGTCGGCGGGCGTGGCGACGCACCACCCGCACGAAACGCTGGAGCAGACGCTGGAGCGCGCCG
The DNA here is from genome assembly GCF_041915145.1 of Aquabacterium sp. Taxonomy (GTDB): domain Bacteria; phylum Pseudomonadota; class Gammaproteobacteria; order Burkholderiales; family Burkholderiaceae_C; genus Aquabacterium. Next base: position 3,743 of record NZ_JAYSBZ010000121.1, on the reverse strand, counting down.
ATCGCGCCCTGTACGCGGCCAAGGCCGGCGGTCGCGACCGCTGCGAGGCCGCCGACTGAGGCGCCCGCCAGATGAGCGCGCGCGGGATCGAGCTCGGTCACCACGGCTCGCGAGCGAGCCGGCCGGGGCGCTGGAGCGCAGCCGTGCTCGGCACCGACCCGCAGCTGCGCCTGGGCATCCGGCGCACCCTGCCCACGCTGCTGACCTTCGTCGTCTGCGCCAGCCTGTTGCTGTTCGGCACCACCGCGCAGCTGGGGCCGGCCTGGAAGGCCTATCTGGTGTCGGGCTACCTGGCGGCGGTCTGGCTGCTGCCCTACGGCCTGCTGCGCAGCGGCTGCACCCGCCGGCTCGATGACCCGCTGCTCACCTATCCCACGCTGCTGCTCAACATCAGCACCGTGATGCTGGCTTACGGGCTGCTGAGCGAGGCGCGCGGCGCGCCGCTGCAGCTGCTGTCGGTGCTGCTGGCGGCGCAGATGTCGCGCCTGCCCTCGCGCCGGATGATGCGCGCGGCGCTGATCGCGCTGGTCATGCTGGCGGCCACGCTGGCCCTGGTCTGGCGCCTGGAGCCAGACAGCTTCAAGCTCGCCGACGAGCTGCTGAACTTCGCGATGCTGGCGGTGATGCTGCCCGCGTGCGCGCTGGTGGCCCGCGAGGTGCAACGCACGCGCGCGCGCCGCACCGAGCAGCAGGCCGAGCTGGCGCGCACGCTGGAGCGGCTGCGCGAGCTCTCGACGCGCGACCCGCTGACCGGCCTGGCCAACCGCCGCCAGATGATGAGCTGGCTCGACGAGGAGCTCAAGCGCCAGCGCCGCAGCAGGCACGCGCTGTGCGTGGCGATCCTCGATCTCGACCACTTCAAGCGCGTCAACGACACGCACGGCCACCCCGTCGGCGACGCCGTGCTGCAGCGCTTCGCCACGCTCGCGCAGTCCACGCTGCCCCCCACCGCCGCGCTGGCGCGCTGGGGCGGCGAGGAATTCCTGCTGATGCTGCCCGACATCGACGTCGCCCAGGCCGCGCGCGTGCTGGCCGCGATCCGCCAATCGCTGCACGCCTTCGACTGGGGCGCCCTGGCGCCGGGGCTGCGCGTGACCTGCTCGGCCGGCCTGGCGGCGCACGTCGGCGACGCGTCCGCGGCCCACACGCTCGAACGCGCCGACCGCGCCCTCTACCTCGCCAAGCAAGCCGGCCGCGATACCGCCTTCTGCGACGAAGCCGAGTTGCCCGCCGAGGCCGACGCCGGCCCGGCTCACGGCGCCACCGCCTCGGCGCCCTGCCTCGCGACCGCGCCGCGCAACGGGCATCCGCTGGCGCCGCCCTCGTTGCCTGCCGATGCGGCCGAGTCGCCCCGCTCCGCCCCGCCCCCCGCTCCCGACCGCCCCACCCCCGGCGCTGGCACGCGGCTGATCCGCCTGGTCATGGGGTCGCACCCCACGATGCGCGACAACCTGCGGCTGTCGCTGCTGGGCGTGGCGGTCTACCTGGCCTGGGTTCTCGTGATCAACGGCTACGCCGTGCCGCGCGGCCTGGTCTGGCCGCGCTACCGCTGGCCACTGCTCGCCATCGACCTGGTCGGCGCGCTGGCGTTCTACCCGATCATCCGCAGCGGCCTGAGCGCGCGCTGGCGCGACCCCGAGCTCAGCCTGCCGCAACTGCTCTGGGGCTGCATCGCCGCCACGGCGGCCTACGTCGCCATTCCCGACATGCGCCCCCCGGCCTTGCAGGCGCTGTGCGTGATCCAGATCTTCGGCATGGTCACGCTGGCGCCCCGCGCCACGGTGCTGGTCAGCCTGTTCAGCGTCGGGCTGATGCTGGCCGCGCTGGCGGGCGTCGGGCTGTACGAAGACATGCCGACGCCGCTGTGGCAGGCCGAGATCCTGAAGGTGATGCTGGCCTGCTTCGTGCTGGCGCAGCTCGGCTGGCTGTCGCGCCGCGTCAGCCGGGTGCGGCAGCAGGTGGCGCGCGACCAGGCATCGCTGGCCGCGGCCGTCGAGCAGGTGCGCGACCTGGCCGTGCGCGACGCCCTCACCGGCCTGCACAACCGCCGGCACCTGATGGAGCGGCTGGAGCGCGAACGCCTGCGCGCCGAGCACCTGGGGCAACCCTTCTGCGTGGCGCTGCTCGATCTGGACCACTTCAAGCGCGTCAACGACACGCACGGCCACGCCGTGGGCGACGACGTGCTGCGCGGCGTGGCGCAGGTGCTGCGCCGCTGCATGCGCGAGTCCGACGTGCTGGGCCGCTGGGGCGGCGAGGAATTCATCATCCTGATGCCCGACACCCAGGCACACGAGAGCCTGATCGCGCTCAACCGGTTGCGTCGACAACTGTCGCAGTCGAGCCTGGTCGGCAGCATCCCGCTGCTGCGCACCACGGTGTCGGCCGGCGTCGCGGCACACCGCTCGCGCGACTCGGTGCAACAGCTGATCGAGCGCGCCGACCGCGCCCTGTACGGCGCCAAGGAGGCCGGACGCGACCGCTGCGTGGTCGCCCCCTGAGGCCCGCGCGCCCCGCCCGATGCCGGACAATCCCCGCACTGCCGTACCCGTTCGCCCCCGATGAGTCTCGCCACCCAGCCGCCCTCGCCGAACGCCGCCGCGCCGGCCTCCGGGCTGAGGCGGCGGTTGCTGGGCTCGCATCCGCGGCAGCAAGACGGCATCCGGCGGCTGGCGCACATGATCGTGGTGGACGTGTGCTGCCTGCTGCTGCTGGGGCTGATCAGCCTCGCGGGGTTCGTGCCGGCGGTTCAGGCGGCCAGCGTGGCGGCGTACTGCGCGCTCGGCTGGGCGCTGCTCTACGGCCTGATCCGCTCGGGCCGGACGATCCGGCGCGACGAGGCTTGGAGCGACACGGTGGTCGCGGCCTACGGCATGAGCACCGTGGTCTTCGCCTACGCCACGCTGGACGTGGTGCGCGGCCTGGCCCTGCAACTGGTGTGCCTGGTGCTGGTGATGCACATCGACCGCCTGCGCCTGCGCCAGGCCATGCTGCTCACCATCGGCAGCGTGGCGGCGCTGATCGCCACGCTCGCCGGGTTGCAGTGGCTCACCCCCGGGCGCATCGACCTGCGCACCGAGATCCACAACCTGATGCTCGCCACCACGTTGCTGCCGATCGCGGTGCTGCTGATCAACGAGGCGCACCGCGTGTCATCGCGCGCCCGGCAGCACAGCGGCCAGCTCGGCGAGCTGCTGGCCACGCTGCGCGCCGAGTCGCTGCACGACGAATTCACCGGACTGCCCAACGCGCGCCACATGCACACGCTGATCGAGCACGAGATCAAGCGCCACGGCCGCCACGGCCAGCCCTTCTGCCTGACGCTGCTCGACGTCACCCCGAACGACCCCGACAGCCCGCCCGACCTGCCGGCCGCCACGCAACGCGAACTGGCCGAACTCGTCGCCCTCGGCATCGGCCCGGCCGACACCCTGGCGCTCTGGAGCCCCGGGCGCTGGCTGCTCGCGCAGCCCGCCACCGGCCTGGCCGACGCGAGCGACGTGGTCGAGCGCATCCTGCAGGCGGCGCGCCGCCACGACTGGAGCCACGGCGCCCAGGGGCCGCGCGTCAGCCTCTCGGCCGGCAGCACCGAGCATCAGTTCAGCGACACGCTCGACTCCATGTTGAGCCGCGCCACGCGCGCGCTCGAGCGCGCCCGCGGCGAGGGGGCCGGCCACCACGCCACCGAGCCCGTGCTGCCCCCCGGCACGCGCGGCAGCCGCGCCCTGCTCAACCAGCTGGGC
>NZ_JAYSBZ010000120.1:0-5436 GCF_041915145.1 Aquabacterium sp. | reverse complement strand
CCCAGCAGTTTGGGCAGGTCGAGCGGGGACTGGTTGAAGAACTTCAGCCCCACTTTCTTGAGCAGGAAGGGCTCGGGGTTCACGCCGAGTTTGGTTTTGGCTTCCAGTTCGGCCAGCACGGCGGGCTTGGTGGCTTCGAGCACGCAGTCGAGGCGGCGCAGCACGGTGAAGGGCAGGATCACCTTGCCGTAATCAGAACGCTTGTAGTCGCCACGGAGCAGGTCGGCGACGGACCAGATGAAGGCGGAAAGGGCTTGTTGGTTCATGTGACAGCGAGAGTCACCCCACGGGGGGCGGTTGCGACCGCGCGACTCTAGCGTCTAAAACCACCCCGCGCGCCGAACGTGCCACGGCCGATTTGAGCGATAGTCGAGCCCGATTCACCCACTCGACCACCGTGAGCCCGCCCATGATCGCCCTGCCATCGCTGTTCTCGCGCCTGCTGAACGCCTGCCTGCTGCCCCTGGCGCTGATCTGCGCGGGTCGGCTGGCTCATGCCGACGGCGGCTGCCCGCAGGTGCCGCCGGCGCCCAGCGCCGAACAGGTGCGCGACGGCATGGCCCACGCGCGCGACCGCGGCGTGCTGTGGCGGCTCGAGCGCGATGGCCGCGTCTCGTGGTTGTACGGCACCGTGCATGTGGGACGCGCCGACTGGGTCTACCCCGGCCCGACCGTGCTGGCGGCGCTGGTGGACAGCTCGACGGTGGCGCTCGAACTCGACATCACCGACCCCGGCGTGGCCCAGGCGCTGACGCAATTGCCGCCGGGCGTGGCCGACCAGCCGTTGTCGGCGAGCCAGCGGCGGCGTCTGCAGATCCAGGCGGCGGCCGCCTGCGTGCCGGTGGAGCAACTCGCGCCGCTGCACCCGGTGCTGCAAGTCACCAGTCTGGCGGCGTCGGTCAACCGCCGGCAGGGGCTGGACCCGATGTGGGCGCAAGAGTTGATCCTGACCGGCATCTCGCGCGGCATGGGCAAGCCGATTGCCTCGCTCGAAACCGCCGCCACGCAGCTCGCCGCCCTGCTGCCCACCGACCCGGCCGAAGCGCAGCGCGAGGTGAACGAAGGCCTGGATCAGATGGAAGACGGCCGCGCCTCGCGCCTGCTGAACCGCCTAGTGCGCGACTGGGAGATTGGCGACCTCACCGATCTGGCCGACTACGCCAAGTGGTGCGAATGCCTGCTCGACGCCGCCGACCAGGCCGCCCTGCGCCGCTTGCTCGATGAGCGCAACCCCGCGCTGGCAGATGGCATTGCCAAACTGCATGAACAAGGCAGCGTGTTCGCCGCCGTCGGGGCCATGCACATGACCGGGCCGCTCGCCCTGCCCCGGCTGATGCAGCAACGGGGGTTCGTGGTGACCCCCGTGCTGCCCGCGGCTGCCACCCCGGCAAGCACACCCGCCAAGTCGTCCGCTAAAACGGCGCCGGCGCCTCGCAAACCAGCGTCTGCCCGGTAAGCGGGTGCGGCAATTCGATGCGCCACGCGTGCAGCAGCAAGCGGGGCGCGGCTTGGCGCACGGCCTCGGGCGCATACAGCTCGTCGCCCACGATGGGGTGGCCAATGGCCTGCAAATGCACCCGCAGCTGGTGTGAGCGACCGGTCACCGGTTCGAGCTCGACGCGGCTGGTGCCGGAGACCACATCGACGCCACGCCGCCAATAGCGCGTGAGCGACGGCTTGCCCACGGCGTGATCCACCTTTTGCAGCGGGCGGTTGGGCCAGTCGACGATCAGGGGCAGCGCGATCTCGCCTTGCTCGTGCGGCATCGCCCCCGCCACCACGGCGATGTAGCGTTTGTGCACCTGGCGGTCGCGAAACAACCGGCTGAGCTGGCTCTGCGCCGCCTCGCCGCGCCCGAAAACCACCAGGCCGGACGTGCCCAGATCTAGCCGATGCACGGTGAGCGCGTCGGGGTAGACGGCCTGCACGCGGCTCACCAGGCAATCGCTCTTGTGCTCGCCCCGCCCGGGCACCGACAGCAAGCCGCTGGGCTTGTTGACGATCAGCAGCGCGGCATCGGCATGGCGCACGTCGAGCCCGGTATCGGGGGGCGGCTGGTAAGCGTCCAGGATCAGGGCCGGACTCGGCGGATGAACAGGCGAACTCAAGGCAGGCTCGAAACAGGTGCAAGGGTGGCCGCAAGCGCGGCGACGGGCGTGAAATTGTGCCCGGATGCCCGCGCTAATCTGCAATTCGCGCCGAGCCCGGTCAACTCAGAATCCGCCAAGCCCTTCTGCGCCCCCAGCACTCCTGGATCGGAACACGCCATGCGCCTCAACCTGCCCGTCACGGGTCAAGAACGCGAATTCTCAGAGCAGGACATGCTGGTGTCGATGACCGATCGACAGGGCGTCATCACCCATTGCAACGCCGCGTTCACGCGAGTGGCGGGCTACAGCTGCGACGAACTGCTCGGCCAGCCGCACAACATCATCCGCCACCCCGACATGCCGCCCGAGGCGTTCAAGGACATGTGGAACACCGTGGGCAACGGGCGCCAGTGGTCGGGCATCGTCAAGAACCGCGCCAAGAACGGCGGCCACTACTGGGTGCAGGCCCACGTGACGCCGCTGATGGAGCACGGCAAGCCGATGGGCTACCTGTCGGTTCGCACCAAACCCAGCCGCGAGCAGATCGCGGCGGCCGAGGCGCTGTATGCCCGGCTGACGCGCGAGCGAGAAAGTGGCCACCCGACCTTCAAGCTGCACGCCGGGCGGGTGCGCCCCTTCGGCTGGCGCGACTGGCTGGGCAAGACGCGGCGCTTTCAGCTGACCGGCCGGGCCGGCTTCGCGCTGGCGGCCGCGCTGCCGCTGGTGCTGCTGCCCAGCCTGCTGCCGCTGAGCACCGCCGCCGTGCTGGGCGTGCAGGCCGCGCTGCTGGTGGGTTTGTGGCTCGGCATCTTGGCGGCCATGAAGCGCGCCATCACCACGCCGCTCGACGACGCCATCAGCTTTCTGCGCAACATGTCGGCCGGCGATCTGACCTGCACCATCGATTCGGCCCGCACCGACCAGATCGGCATCTTGCTGCGCGGGCTGCGTCAGACCAACCTGAACACCCGCGCCTTCGTGCACGACGTGCGCCAAGAGACGGCGGGCATCAACCAGGCGATCGCCGAGATCGCCGCCGGCAACGGTGACCTGTCGGGCCGCACCGAGTCGCAAGTGGGCAGCCTGGAGCGCATCACGCAATCGCTGTCGCTGCTCACGGGCAACGTCCGCCAGACCGCCGACACGGCCCGCGAGGTGGCCGGCGTCAGCGAGCAGGCCAGCAACGTGGCCGAGCAAGGCGGGCAGGCCGTGCAGGGCGTGATCGACACCATGCAGGGCATACACGGCGCCTCGCAGAAGATGGGCGAGATCATCGCGCTGATCGAGAACATCGCCTTCCAGACCAACATCCTGGCGCTCAACGCCGCCGTCGAGGCGGCACGCGCAGGCGAGCAGGGCAAGGGCTTCGCCGTGGTGGCGTCTGAAGTGCGGGCGCTGGCCCAGCGCACGGCGGCGGCGGCCAAGGAAATTCGCGCGCTGATCGGCGCCTCGGTGGAGCAGGTGTCGGACGGCACCCGGCAGGTCGAGGCCGCCGGCGCCACCATCCTGAAAGTGATCGACGCGGTCACCCAGGTCACCGGCCTGATTCAGGGCATCACCAGCGCCACGTCGGCCCAATCGGGCGACCTGGAGCATGTGCACACCTCGATCAGCGAGATCGACAGCGCCACGCAGCAGAACGCCGCGCTGGTCGGCCAGGCCGCCGAAGCCGCCGCCTCGCTGCAACAGCAGGCTGGCGCCCTGGTGCGCGCGGCCAACGTGTTCCGCGTCTGACGCTGCCGCCCCGGCGCGCCCAGGCGGCAGCGCACGGAGGGCGCTCCTAGAATCGCTGCGCTCGGCCACCCCGGCGACGAGCTGACCGCACGCAGAAAGCGCCCGCCATGTCGCACCCCGAATCACATCGCGATCCGCACCCCCATCTGGCTCCGCGCCACGACATCGCCCGCACCGTGTTCATCGTGCTGCTGATCGGCCTGCTGATCGGGGGCTGCATCTGGATCATCAAACCCTTCTTGCCCGCCATCGTGTGGGCCACGATGATCGTGGTCGCCACGTGGCCCATGATGCGTCGCGCGCAAGCCTGGCTGGGCAACCGGCGCTGGGCCGCGACCACGTTGATGACGTCCGCCCTGGCCGCCTTGGTGATCGTGCCGGTGGGCGTGGCCGTGGGCACGATTGCCGCCAACGTGCTGGGCCTCAAGGACGAAGCCGCCGCGCTGTTGTCGCACCCGTTGCCGGCCGCCCCGGGCTGGCTGCACGGCGTGCCGATCCTGGGCCCGCGGCTCACCCATGAGTGGCAAGCGCTGGTGGCCGCCGGGCCCGGCGCCCTGGTCACGCAACTGCAGCCCTACGCCGGCAAGCTGGCCAGCTGGATCGCAGCCCGAGCCGGCGGCCTCGGCATGCTCACGCTGCACCTGCTGCTGACCATCTTCGTGGCCGCCCTGCTCTACATGCGCGGCGAAGAAGCCGCCCAGGGGCTGCGCCGGTTTGCCCGTCGCGTCGGGGGGCAACGTGGCGACAAGGCGGTGATCCTGGCCGGGCAGGCCATTCGCGCCGTGGCCATGGGCATCGTGGTGACGGCGCTGGTGCAGTCCGGCCTGGGTGGCGTCGGGTTGGCCATCGGCGGCGTGCCTTACGTGCTGGTGCTCACCTCGATCATGTTCATCTGCTGCATCGCGCAGATCGGCGCCGGGGTGGTGCTGTTCGGCGCGGCGGCGTGGCTGTTCTTCCACGAAGACCGCACCGGCATGGCCGTGTTCATGGCCGTCTGGGCGCTGGTGGTCACCTCGCTCGACAACGTGCTGCGCCCCATGCTCATCAAGCGCGGCGCCGATCTGCCGCTCACGCTGATCTTCGGCGGCGTGCTCGGCGGCCTGGTGGCCTTCGGCATCGTCGGCCTGTTCATCGGCCCGGTGGTGCTGGCGGTGAGCTTCACGCTGCTGAAGGACTGGATCGACCACCCGATCGACGGCTCGCCAGCCGACACCCCGGCGCAGCCCGCCGCCCCCACCATCCCCTACTGACGCCGCCGGCCCGCGGGCCTCACGAGCGGTTGGCGTAGCGCCGCGCCAGCACCGCGCAGACGAAGAGCTGCAGCTGGTGATAGAACATGATCGGCAGCACGATCACCCCGAGCGAGGCGCTGCCCCCGAACAGCAGCTTGGCCATCGGCACGCCCGAGGCCAGCGTCTTCTTCGAGCCGCAGAACACGGCGACGATTTCGTCTTCGACGGCAAAGCCCAGCGCCCGCGCCACCCGCCGCGTGAACCACAGCATCGGGAACAAGAACAGCGCCGCACCGGCCAGCGTGATCACCAGCAGCTCGGCGCCGTGGCGCGTCCACAGGCCGTCGGCCACCGAATCGCTGAACGACGACCACACCAGC
>NZ_JAYSBZ010000119.1:0-5655 GCF_041915145.1 Aquabacterium sp. | reverse complement strand
CAACTGGCACCAAGCCCCTTGGGGGGGAGGTGGGGCTCAGTTCGAAAGAATTGACATCACGGTTGCAGACGCACGTTCCGATGCGATTCTTTTTCAAGGTCGTGTTGAAAAAGATGAACCAGTTGCGAAACATAAGCCTGGACGGAACTTCTGCTGGACTCAAGGTGATTGGGACACATTTTGCTCAATAACATACGCTGGCCCAGTCTGCGAATTAGCCGATTCCAAGAGGGCGAAGCGAATTGCCAACCATCGCAGCGACTCCTGAGGAATGACTGCCAGGTTCGCCGTGCGCACAACGTGCGTTCTAGGAGCTGAACTGGCGTAAAGCGACGCTCTGTAATTTGTGCATACCTATGCCAATGCACTACCTCGATCAATATGTCACCCAACTTGGTGACGTTCGCGGCGAGGGCGACATATACGGCAGGTTATCGAATTGGCAATACCAAGCGTTCCGGGACGGGAGCCAATGCGATGCGCTTGCTCGGCTAAATGAGGCCTTTGGCTTTAAGGCAGATAACCCCTTCGTGCTTCAGCCTAACCACTTGCCTACCACGGCAGTTGGTCGGCTTGACGGGCTGGTTATCGTATCTGCCAATCCTGGCTTCAGGCCAACGGCAAACAAAGTTGAGCACTGCGTGCGGGAGAAGAGCCCTGTCTCTAACGCCGACTTCTGCCGCAATATCTTCGACGTTTACCCAAAACACATCGGTACGATCCGCTACTGGACCTACGCCCTACGAATGTGGGCTATGCATTTCACCGCCCATCGTCAGCACCTGCGCAGCCGACATCTATGGAGCAGTGCTCACGATGAGCAATGGGAAATCGGCGGCATCGACTTGCTGCCTTTTCATTCCTCGCGGGACGGTATCACCCCATTGCTGTTTACGCCAAGTGGAGAAATATTAAAACGGGTGGCAAAGCAAACGCTGGCTATGGTTTGCAGCATGCCGCAGTGCGCCGATCCTGCTCGACGCATGTACCGCCGGGTGGTACTTGTATCGTCTAAAGCTGGCGCTCGCTTGGTGAACGAACTGCGCGATGAAAAGGTACTCCAAATGCGCAGTCAATGCTTCGGACCACCAGACTGGAAGATGCAGTTGCTAGAGGGGCGGGCGGGCTCGACGGTTATTTCTTTGCCTTACCAAGTGTTCTCACGAGGAACGCCACCAGGGTACAGCAGGCAGATTCTGGCCCAATACATCGGCGAGGCCTCGGTACTGCAATCAGCACCAATTCCTAGCAACTGCGAAACATGCGGTCGGCGGATTAAAGAACAAGTAACTCGCATGCGTTGCACCGCATGCCAGGTTCACGGAAAGACAGACAGGGCTGGCGTTTTTGGCGCTATCTCTAGTGACTGTGGCGCACACTTTCAAGACGGTGTACAACCAGACACGTACCCTTATCCTCCCGCCAGCTCACCGTAGGGTGGCAAGTTCAACACGGTCTGAGCGGCCTTGTCATATTCCCGCTCCAACTCCCGGGCTGCGTCCTGGAGATCGTCCAGAATCACATAGTCCTCAGGTACCGCATCACCATCAGCGATGGTTTGGCGCAGGCTTTTGATCTCTTGTGCAATCGCTTGAATCGAAAGCACCATCGTGGCGTGGCTGATTTCTGGCATGGGTTCACTCTCCGTCTTGTCCGTCAGGTTTTGGATCTATCGTTAGCCTTGCAGCCCTACTTCTTGCCCTTGCCCACCATCCAGACCACCGGCGCGTTGCCGAGGTACTTTCGCAGCGCCGCGCTGGCCTGCGCTGCCGTGACCTGGCCGATGCGGGCGTCGTAGTCGGCCAGCCAGGCGTAGTCGCGGCCCGAATACAAGCCGTTTGCGAGGCTACCGGCGTAGCCGTCTTCCGAACGCAGCGAGTTCTTGCGCTCTTGCAGCCAGTTGCGCTTGGCGCGTTCGATCTCGGCCTCGCCAAAGCCGTCGCGCAGCGCGCGCTGCAACTCGTCTTGCAAGCTGGCCAGGGCGACCTCGGCCTTGTCCGACGCCGCCGTGGCCGAGAGCTGCACGCTGCTGCGCGCTTCAAACGTGGCGCCCGCGAGGCCGGCACCCGCGCCATAGGCCAGGCCTTCTTTTTCACGCAGACGCTGCCAGATGCGGCTATCGGCGTCGCCACCCAGAGCCTTGATGGCCAGGCGCAGCGCCGGGAAGTCGGGGCTGTCGTCGCGCAGCGGGATCAGCGTCAAGCCCATCACCGTGGCGTTGGGCTTTTCAGGCATCGCCACCGAGATCGGCTGGGTGTTGACGGCCGTGGGCGCGTCGAAATCGGCCACGCGGGTGTAGGGCAGCTTGCCCGCCGGCAGCTTGGCGAGCTTGGCCCAGGTGGCCTTCACGTCGGCCGGGGTGAAGTGCCCCACCTGTGCCAGCCGCACGTGCGACACGCCCAGGAAGTCGTTCACGCAAGCCTTCACGTCGTCGTAGCGCACGGCCTTGGCCTCGGCGAGTTGCTGCTCGAGCGAACGCGGCTTGAGCGCGTAGGCCGCCGGGTAGTTGTCGAAGCGCAGCCCGGCCTGATTGGCGGCCACGGCGCTGGGCTCCTTCATGGCCCGCTCGATGCCCGACACCGCCGCGGCCTTGAGTCGGTCGAACTCGGCCTCGGGCAGGCTCGGGGCCGACCAGACGGCGAGCAGCACGTCGAGCGCGGCATCGACCTTGTCGCGCGGCGCTTCCACGCTCACGCCGCCCAGGCTCATCGACCACTCGGCTTTCAGGTCAGCCATCTTGGCGCTGAGCTGATCGCGCGTGAGCCCGGCGCCGCCATAGCCCAGCAAGCCGTTGGCGATGCCACATGCGGCGGTGCGGCCGCGCAAGGCGGCTTCATTGCCGTAGTCGTTAGCAAACACCACCCAGGCCAGATCACCTTGGGTGCGGCGCGTGATCATCACGGCTTGCGCGCGCGGGTCGCCCAGGTCGACCTTGACGCTGGCCTTGGCCAGCTCGGCCGCCGAGGTCGGGATGGGGTCGCTCACCTTGGCTACCGAGGGCCAGCTCTTGCCCGCCACCAGCGCGGCCGCCGGGCCCGCCTTGGGCAGCTCGGGCGCCGTCACGCCCTCGGCGTGGCGCAGCAGCACGTCGCTGCGGTTGGTGGGCACGATCCATTTGCGCAACGCCGCGTTGGCTTCATCAGCCGTGATGCTGCTGACCAGATCGCGCCGCCAAAAGTAGAGCCGCCAATCGCCCGCCACTTCGGCCGACGACAACTGCGCAGCCAGCCCTTCGTGGTCGTTCTCGATGCGCTCGTAGGCGGTGAGCTCTTCTTGCCGGGCGCGGTCGAGCTGCTCGGGCGTCACGCCCTGGCGGGCCGCCGCTTCAACGTGCTCGACCAGTTCGCGCGACAAGGCAGCCGCATCGGCGCCCTTCTCTGCGCCGGCGAAGGCCGTGAACAGGGCGTAGTCCTTTTGCAGATCGGTGCCGCACATGGCGTTGATGGCGAGCTTGCGATCGAGCACCAGGCTCTTGCGCAGCGTGCCCCAGTCGTTCGAGCAGATGGCGTTGCTGGCGAGATCGAGCGCGTAGGTCTGGCGTTCGAGCGCGCCGGGCAGCTTCCAGCCGCTGGCGACCAGCGTGCGGCCGGCGGGCAGGGTCATCTCGCTGCGGTTGGTGACGGGGTGCGCCTCTTCGCGCGTCCAGCTCGTGATCGGCGGGCCGGGCGGGTTCTGCGCCTCGGCAAACAGCTGGCTGGCGAGCTTGAGCACGTGGGCCGCGTCGAACTTGCCGGTCACGATCAGCGCGGCGTTGTCGGGGCGGTAGTGCTTTTTATGAAAGGCCTGCAGTGCCGCGAAGGGCGCGTCTTCGATGTCGCTGCGCGCGCCGATGGTCGGGCGACCATAGCCGTGCCAGAACCAGCTCTGCCGTTGCAGGGCGCGCATCACCAGGCTGTCGGGGCTCGAATCGCCGCGCTCGAGCTCGTTGCGCACCACGGTCATCTCGCTCTTGAGGTCTTGCTGCGTGAAGCGTGCGCGAATGAAGCGGTCGGCCTCGATGCGCAGCGCCGCATCGATCTTGTCGGGCTCGGCCGGAATGACCTCGAAGTAGTTGGTGCGGTCGGCCGTGGTGGTGCCGTTCCAGCTGGCGCCCAGGGCGGTCAGATCGCTCTTGACGTTGGCCCGCGCGCCGGCGCCCTTGAACAGCATGTGTTCGAGCAGGTGCGCCATGCCGGTCTCGCCATAGCCTTCCAGCTTGCTGCCGGTCTTGACCAGCAACTCGATGCGCGCGGTGGCCGCCGACGGGTACGGCGCCAGGATGATCTTGAAGCCGTTGGGCAAGCGGTAGGCGCTGATGCCGCCGGTCTGGGCGTCCAGCACCGCGGTGGCCGCCTGCGCGGTGGGCGTCTTGGCCCAGACCGTGAGCGGAGCGGCCGCCACGACCGCAGCCGTGATGCAGACCAGCGAGGACCAGCGAGCGAAGCGAACCGAGCGAGTCGAAGTAGGTTTCATGAAACGATGAGTCCAGTTGATGATCGAGGCGAAGCCGCAGCCCGTCAGACAGAGCGCGCAGGTTGAGGTTGCGCCGATTGAGGTTGCACCAGTTGAGCCAGGATGGCGGTGAGCAGTTGCCAGGTGCGCGCCACCGACGCCACCTCCACCGACTCGCCCGGCGCATGCGCCCCGCGAATGGTGGGGCCGAACGACACGATGTCGATCCCCGGGTACTTGGCGGCGATGATTCCGCATTCCAGCCCCGCATGGATCACTTGCACCGTGGACTCGGCACCAAACTGCTCGCGATACACCGCCTGGCACACCGCCAGCAGCGGCGAGGCCGGGTCCGGCGACCACCCCGGGTAGTGACCCGAGCAAACGGCTTCAGTTCCCGACAAGGCCCACAGACTGACGATCTCGTCAGCCAGCGCCTGGGCCGCGCTGTCCACCAGCGAGCGCACCATGAAATTGGCGTGGCCGCCTTGCGGACTCAGCTCGACCACCCCCAGGTTGTTCGACGTTTCGACCACGCCCGGCACACGCTGGCTCATGCGCCGCACACCATGCGGGGCGGCGTGCAGCGTATGCAGCCACATGCACTGATCGGCGGGACACATGACCGCCTCCACCGCTGCCGGCTCGGCGCTCAGCACGAGGCCCGGCTCGACCCCGGTGAGCTCGCCACGCAAGCGCGTCTGCCACCCGGCCAGCGCGCTGGCCAGTGCTGCGCCTTGCCCGGCCGGCAGCGCCAGCGTCGCCACCGCCTCACGCGGCAAGGCATTGCGCGCCGTGCCACCTTGCAAGGTGCTCAGGCGAAACGCCCCCGGCCCGACCGCGTCCTCGCTCAACCCCATCAACACCCGCACCAGCAGCTTGATCGCGTTGCCGCGCTCTTCGTGGATGTTGACGCCCGAGTGCCCGCCGCGCAGCCCGCGCAAGCTCAGGCGCCACGCCTCATAGCCCGCCGGGCACGGCTCGGCCTGCCCGGGGCGCTGCACGTTCACATCCAGCCCGCCGGCGCAGCCCAGGTAGAACTCGCCCCACTCCTCGGTGTCGAGGTTGAGCATCAGGCGCCCTTGCAGCACGTTGGTCGCCAAGCCCTGGGCGCCGCCCATGCCGGCTTCTTCGTCCACCGTGAACAAGGCTTCGATGGGGCCGTGCACGAGGCTGCGGTCTTCGAGCACCGCCAGGGCCAGTGCCACGCCAATGCCGTTGTCG
>NZ_JAYSBZ010000118.1:0-5678 GCF_041915145.1 Aquabacterium sp. | reverse complement strand
CGCTGTCGGCAAAGAGGACGAGGCGGTGGCCGGCTGGCGCGGTGTCGTCTTCTTCAAAGCGGGTGCTCCAGCCCTCTGTGGCGAGCACGCGTTGGACGAACTCGAGATCGGTCTCGCGGTATTGCACACGCAGGCCGCGCACGCCGGCCGAGGGGCTGGCTTGCAGGTCGGGCTGGATGCTGTCGTCGAAGCGCCAGGCGGCGTGGGCAGCGTAGGCGCTGAAAACGTCTTCGAGGATCTGCGCCGGGGTGCGGTCTTGCCAGACGCGGCTGTGGCGGGCGTAGGCCAGCAGGCTGAGCCAAGGGCCGGCGGTGAGGCGGTAGCGGGCGGCGGCACCGTTGCTGGCCAGGGGCTCGGCTTCGAGCACGATGGCGCTGCGGCTGGTGCGGCTGCCGTCGGCCAGCGTGGTGTGCAGCTGAACGGGCTGCGCGAGCATGGCGGCAGGGTCGAGGTGGGCGTCGGTGCTCAGGCACAGCAGGCGCAGCACGAATGGCGCGCCGACAGACTCGTGGGCGAGCCAGCTTTCGAGCAGCAAACCCGAGGTGTCGCCGGGGCCGGCGAGGTGGTACAGGCGTTGGGTGGAGTCCCAGCTCAAATCGCCGCCCAGCGCGCGCGCGACCACGCCCGACAAGTCGGACAGATCCATGAGAATTTCCCTGAGTTATTTGTTTGAGTGGCGGATTTTGCTGGATCGCCACGCATGTTGAGCCCCCCATACGAACGGGTTACTCAAAAGCACATTTGAGCGGCTTGCCGAGCACCCGCCAAGCCGAGCGCCGCAGCGATGACAAATTTATGTGCTATAGTCTCAACTCTTGACGCGGGGTGGAGCAGCTCGGTAGCTCGTTGGGCTCATAACCCAAAGGTCGTTGGTTCAAATCCAGCCCCCGCAACCAGGATTCACGGGCCTTACCCGGTAAAAAGCCACTCACTTGTGAGTGGCTTTTTTGTTTGTGGCCCATCTATGGCCCACAAAACCTCGGCACTTTTGCATCGACGATCAAAGCACCGCCTTGCATTGCTTGATGCACTCGAGGCACGACTCATAGCAGGCCTTGCACTGCGCGTGGTGCTCCGCGTGAGGCTTGCATGCCTCGGCGCATTCGATGCACGCGTCCAGGGCAACCTTTGCGAGCGCTCGCGTATATGACGAATCTTGCGCCGCGAGATTCTGAAGCGCCGTGCAAAGCGGAACAACCTGGCTGACGGTCTTGGCGCACTTCCCGAGAGATTTGTCTCCGTCCGAGAGAAGCGCGATGCAATGAGCAAGGCAGGCTTGCCCCTTGGCGGCACAGTCGGATGTTGCGGCAACCAGGGCGGCAAACTTGCTTGGAGCCTGATTGACGGGCGCACTGGCGCCAGCGTGATCATGATGCTCATGTTGAGCCAGAGCTGATCGAGCGAGGCCCGCGAAAGCGGCAAAACCTACCGAGCCGATGACGATGCGACGATTCATTTGTGGCCTTTCCATGCGTGGTTGTGTGGGTTTCTAACTGGCGGCTCCGCGCCCTCAGTCGCTTACGACTTTAGTGCAGAAACGCGGCCAGATGCCGCGCGGCGGCGCGCCCGTCGGCGTCGAGATGGCCTTGACAGCGCGACTCGTGTTATTGATAATCATTCGCATCTAATGACGGAGGTGATGCGATGACTGCAGCAACCGAATCCACGGTGTGCCCCGAGCTTGCCGGCGCGATGGCGCATCTGGCGCGCGCGATCAAGACTGGTTGCCGGCGGTCGGCGCATCTGTGCGCGTTGCTGCTCGATCGCGTGGCCAACGCGCCTGGCGTCGATGACCACATCCGCGCTCACGCTCAAGAATTGTTCGAGGCCATCGAGGGCGAGGCGCTGATCTGGTCGGCTTCGCCCGCAACCCCGAGCCACCCGCACAGCCAGCCTTTTTGCGCCAGCACTCGCACGTCAGGCCATGTCATCTCTTGTCATTGATTCGCTACCCGACCTGCCGCTTTTTCAGGAGGGATTCGTGGTCCGGCGCGCGCTGCTGGCGTCGATCGTGGTGGGCGGTCATCTGGCCGCCGCGGGCTGGATGGCGCGCCATGCCTCGGCCACGCCGGCCGCGCTGATGGATGCCCCCTCGGTGGTGGTGGATCTTTCGTTGCCGGATCAGCCGACGCGTCGCGCCGAGCCGCCCGCGGAACAACCGACGCCCGTGGTGCGCCACGCTCAGCTTGCCCGAGCCCGCGCGCAGGCCCCCGCCGCCCCCACCGAGTCGGTGCCCGAGCCGGCCACGCCGAGGCCGGCACCGGCACCGGCTCAAGACAGCGCCGTGGCAACCGTGCGCCATGAGTCGCCCAGCGCCGATCCCGTCTTGTCGAGCACGCCGAGCATCACGCCGGCGCGCTTTGACGCCGACTACCTGCATAACCCCAAGCCCGACTATCCGGCTTTTGCACGCCGCATGGGCGAGATGGGCAGGGTGTTGTTGCGCGTATCGGTCACGCCTCAGGGGCTGCCCGATTCGGTGGCGATCGCGAGTTCTTCGGGCAGTCCGCGCCTTGACGACGCCGCGCTGCAAACGGTCAAGCGCTGGCGCTTCGTGCCGGCGCGGCAGGGCGAGACGGCCGTGCAGAGCTGGGTCACGGTGCCGATCACTTTCAATCTCGAAGGGTAGTTGTATGAATGCAATGGAAGCCTTGTGGCGGATCTGGTCCGCCGGCGACGCCGTGGCACGGGTGGTGCTGCTCACCTTGGTGGTGATGTCGGTGGCGTCGTGGTATTTGATTCTGGCCAAGACGCTGGATGGCTGGCGACTGCGGCGCGCAGCGGCTTGGGCGCAATCGTTCTGGCGCGCGCAGACGTTCGACGACGGAGTCGCGCAGTTGGACAGCGGGCCGTTTCATGCGCTGGCCGAGCAGGGACAGCGCTGCGCCGAGCACTGCGATCGCACGCCCGATCTGGCCAGCCGGCTCGACGCATCCGAACAAATCGAGCGCGCGCTGCGCCAGCAATATGCCCGCACGCAAGCGCAGATCGAAAACGGCCTGACATGGCTGGCCACCACGGGGGCCACGGCGCCTTTCGTGGGGCTGTTTGGCACGGTGTGGGGCATCTATCACGCGCTGGTGGCCATCGGCACGACCGGACAAGCCTCGCTGGACAAAGTGGCCGGCCCGGTGGGCGAGGCGCTCATCATGACGGCACTGGGACTGTCGGTGGCGCTGCCGGCCGTGTTTGCCTACAACGCCTTTGCCCGCGCCAACCGTGTCTGCCTGGCCGAGCTCGATGCGTTTGCCCACGATCTGCACGCGTTCCTGACGGTGGGACGCCCTCTGAGCAAAGCCGCTGGCGCGTGCGACAAGCGGCGCGCGGCAACGCTGGCGGAGGCGGCGTGATGGCCATCGGAGGTTTTGCCCGCGACAGCGCCCCGACACCGATGAGCGAGATCAACACCACGCCGCTGGTGGACGTGATGCTGGTGCTGCTGGTGGTCATGATGGTGACGGCTCCGCTGCTCAGTCAGGTGATCAAGGTGGATCTGCCACGCGCGGCAAGCACGCCCGCCGAACAGCGGCCCGAGATCGTGCGGCTGACGCTCGACGCCGAAGGCCATGCCTACTGGAACGATCAGGCGCTGACGCCCGAAACCATGCCCGCGCGGCTGCAGCAAGCCGCCGCGCGCGCGCCGCAACCCGAGCTGCGTCTATCTGCCGACCGGCACACCGACTACGAGCATGTCGCGCGGGTGCTGGGTGCGGCGCGTCAGGCTGGCCTGACCCGTCTGCGATTTGCCACTGTCTCAGGAGACCTCGATCATGCCAACACCCCCCAGTGACGCGCACGCCGCCGGCATTGCGCCCACGCGACGATCGCGCCACCTCGACCGTCGCGACGATGCGCCGGCCACGCCGCCGCCAATGGTCGACTCGACGACGCTGTTCAGCGGTGGTGGCGCGCTGCTGCGCATTGCCCACGCCGATCAGGTGTATCTGCTGCGCATCACGCGCGAAAACAAACTGATCCTGACCAAGTAACCGGCCTCGCGTGGCCGCGCACGCGTCACGCCGCCAGCTCATCCCAGCCAGCCACCACGGGCCGTTCCGCGCCCGAGACAGCCAGCCTTTGCTTTGTTGAACCAAGAAGTCCCCCAAAGGTTGTCTGATGAATCCTCGAATCTCTTTCTCGCGCACCCGCGTGGCTTTGGCGCTGGCCGCCCTGTGCGCCCCTGGAACCCACGGCCTGGCCTGGGCGCAAACCGAATTGCGCAACGTGGTGGTGACCGCCACGCGCCATGAAGCCGAGGCCGACGACGTGCCAGCCACGGTCACGAGCACGACGCGCCAGCAACTCGATCGCCGCCTGCCCGGCAACACGGCCGATCTGTTCGCCAACGAGCCCGACATGGCCGTGTCGCGCGACGCCCGACGCTTCGGCGCCACGCGCCCCAACATCCGCGGCCTCGAAGACAACCGCGTGGTGCAGCAGGTGGACGGCGTTCGCCTGACCGATTACTACAACGGCGGCGGCCCGACCAACTTCACGCTCAGCGCGCCGTTGGGAGTGGTGCCCGATTTCCTGAAGCGCGTCGAGGTGGTGCGCGGCGCGTCGTCGAGCCTGTACGGCTCGGATGCCATCGGCGGCGTGATCGGCTTCTTGACGCTCGACCCCACCGACTTGCTGGGGGCCGACAAGGCCCGTGCCGCGCGCGTGCGCGCCAGCTACCTGGGCGCCAACAACGAGCGACGGCTGACGGCGCTGGGCGCGTTCCGTGGCGACGAGAGCGCCTGGCGCCCCGAGTTCTTGCTCGGCGCGTCGAGCGCGCGCGCCCACGAGACGAAGACGATGGGCTCGGTGGACACGACATCGACCAGCCGCACGCGCGCCAATCCGCAATCGATCGACGATCAGGGCGTGCTGGCCAAGCTGGTGCTGCACCCCGCCGCCGGCCACAAGCTCACGGCCAGCGTCGAAGGCCGCGACATGACGGTGGATACCAACGTGCTGCGCCTGTCGAGCTCGCTACCCAAGGTGACGGCCACGCAAGGCGAGGATCAGTCCAAACGCCTGCGGGGCAGCCTGGAGTGGGAGCACAAGATGCAGGACGGCCCGTACGACCGGCTGCATGCAATGGTCTACCGCCAGAACGCCGACACCGAGAACCACAACCTGCAGCGCCGCAGCAGCACCTCGGCCAGCTGCTCGGCCACGGCCAGCGGCGTCAACAGCTGCAACGTCGATCAGTATTTTTCGTTCAGCCAGGACACCACCGGCGCCAACGTGCAGCTCGACAAGTGGCTCAAGACCGATGGCGGCACGCACATGATCACGGGCGGGGTGGATGTGTCGCGGCAGAAGGTGGTCGAGTATCGCGACGCCACGATCTACAACCTCACATCCGGCACGGTCGGCAAGACGCTGGCGGGCGACAGCTTTCCGCTGCGCGACTTTGCCAACGGGCGCACCAACACGATCGGCCTGTTCGCGCAAGACGAGATCGGCGGCCTCGCTGGCGGCGCGTTGTCGCTGACCCCCGGCCTGCGCTACGACCACCGCACGCTCAAGCCCGAGGTGGACGCGTTGGCGCGATCGGTGCTCGCGGCCATCGGGCGCGACGCGGTCGAGAAGTCGGACGGCGCCTGGTCGCCCAAGCTGGGCGCGATGTGGCGCTTCAGCCCCGCCGTTGCCGCCTACGGTCAGGTGGCGCGTTCGTATCGCGCGCCCAA
>NZ_JAYSBZ010000117.1:0-5813 GCF_041915145.1 Aquabacterium sp. | reverse complement strand
TGCGGCTGCCGCGCCTCCGGCCCGCTCGGCCGCCGCGCCCGAGGGCTGCTCCGCGCTGCCCGCGCTCGACGGCATCGACCTGCCGGGCGCGCTGGCCCGCTGCGGCGGCCAGCCCGCGCTGCTGCGCAAGCTCGCGCAGCGCTTCGCCGACAGCCAAAGCGACTTCGCCGAGCGCTTCGCCTCGCTGCTGACCGAAGACCGCGACGCCGCCCGCCGCGCCGCGCACATGCTCAAGGGCAGCGCGGCCAACCTGGGGGTGGTCAACGTGTCGACCCGCGCCGCCGAGCTCGAAACCGCGCTGCGCACCGACGACGACACCGCCCTGCACCACGCGCTGCATGGCCTGCGGCGCGACCTGCGCCCCACGCTCACGCAGCTGCGCGAGTGGGCCGTGTCGGCCTGAGGCGGGTCGGCCCGCCGGGTCGGTCAGCGCGCGCTGGCGGCAATCGCCTGGGCCGCCGCGTCCACCACGCTGGCGATCGCGCGAGCCTGGCCGGCCGCCGAATCGGGTGACACCGGCAGGCTCCAGCGCTGCGAGCCCGTGCGCAAGGCCGCCGACTGGTCAACCCCCGCCGTCGGGTTGGTGATGCTGTAGCGCAGCTCGGCGCTCAACGTGCCTTGCGCGCGCAGGTAGTCGAGCGGCGCCCATTCGGCCTGCACGACCCGGCCGCCTTGCCCGCTCGGGCAGGTGCCGTCGCAGACCGTCCAGCCCGGCAGGGCCAGGCGCAGGCGCGCCACCAGCTCGCGCGTGAGCGCCACGGCGGGGCGCTCGGCCCAGGCCGTGCTCGGCCACTCGGCCAGCGTGCTGGCGTCGGCGCGGTAGCGCACGGCGCTCACATCGAGATATTCCGGCACGCCCACGCGGCGCACGATCAGCACGGGCGACACCGCCGAGGCAGCCGACGCGGGCGCGGCAGCCGGCGAGGCCATGTCCGCCGTCGGCAAGGCGAGAAAAGTCGTCGGCGGCGCGCTGGCGCAGCCCGACAGCACGGCCAGCGCCAGCGACGCGATGAACAGGCTCAGCAAGCAAACACGGGTTCGATTCATGGCGAGGGCTTTCCGAACAAGAGGGCGTTGGGCTGGCGCTCCAGCTGCTCGCCAAAGGCACGCAGGCTGCGCGTGGCCAGGGCCAGGTCGCGCAGGGCGGCGTCGAGGTCGGCCCGCACGGGCGCGCCCGGCGCTGTCAGCTCGGCCACCTGCTGCATGGCCTGCCGCGCCTGCGCCGCCGAGTCGCGCGCGGCTTCGAGCGTGCGCTGCAATTCGGGCTGGGCCTGCTGCACGGTCTGGCGCGAGGCGTCGGACAACTGCTGCACCGATGCCAGCGTGGCGTGCGACTGCGCCTGCACGTCTTCGAGCGCCTGCGTGGCCGTCTGCAGGGTGCGCCGCGCCTCGGCGCCGGTGCTGCTCAACTCGCGCCCGGTGCGCTCCATCGCCACCTGCGTGGCCTTGAGCGTCTGGTCGAGCGTCTGCAGGGTATGGCGCAGATCGGTGGCCAACTCGCGCACCGGCAGGTCGGACACCTGCTCGATCAGCGCGTCGAGCCGGTCCTTGATGGCCGGGATCTCGGCGGCGTCGGCGCGCGGGTTGACGAAGGCCAGCGGGGTGTCGGGCATGAAATCGAGGTCCACGCCCATCTGCCCCGTGACCACGCTCTGCATCGCCAGCCGGGCGCGCAGGCCTCGCTTCACCAGCTCGGGCAGGTCGTGCACGCTGGTGGCCTGCTGGTCGCCCCAACGCACCGCGCCCGCCGACAGCGACAAGCGCACCGGGATGCGCGCGTCCAGCGTCTTCGAGTCGATCTCGATGCCGATCGATTCGACCTCGCCGACCTTCACGCCGCGAAAGGTGACCGGCGCCCCCACGTAGAGGCCGCGCACGCTGCCCTGAAAGTAGACCGAGGCCGGAATGCGGCTGGAGAACCAGCTCGCGCCGCCCACCGCCAGCACGGTGGCGACGATGAGCAGCAGCGCGACGCTGACGAACGCGCCCACCAGCAGGGCGTTGCGGCGAGAGGGGGTCATGAGGTGGCGTCCTGCAAGGCGGTGCGGTTGAGAAAGGCCTGCACCGTGGGGTGGGTGGACTGCTCGAGCAGCGCGCGCGGGCCGCCCTGGCCGACGGGGCGCTTGCTGTCGGCGTCGAGAAAGATGCCGTCGTCGGCGATGGCGAACAGGCTGGGCAACTCGTGCGACACCACCAGCACGGCGGCGCCGGTGCGCTCGCGGATCGCCAGAATCAAGTCGTCGAGCCGGCGCGAGCTGATGGGGTCGAGACCGGCCGAGGGTTCGTCGAGAAACAGCACGCGCGGCTCGGTGGCCACGGCGCGGGCCAGGCCGGCGCGCTTCTTCATGCCACCGCTGAGATCAGCCGGCGCGTAGTCGGCGAAGTCGGCCAGGCCCACCCACGACAGCACTTCGAGCGCACGCTCACGCTGCTCGGCGGGCGTCCAGCGGGCCTGCTGCTGCATGGGCAGCAGCACGTTGTCGAGCACGCTCATCGACGACCACAGCGCCGCGCTTTGAAACAGCACGCCGAAGCCCGCGCGCACCTGGCGCTGCGTGGCCTCGTCGGCCTGCCAGTAGTCCACCTCGTCGTAGCGCACCGTGCCCGCCGCGGGCACGAGCAAGCCGATCAGATGCTTGAGCAGCGTGCTCTTGCCGCAGCCGCTGCCGCCCATGATGGCGAAGATGCGCCCGGGCTCGACGCTGAACGACACGCCCTGCTGCACCAGCCGCGTGCCGAAACGCATGGCGAGGTCGCGCACCTGCAGCATCGTCACACCCCCAGCGCGTTGGCGCACACGGCGAACACGGCGTCGAGCGCGATCACGCCAACGATGCCCGACACCACCGCGTGCGTGGTGGCCTGCCCCACCCCGGCCGCGCTGCGCGGCGCGTGCAGGCCGAAGTAGCACCCCGCCCACGCCACCAGCGCGCCGAACGCGATGCTCTTTGAGAAGCCCAGCCCCAAATGCGCGAACGTGAGCGCGGCCAGGCTGCGATCAAAGTAGGCCGCGGGCGACAGGTGCAGCATGCTCGCGCCCACCGCGAAGCCCCCCAACAGGCCCGCCGCGCAACCGAAGGCGTAGAGCAGCGGCAGCATCAGCAGCAAGGCCAGCATGCGCGGCACCACCAGGTGATCGACCGCCGGCAGGCCCAGCACTTCGAGCGCGTCGATCTCTTCGTTGGACTGCATGGTCGCCAGCTCGGCGGCGAAGGCCGCGCCGGTGCGCCCCGCCATCACCACCGCCGTGATCACCGCCGCCATCTCGCGCGACACGGCAATCGCCACCATATCGGCCACGAAGATGCCCGCGCCGAACTTGACGAGCTGCACCGCGCCCACGAAGGCCAGGATGGCACCCACCAGCAGGTTGACCACGGTGACGATGGGCAAGGCCCGCGCGCTGCCATCGGCCAGCACCCGCGCGAAATCCGCCGGGCGATAACGCCCGCCCCGCACCACGGCCCGCGACACCGCCAGCACCACCTCGCCCATGAAGGCGACGCGGCGCGTGGTCTCGTGACCCAGTTGAGTGAAGTGGGCGAAAGGCATGCTGCCTTTCTATCATCGATTCGTGGCCATCGCGGGTGCGCCACGCCCGCGCGCACCGAACCCGATACGCTCAACCGCGAGCGTTCGGCGCAGCGCGCATGAACTCACGGAGGGTCAGCCGTGAATCTGTAGACATTGCCGGGCTCCATGAAAGTGATGGCCCGTGCGATGCCCGTCGCCACGAACCGCCGTTGCTGAATCCGGTATTCGGCAAAGGTGACGCCTTGCGGCTGCTCGGCGCCTTCAGGGTAGCGATAGGTTGCTTGATCGACATACACCGCTTGATCGAGTCGCCTCACCGCTGCGCAAGTCGCAAACAGGCTCGGCAGCTTCCAGGCTTGATACGGCTTGCGGTCATGCCTGATCAGATACACCGCCCGGTGCCGGACTGCCGTGCCCGATGCGGACAACGGTGTGTTTTCAACGCAAAGCCAGGGCCCGGACACAAGCGCTGTGGCGCCCATTCCGAGATCGCTCTCTCTCATCACTTCGCCGGGAAACACGGTCGTGTGCCGCGGCCTCACTATCCGGCCATTGAGGCTCAGTCGCCCCTCGCGGATTTCAAGTCGCAATCGTTTGCCGGCTGCCGCGCCGCTCCACCCCAAGCGGATCGACTCGTCGCCCTCGACGCTGTATGGTTGCAACTCGACGCCACGGCTTCGAAACAGCAGATTCGGCATTGAGGCGTAGTAAGCCTCATAGCCGTCGTAGACCGTGGCGGCATGGAGCAACGACGGCAGGGCAAGCAGGATGACAGCGGCTCTCGCTTCAAAGCTGGTTCGACGAGCGTTCATGAACCGAGGGCGTCTCAGGCTTTTGGCAACCCGGCGACATACAGACACGCGACGGTGATCAGCGGCAGGATCAGCAATGAACCGGTCACCAGAATACGCACGAGGCGTGAAGCTTGAAGTAGGCGAATATGCATCGACAAGACGGCGACCAACTGAACAATCGACACCGCAATGAAGATCATGCCCCCAGGGGCGTCCATGAACAGTGCGAGGTGCTGGATGGAATCTGGGAAGTCAAGCTGTCTCATGTTGAACCAATTGCCTCAGATCCGGTGATCTGCCAACGCGATCGCGCATTTCTGCCAAATAGATCGCTGTCAGCCAATACAGCCAGATAGTCGGGCAGTTCGATCATGGGTTGCACACATTTCTCACGCGGGCGGCCTGGATATGAAATAGAAACCCAGGCAGAAAAAGATCGGAATCAAGGCCAGCAGGAGCAACACGGCACCCCTGTAGATCGAGGATGCCCACATTCGCTTGAACAAGCCGAGAACAAACACCGCCAGATAACAAACGCACAGCACGCCACCGACAACCGATTCGTCACCCAGCACCCCCCAGACGGTGAAAAAACCCTTCGCGTCAGTTATTGAATTCATGGAAGTGACCGATGAGCTTTGACAACGTCAGGCCGGGCGTTTGTTCAGATAGAGAATGCCGATCAAAAACAGGATCGGCATGAAGAGCAGGCAGACAAAAGCCAGCCCTTGATAGAGCCTCATTTGTCGCACGCGGTTAGACAGCCCCAGCAACGCAACTACCAACGACAAGGTGGCGAGGCTGCCAAACAAATCGCTGTCGGCCAATACAGCCAAATAGCCCGGCAAATCGTTCATGATTTGTTGAAGTCCAAAAAATTCCACCGATAGAACAAAAAGGCACTCAAAAGATTCTTTTCGTGATGCTGCGTGGATTGGTTTTGATAATCCCAGCCGCTTGATGACCTTTTATAGCTACCTGACTGAATGGGCATTCCCGCATAGCTGTCGCTCTGTGGGTCGGCACGGTTCTCTCCGATCCATCGAATGATCGTTGTAAAGGGGCGAACGATGACGCCTGATGAATTGCCCTGCGCAATATCCAAAGAATCAGAATTCCTGCGAACGACAACTTGAATGTGATGCGCTATTGAACGGGGCCGATCCAGCGACTGCGCCAAGATGTCGCCGGGCTGCAGATCGTCCGGTTTCGACACGACAACTGTATTGACTCCCACCCGCTGCATGTCTGGCGCGCCGTAACTCAGCATCACCATCTCGGTAAAGCCGTACAGGTTGGACCCATAGCGTTCGTGCTCGCCAGGGCGAAGCGGTTCGTCGTTTCGATACGTCCGCACCCCGGTGGTCAGCTTCACGGGCAGACCGTGTTGACAGGCGTACTCGCACAACAGGCGGATGGCGAAGTCTTCGCAGGTGAAGCGGTTGTGCTTGATGTCGCCGTTTTTGTTCCAGTACTGCTCGGTGC
>NZ_JAYSBZ010000116.1:0-6028 GCF_041915145.1 Aquabacterium sp. | reverse complement strand
AGGGCTGCTGATTTATAAATACTGGTCGTCATCTTGCCCCAAGTGCCCGCTCAAAAGCCAGTGCACCACGGGGCCAAATCGCCGCATCGCCCGCTGGGAACATGGGGTCCGGGGAGCAATGGAACAGCCAACCGACTTAAGCCCTGGCAAGGGAATGCCGGAACCCCAGAAATTTCTGCCAGCGCGATAGTCAGGCGGTCGCGTCACCCGCTGTGTGATCATCGAGGCAGTCAGTCACGCTCCAGCACGTCAATGATCGGGCACGGCCTGGTGCTGCCACCTGCATCGCATTGCTGGATCAGATCGCCCAGCGCTTGGTACATGGCCGTCAGGTCGGCCATCTTCCGCTCGATCAGTCCCTGCTTTCGAGCGGCCAGCGCCCGCGTGTCCGAGCAGCCACACGCCGAGTCCAGCGTCAGCAGCATGCCGACCTCATCCAGCGTGAAGCCAAGCGCCTGCGCCCGCTTGATGAAGCGCACCCGCTTGGCCTCCCCTGCCGGGTAGCGCCGATGGCCACCCAGCGGCTTGGTCGGTTCATCCAGCAGCCCGCGCCGCTGGTAATAGCGGATCGTCTCGATGTTCACTCCGGCGGCGTCCGCCAGCTTGCCGATGGTCAGGTCTGCGCCCATGCAAATTCCCCTTGATTCCGTACTTAGGTACGGAATGTAGAGTAACACTTGGGCGCACAAGTTCAAGGAATCGGCATGGCATCACTCACCGGCAAAAGCTCATTGGTCGCAGGCATCCTCGCCGCCATCGGCGCATCGGTGTGCTGCGTCGGGCCGCTCGTGCTGCTGGCCCTCGGCATCGGCGGCACCTGGGTCGGCAGCCTGACGGCAATGGAGCCGTACCGGCCGTTCTTCATCGGCTTGACGCTGCTGTTTCTCGGCCTGGCCTTCCGCAAGCTTTACCTGGTGCCGCAGGTCTGCACCCCAGGCACGCCCTGCGCCGATCCGCGCACGCGCCGCCGGCAACGGCTCACCTTCTGGATCGTCGCCACCCTGTTGCTCGCCCTGCTGGCCGTGCCGTGGCTGGCCCCGTTGTTCTACTGAAAGGAGTTCGCCATGCGCAAATTGCTCATTGCTCTACTGGTTGCCTTGCCGTTCGCGGCGCTGGCCGCCCCGTCGAAAACGGTCACACTGGCCGTCCAGAACATGACCTGCCCGCTGTGCCCGATCACGGTCAAGAAATCGTTGGAGAAGATAGCTGGCGTCAGCGCAGTACAGGTCGATTTCGACAAAAAAACAGCCACCGTCACCTACGACCCGGACAAGGCCCAGCCGGAAGCGCTGACCAAGGCCACGACCAACGCGGGCTACCCGTCCGCCGTGCAGAAGTGACGCCGCGATGACCATCATTCTCGAATCTGTGCTGACCTGCCCGCACTGCGGGCACGCCTGGCAGAAGACCATGCCGACGGATGCCTGCCAGTTCTACGACGAGTGCCCGGCGTGCCACGCGCTGCTGCGCCCCAAGCCCGGCGACTGCTGCGTGTTCTGTTCGTTCGGCTCGGTGCCGTGCCCGCCTATCCAGCAGCAGCGCGGATGCTGCGGATAGGCTTGAAGCGGCTCAAACGTCGTCCTTTCTGCTCAGGGGTCGCAGCTCGCCACGGGCGACCGCCTCCGGCACCGAGAACGAGTAGCGTCCAAGCATGTTGATGTGCTCATGGCCGAACGGCGACAGCCGAGCCTCGTCCTCGGGCTTTACCGGGTAGCCCTCGCTGCGCAACTGCGCGAGCACCGCGTCCATGTACAGCGTGTTCCACAGCACGATCATGTTGACGACCAGGCCGAGCGCGCTCAACTGGTCCTCCTGCCCCTCGCGGTAGCGCTGGAACAGTTCGCCGCGCTTGCCGTGGAAGACCTCGCGCGCCAGGCTGTGGCGGCCCTCGCCGAGATTCAATTGCAGCAGCGTGGCGCGGCGGCGGGCCTCGTCGTCGA
This sequence comes from Aquabacterium sp., assembly GCF_041915145.1. Lineage (GTDB taxonomy): Bacteria > Pseudomonadota > Gammaproteobacteria > Burkholderiales > Burkholderiaceae_C > Aquabacterium. Next base: position 4,088 of record NZ_JAYSBZ010000116.1, on the reverse strand, counting down.
TGAAATTCAGCGTGTGGATGGTCTTGTCGATGCGGCCGATTTCGGCGATGGCCTGCGCCAGGCTGGTGGGCCGCTCATCGACCTGCAAGGTGCGCATGATGCCCATCGCCGGCACCAGGCCGAGTTTGAGCGAGCCGACCAGACGCAGCACGTCATCCCAATGCGGCGTGATGCGGTCGATGTTCACGCGCTGCCGTGCCAGTGTATTGAGGTCGCCATAGTCGGCTTCGGCGTCCACGCGCCAGAAGCGCGTTCCGCCAACGTCGGCCAGGCGCGGGCAGAAACGGTAGCCGGAAAGACGGAACAGACCGAACACCACGTCGCTGTACGCGCCGGTGTCGGTCATGATCTGCGTCGGCTGCAATTCGGTCTGCTGCTCCAGCACAACCGCCAGCAAGACCAGGCTGTCGCGCAGCGTGCCGGGCACGGTGATGGCGTTCAGCCCGGTGCATTGATCGGACAGCAGGTTGTACCAGGTGACGCCGCGCCCGCGATTGAAGTATTTCGGATTCGGCGCGGCGTGGATGGTGCGCACCGGCACCACGAAGCGCATGCCGTCCGCCGAGGCCACGTCGCCGCCGCCCCAGGCGCGGGCCAGCGCGATGCGGTTCTGCGCCGCCACCAGCACGGCGTTGCAGGCGATCAACGTGTCGTCGCGCACGTAGTTCTGATCGACCCACATCAGCCGGTCGCGCTTGAGCGCCGGGGTGTCTTGCCGCACCAGCGGTTCCGGGCCGGTGTTGCAGGCTTCGGCCATCAGCACAGCGCACAGGCTGGTGGTCAGATCGGCCGCACGCGCCGTGCGCTCGGTCAGATGCGTGAAGGCGTCCATGCAGCCGGTGCGCGCAGCGACTTCCAGCAGGATTTCCGGCAGATCGACACGCGGCATGCGCGCCTTGATCTCGTTGCGCAGCGCGATCAGTGAAGCCGGTTCTTCCAGCGCCTCCAAGGGGCTGAGCACCAGTTCGGTCTTGTCGCCGACTGTCTCGAAGCGCACCGCGTCGTTCTCGGGCAGGCGTGCGGCGACGCGCCGGTAGGTCTCGTCCAGTTCGCGCGTCAGCGCGGCCAAGGTGGTTTCCGGCTGCGCCGTCAGGCCCAGCGAACGGCAAACGATGGGCCGCGCAGCCTCCCATTCGGCCCCGTCCAAAAGACCGGCGCGCGGATCGGCGTAACGCCAGCTCGGGCTGATGAACACGTCGCGTCGGCGGATCGCGCTGCGCAGCTTGTCGAGCGTGCAGAACGAGTAGGCCGTGGCATTGATGCGGCCATCATCCTGCACGACATGGCGCTGCCACGCTTTGCCGACGATGGCCGTGGGCGGATCATGGTCGGGTTTCTCATGCAGCCATTGCAACGCCTGCGCCAAAGGCTGCGCGGCCGGATTGGCGTCGAAGCGGATGACGCGCAGCAACGTCGGCAGGAAGCGCGAGACGGTGGCCTTGCGGGCCTCCAGCTCGGTGTAGAACACATCGTTGGGCGGACGCACCAGGCCGCGAACCTCATTGAGCGCCTGGGCCAGTTCATCGCGGCCGATGGCGGCATAGACGCGCTCGCGCAGTTTGCCGTCCGGCAGAGCCGGATCGAGCAGCATCCGGCATGCCTCGGCCAGCGTCGAGGCGGCTCGATCCAGATCCTTGAGCGAGCGCTGCCTGACCTTGCGGTCTTCCTTCTCGGCCTTGGTGAACAGTTCACGTAGCAGCAGGTCGAGCACATCGAGGGCGTCGTCCTGCGCACTGGCTTCCAGGCAATGCACGAAGGCCACCAGCGTGGCGATGCGCCGCGCTTCCGGCAGCCGGGCCACGGCGGACACCTTGACGGTGCTGGCGAAGCGGGCCAGCGCCGCGATGCGGCTCGGCGGCACATGGGTGCCAGGCAGCTTGATGCCCAGGCCGCGCACGGTCTCGATGCGCAGCAAGGCCAAAACGAGCGCCGGAGCGCTGACGCGCACCGGCCCCTTGCGCAACCGATCCAGCCAAGACTGGCGGCTGCCTTCGGCCGGTTTGAGCAGGTCATCGAGGCGCTGCCGCTGTGCGGCCGTCACGCCGCGCACGAGCAGACGCCACAGGCGCGACTCCATGCGCGAGCGCACCTCGGCGATGAAGCGTTCCAGCACCGTGACGCCGGGCAGCAGCACTTTGTGGCCGACCAGCCAGCCGTTGGCGTAATCGAACAGCGCGCTCGGCCGGTCGGTGCCCGTCCAGCACAGCGCGCATAGCCACCGGCCAAGGCGGAACTGCACGCCGCCGTCGGCAAACTCGCGGTAGCCGTAGCGGGCGCGAATTTCGGTCGTGTGCCGCCAGCGTTGCTCGCTCTCGCGGTAGGCCAGCACGCAGTCGGGGTCGGCGATGCCAAGCTGGGACGACAGCGTATGCAGTACCGCGCCGGGCACGGCGGCCGGGTCTTCCAGGAAGGTGCCGAGAAAGCGGGCCGTGGTCAGTTGCAGCGCATAGCCCAGTCGGTGGCTGTCGCGCCGCTTGGTGGCGATCCACTCGCGGTCATCGTCGTCCAGGTGGAAGTAGCGCGCCAGTTCTTCGCCGGAAAGCGTGTCTGGGTAGCGGCCGTAGCGTTCCCGTTGCGTGGTGGACAGGAAGCTGACCGGCATGGCTCAAAGCGCCTCTGCGCAGAAGGTGGCCGGCGTGACGATGCGCGTGCGCCCAATGCTGCCGCGTTGCAACAGCCCGGCGCGGCGGTCGCCCGTCACCAGGTAGTCAGCCTCGCCGCCCAAGGCCATCGCCAGCAGGAACGCATCGTTCGGATCATTCGCTTCGATGCCATCCGGCAGCGGCGGCAGTTGCGCCAAAACGATGGCGCGCTGCATGTTGTTGACCATCGTGCCGACGCGGTGCGCGGGCAAGATGGTCTTGAGCTTGGGGTAGCGGCTCACCCGCCGCAGCTCGTCGAGCTGTGCCGCCGATGTCACCAGCTCGAAGCGCGCCGCGCGCCAGGCGCGATAGATCGCATCGGGTGGCCCATGGGGCGAAATCAGCGCGCCGAGCAGCACGTTGGTGTCGAGGATGACGCGCATCAGTGCTCACGCGCCCATTGCACAGCCTCGTCGATGAGGTCGGACAGTTCGGTTTCGCTCATGCTGGCAGCAGCCGTCTTGGCCTGATCGACGGCACGCTCCAGCAGGTAGGCGCGCACAGCTTCCTCGATGAAGCGCGACAGGTCGCCCTTGCGGCCGCCGCCCTGCGCGGCGATGAACATGCGCACGGACTGATCCACGTCCGGCGACACGGCGATGTTCCAGCGAACGGTGTTCATGATGTCCTCCAATACGGTGTTTGAGTACATAGGTGTTTATACATCTTATCGTCATCACTGGCAACGGTTCGATAAAACCTTCGTTTTACAAGACTCTGCCGCGCGATCTGATGTGCAAACGGTGCCGCACGGTAATTAGTCTAAATTTGTCGTTTGATGAATCAAAGTTCGATATTATTCTGTTTCAACCAGTAAAGCAGACTCTAAGCATGAAAATCGGCTACGCCCGCGTTTCCACGCGCGACCAGAAATCAGACTTGCAGATGGACGCCCTCAAGGCGGCTGGTTGCGAGCGCGTCTACCAGGACGTGGCGAGCGGCGCGAAGACCGCGCGGCCGGCGCTTGACGAGTTGCTGGGCCAGTTGCGTGCCGGAGACGTGCTGGTGATCTGGAAGCTCGACCGCATGGGGCGCTCGCTCAAACACCTGGTTGAGCTGGTCGGCAACCTGATGGAACGCAAGGTCGGGCTACTCAGCCTGAACGATCCCATCGACACCACCAGCGCCCAAGGGCGGTTCGTGTTCAACCTGTTCGCCACGCTGGCTGAGTTCGAACGGGAGCTGATCCGCGAGCGCACTCAGGCCGGGCTGACAGCCGCGCGGGCACGCGGGCGGGTCGGCGGGCGGCCCAAAGGCTTGACACCCCAGGCCGAGGCAACGGCGCTGGCCGCCGACACGCTGTACCGCGAGCGCAAGCTGTCGGTGGCCGCCATCGCGCAGAAGCTGCATGTGTCCAAGAGCACGCTGTACAGCTACCTGCGGCATCGCGGCGCCGAGATCGGCCCCTACAAGAAACCGGCGCAGGCCCAGCCAAGCCCATCGACG
>NZ_JAYSBZ010000115.1:0-6094 GCF_041915145.1 Aquabacterium sp. | reverse complement strand
GGTGCAGTGGAGTCGGACGGCGTGGAATCAGATGCAGACATGGCGCGGCGCAGACTCAGGGGCTCAGGTAAACCGAGAGCTTCTCGGCCAGCCGCTGCGCGGCTTCGTCCCACGTGGTCTGAACGCCAATTGTAGAAAGGTCGATGCTGCGCAGCCCGGCATAACCGCACGGGTTGATGCGCGAGTAGGGCTCGAGGTCCATCGCCACGTTGAGCGCCAGACCGTGGTAGGTGCAATGCCGCGTCACCTTGATGCCCAGCGCGGCGATCTTGCCCAGGCCCTCGAACGGGTCACCACCCGGCGCCGGGGGCGCGAGGCGAGCGTGGCTGAACGGGTCGTCCAGCCGCACGTAGATGCCGGGCGCGCCGCTCACGCGGTGGCCGGTGACGCCGTAGGTTTCGAGCGTCTTGATGATCGCTTGCTCGAGCCTGAAAACATACTCTTTGACGTAGATGTTGAGCGCCGCGAGATTGACCAGCGGGTAGGCCACCACTTGCCCGGGGCCGTGGTAGGTGACCTGGCCGCCGCGATTGGTCTGCACCACCGGAATGTCGCCGGGCAGTAGCACGTGGTCGGCCTTGCCGGCCAGCCCCTGCGTGAAGACGCGCGGATGCTCGCAGAGCCAGATCTCGTCGGGCACCGGAGCCACACCGGCTTGCGTGCGCGCCTCAGTGAAGTCCTGCATGGCCTGGGCGGTGGGGGCGTAGTCGACTCGGCCCAGCCAGCGCACGAGCGGTTGGTTGGCGGCGCGATCCGTCATGCGGCCCCCCGCCGTTGAAAGAGCTGGCCCGGCAGGCGTGCCACCTGGCCGCTGAGTTCGAGATCAAGCAGGCGCACGCTGAGATCGGCGCTGCTCAGGCCGGTGCGGGCGCTGAGCGCGTCGAGGCCAATGGGGTCGAAGCCCAGGGCGTCGAGCAGCGGGTCGGTGGACGCGGCCGGCATGGTCGGCGTTGTGGGCGTAGCGGGCACATCGTTGGCGGCCAGCTCGAACGCCGCGCCGGGCGCCGGCGCCGTCACCCCAGACTTGCCTGGCAGGCTGCGCGCCGCACCGCCGGCGCCCCAGAACAGCTCGTCGAGGACGTCTTGCGCGGTCTCGACCAGCTTGGCGCCCTGCTTGATGAGCGCGTGGCAGCCGCGTGCCTGCGGCGAGTGGATCGAGCCGGGGATGGCGAAGACCTCGCGGCCCATTTCGGTAGCCAGCCGCGCGGTGATGAGCGAGCCCGATTGCAGCGCGGCCTCGACCACCAGCGTGCCGCGCGCCAGCGCCGCGATGATGCGATTGCGACGCGGGAAGTTGGGCGGCAGCGGCGGCGTGCCGAGCAGGCATTCGCTGAGCAGCAGACCGTGCTGCGCGATGCGGTGCGCCAGCGCGTGGTGGCGCTTGGGGTAGACGCGGTCGAGCCCGGTGCCCACCACGGCGATCGTGCTGCCCAGCGCTCCCGGCGGCAGGCCCTCGAGCGCGCCTTCGTGCGCCGCGCCGTCCACGCCCAGGGCCAGGCCCGAGACGACGACCAGGCCGGCGCGGGCGAATTCGAGCGCGAAGGCACGGGCGTTGTCGCGCCCTTGCGGCGTGGGGCTGCGGCTGCCGACCAGCGCGATGGCCGACGCGCCCAGCAGCGCCAGTTGGCCCTGCGCAAACAGCACCAGCGGCGGGTCGGGGGCTTCGAGCAAGGCACGCGGATACAGCGGGTCGGCCAGCGTCAGCACGCTGCGATCGGCCCCTTCGGCCAGCCAGACCAGCGTGGCATCGACATGCCCGGCCAATTCGGCAGGCTCGACGGCCAGCAGGCGCGCCTCGCGCTCGCCGACCACCGCCGTGCGGGCGCTGATCGAGGCGTCAAAAACCGCTTGGGGAGAAGAAAACGCCGCCAGCAGGTGGCGGGCCGAAACGGGCCCGATCTGGGGCGTGAGCAGGAGCCGCAGCCAGGCGGCAAGTTCGTCGCGGGGAATCACCGCGGCAGTATCACATCAATCGGCCCATGGCTCGACCGATGGCCCGGGCCACCCGATGCGCCTCCCCCCAAATGCCGAGGCCCTCACGCGGAGGGCCTCGATCAGAGCGTCAGGATGGCCGCATCAGGGCTGGGCGAACCGGTCGCCGCGCTTGACGGGGTCTTGCGACTTCAGGATCAACGCATACGACATGCGGTCGAACACGCGGAACACGAACAGCAGACCGGTGCGCTCGTTGGGCAGCTTGATGGTTGGCTTGGCCGGATCGGTGATATCGACGCGCTGCTTGCCGTCGGTGACCAGGGCGAGCACGTGGCCGCGTTCGATGCCGTCATGGGTGCCCCGGTTGAGCGCGACGACCTGGTTCTGGCCGGCGCTCAAGCCGTCGCCGTAGATCGAGACGATCTGTCCGCCGATTTCGTTGGCGGGGGCGTGCGGTGCGTAGCGGGTGTACTCCCGCGCCGGCACGGGAGACAGGCGATCGTCGATGCCTGCTTCGAGGCGGCTGGCGATGATGGTGTAGGTGTCGGCCACCGGCAGGCTGTTGGTGCCGGCGTCGGGCATCTCGGCGCCGGAGCGCACGTATTCAGCCTGCCCCACGTAAACCGCTTCGTAGCCCAGCACTTCGTTGGTGGTGGGGTCGGTCAGCGCCTTGGGCGTGCGGAAAATGCGGAAGTCGTTGACGCCGTTGCGCTCGCCCAGCACGTAGGCCGAGTCGCCACGGGTCAGCACCACGCGGCCCTCTTGCGTGCCCACGATGCGCGGCGCGGCGGCCAGTTCGCTTTCAGATTGCAGGATCACCGCTTCGTTGAGGAAGGGCTCGATCAGGTGCATCGGCACGGCGCCGATGGCGTCGAACAGCGGGCCCGAGCGCACGCGCGGCGAGAGCTTGCCCGAGCCACTCGACGATTCGCCCACCGGCTCGCCCACGCGCAGACGGGCGCGGCCGTTGCTCTTGTCGAGGAAAAGGATCTGACCAGGGTAGATGAGGTGCGGGTTGCGGATCTGGTCGAGGTTCATGCCCCACAGCTCGGGCCAGCGCCACGGGCGCTTGAGATACATGCCGGAGATGCCCCACAGCGTGTCGCCCGACTTGACCTTGTACGAATCGGGTGCGTTGTCGGCCAGCTCGGACAGCGGCACGCCGGCCGATGCCACCTGCTTGGCGGTGGCGCGCTGCTGCGCCGTGACCGGGTAATGCTTGGGCGCGGCGGCGGCGGCCGGTGCCTCGTCACCCTCGGCGTGGGCCAGCGTGAACGAACCGAGCAAGACGCCGCAGACCCCGACCGTCCGGAGCGCACGCTGCATCAACCGCAGCGCGGAGGGCGCGGACGGACGCTTCACAGCCGACTGGGACTCGAGACGCTGGGACGGACACTGCATCATGGAAGGGGTCTCCGCTGGCGGGGCAAACCAGAGGCTGCCCGCGCGTTTTGATGGTTGCTGGTTGAGCCGAACCCGGCACGTTTGCCGGGATTGCGCGAAAATTGAGAGCTAAACCTCAATTGATTTAGTCGATTCTGCCCCTAAATCTTTGATTGCCGCAATGAAATTTGCCCGGAGTTACGGGGCGCACGCCCGTCATTTCGGCCTTTTACGTTGTGTCACTTCCACATAGTTTTCCCGCGCCTGGCGCGGCCTCAACACCCATGGCCTTGCTCCCCATCCTGCGATATCCCGACCCTCGCCTGCACAAGGTTGCCAAGCCGGTGGCGCAGGTGGACGACCGCGTCCGCAAACTGATCGACGACATGTTCGAGACCATGTACGACGCCAAGGGCATCGGTCTGGCGGCCACGCAGATCGACGTGCACGAGCGCGTCATCGTGATCGACACCTCGGAAGAGCGCAACGCGCCGCTGGTGCTGATCAACCCCGAGCTGACCCGGGTGAGCGACGAGATCATCGTGTGGGACGAAGGCTGCCTCTCGGTGCCCACGGTGTACGACAAGGTCGAGCGCCACGCCCGCGTGACGGTGCGCGCGCTCAACCGCGACGGCCAATCGTTTGAATTCGACGCCGACGACCTGCTGGCCGTGTGCGTGCAGCACGAGATGGATCACCTGCTGGGCAAGGTGTTCGTCGAATACCTCTCGCCGCTCAAGCGCAACCGCATCAAGACCAAGATGATCAAGAAGACCCGCGAGGACGAGCAACTGGCCCGCGAAGAGCTGGCCCGCGCCGCCCGCGAGCACGGGCCCAGCCTGTGATGAAGCTCGTCTTTGCCGGCACGCCCGAGTTCGCCCGCGTGGCGCTGGAACGCCTGCACGCCGCCGGTTTCGAGATCGCGCTGGTGCTCACCCAGCCTGACCGCCCCGCCGGCCGCGGCATGAAGCTGCAGGCTTCGCCGGTCAAGCAGTTCGCAGTCGAAAACGACATCCCCGTCGAGCAGCCGCGCAGCCTGCGGCTCGACGGCAAATACCCGGAAGACGCGGCGCTGGCCCAAGCCGCGCTGCAAGCGACCGGCGCCGACGCGATGGTCGTGGCCGCCTACGGCCTGATCCTGCCGCAGTGGGTGCTCGACCTGCCGCCGCGCGGCTGCCTCAACATCCACGGCTCGCTGCTGCCGCGCTGGCGTGGCGCCGCGCCGATCCACCGCGCCATCGAGGCGGGCGACTTGGAGACCGGCATCACCATCATGCAGATGGACGCGGGCCTGGACACCGGCGACATGCTCCTCATCGAGCGCGAAGCGATCCGCCCCGACGACACCACCGCCGCGCTGCACGACCGCCTGGCCGCGCTGGGCGGGCGAATGATCGTCGAGGCGCTCGAGCTGGCGGCATGCGGCGGCCTGACGCGCACCCCGCAGCCGGCCGAGGGCGTGACCTACGCGCACAAGATCGAAAAGGCCGAGGCCGCGATCGACTGGCGCCTGCCCGCCGCCCAGATCGAGCGCCGCGTGCGCGCCTTCGACCCCTTCCCCGGCGCTCACTTCACGCTGGGCGACGAGGCCGTCAAGCTGTGGGCGGCCGACGTGGTGCCCGCCAGCGGCGCGCCCGGCACGGTGTTGCATGCCAACGGTGAGCACCTCGTCGTGGCATGCGGTGAGCAAGCGCTCGCTTTGAAAACGGTGCAGCGCCCGGGCGGCAAACGTCAGGCCGTGCGTGACCTGCTGCATGCCCGCCCGGTGCCCCCCGGCACCACCCTGGGTTGAACTCTCGGGGTCAACCCGCATCTATAGCTACTGGGCAACCGCTGGGGTTGCCGCTTTGACGAAGGACTCACCTAACCATGTTCAATCTGTTCAAGACGGCCGTGCTGATGGCCGCGATCACCGCCCTGTTCATGGCCATCGGGTCGATGATCGGCGGACGCGCGGGCATGATGATGGCGCTCGTCGTGGCGCTGGGCATGAACTTCTTCAGCTACTGGTTCAGCGACAAGATGGTGCTGCGCATGTACAACGCGCGCGAAGTCGATGAAACCAGCGCGCCGCAGTTCTATCGCATGGTGCGCGAGCTGGCGCAGCGCGCCGAGCTGCCGATGCCGCGCGTCTACCTGATCGACGAGCAGGCCCCCAACGCCTTCGCCACCGGACGCGACCCCGAGCATGCCGCCGTGGCCGCCACCACCGGCATCCTGCGCGTGCTCAGCGAGCGCGAGTTGCGCGGCGTGATGGCCCACGAGCTGGCCCACGTGAAGCACCGCGATATTTTGATCAGCACCATCAGCGCCACCATGGCCGGCGCCATCTCGATGCTGGCCAACTTCGCGATGGTCTTTGGCGGTCGCGACGAGGAGGGCCGCCCGGTCAACCCGCTGGCCGGCTTGGCCGTGGCCATCCTGGCGCCGCTGGCCGCCAGCCTGATCCAGATGGCGATCAGCCGCGCCCGCGAGTTCGAGGCCGACCGTGGCGGCGCCGAGATCTCGGGCGATCCGCAGGCGCTGGCCACCGCGCTCGACAAGATCCACCGCTACGCCCAGGGCATTCCGCTCGAAGCCGCCGAAGCCCACCCCGAGACGGCGCAGATGATGATCATGAACCCGCTCTCGGCCGACGGCATCAAGGGTCTGTTCTCGACCCACCCGCCGACCGAAGAGCGCATCGCGCGCCTGATGGAGATGGCACGCGGCAGCGCCTGATCCGCACCCCCGCGCCACGCACCACGCCCGCCCTCGAAAAGCGGGCGTTTTTTCT
>NZ_JAYSBZ010000114.1:0-6097 GCF_041915145.1 Aquabacterium sp. | reverse complement strand
GCATCGGCAGATACTCCTTGTGCGCCGTGATGCCGAGCGCGCCTTCGAGCGTCTCGATGAAATACAGCAACTCCACCGGTTCGCTGTTGCCGATGTTGAACACCCGATACGGCGCATGCGAGCGCGACGGGTCGTTCTGCGCATCCAGGCCCGGCGAGGCCTCGGGGGCGCGGTCGAGCGTGGCCACCACGCCGCGCACGATGTCGTCCACGTAAGTGAAGTCGCGGCGCATCTTGCCGTGGTTGAAGACCTTGATCGGGCGCCCCGCCAGAATGGCCTCGGTAAACAGAATCGGCGCCATGTCCGGCCGGCCCCACGGCCCGTAGACGGTAAAGAAGCGCAGCCCCGTGGTGGGCAAGCCATACAGATGGCTGTAGGTGTGCGCCATCAGCTCATTGGCCTTCTTGGTGGCCGCGTACAGGCTCACCGGGTGATCGACCGGGTCGTTCTCGGCGAACGGCATCTTGGTGTTGCCGCCATACACGCTGGAGCTGCTCGCGTACACCAGGTGCTCGACGCCGTGGTGCCGGCACCCTTCGAGCACGTTCACGAAGCCCACGAGGTTGGACTGCGCATAGGCATGCGGGTTTTGCAGCGAGTAGCGCACCCCGGCCTGGGCCGCCAGGTGCACCACGCGGTCGAACCCCTCGGTGGCGAACAGCTCGTGCAAGGCAGGCTGATCGGCGATATCGAGCGGCTGAAAACGAAACCCCGGGCACCCCGCCAACGTCTTCAAGCGGTCGTGCTTGAGCTGCACGCTGTAGTAGTCGTTGAGGTTGTCGATGCCGACCACCTCGTCGCCCCGATCCAGCAGCGCGCGCGCCACGGCCATGCCAATGAAGCCGGCCACGCCAGTCACCAATATCTTCATGCCACTCATCAACAACTCAATAACGAAAGCAAAGAATACCGGCCCCCGCCGCGCCGCCGGCCCGCCGGCCGAGCGCGTCAGGCCCGCGTCATCTGGGCCCGGCCGATCGGCAGGTAGTCGATCCCGGCGGCAACCACCACCGAGGGCTCATACAGATTGCGCCCGTCGAAGATCACCGGGTCTTTCAGATCGGCGCGGATGCGCGCGAAATCGGGGCTGCGGAATTCCTTCCACTCCGTCACGATCACCAGCGCGTCGGCGCCCTTCAAGGCATCGGGCGGGTTGGCGGCGTAGCTCAGGCGCGGCTCGTCGCCGAAGATGCGCTTCGTCTCGTCCATCGCCACCGGGTCGTAGGCCGTAACGGTGGCGCCGCGCTTGAACAGCTCGGCCAGCACCACGCGGCTCGTGGCCTCGCGCATGTCGTCGGTGTTGGGCTTGAACGCCAGGCCCCACACCGCAAAGCGCTTGCCTGTGAGATCGGCGCCATAGCGCTGCACGATCTTCTCGACCAGCACCAGCTTCTGCGCGTCGTTGGCGTCTTCAACCGCCGTCAGCACCTTCAGGCCCTGCCCGACGGTCGCGGCGGTCTTGATCAGCGCCTTCACGTCCTTCGGGAAGCAGCTGCCGCCGTAGCCGCAGCCGGCGTACAAGAAGTCGTAGCCGATGCGCGGGTCCGAGCCGATGCCGCGGCGCACGTGCTCGATGTCCGCCCCCATCTTCTCGGCCAGCAGCGCCAGCTCGTTCATGAACGAAATGCGCGTGGCCAGCATGGCATTGGCGGCGTACTTGGTGAGCTCGGCGCTGCGCACATCCATCACCAGCAGCTTCTCGTGATTGCGCTGGAACGGCGCATACAGCGCACGCATCAGCAAAATCGCCTGCTCGTCGTCGGCGCCGATGATGATGCGGTCCGGACGCATGAAGTCGTCCACCGCCGCGCCCTCTTTCAAGAACTCGGGGTTCGACACCACCGCGAAGTCCACCTTGAAGTCGCGCTTGGCCAGCTCGTCGGCAATCGCCGCGCGCACCTTGTCGGCCGTGCCCACCGGCACCGTGCTCTTGTCGACCACCACCTTGTAGTCGGTCATCAGGCGCCCGATGTTGCGCGCCGCCGCCACCACGTATTGCAAATCGGCCGAACCGTCTTCGTCGGGCGGTGTGCCCACGGCGATGAACTGCACGGTGCCATGCGCCACGGCGCGCTCGATGTCGGTCGTGAACGCCAGACGCCCGGCCTGCACATTGCGCGCCACCACCAAGTCCAGCCCCGGCTCGTGGATCGGGATGCCCCCCTCGTTGAGGATGCGGATCTTGTTCGGATCCACGTCCAGGCACAACACATCGTTGCCCATCTCGGCCAGGCAGGCGCCTGTCACCAAGCCAACGTATCCGGTACCGACAACTGTGATTTTCATGAAGCAACCTTGCAATTGAAGAGCTCGGGGTCCTCGAAGAACCCATTGACGGCGGTGACATCCTGCGCCCGAGTCGAGGGGGGACGAGTTTATTCGATGCACGCCCCGCACAACGGTTGCCCTCGCCGCGAACCGTCAAGCAGCCCCGTAACGCAAGCGCGGCTCGGTAACTACACGAAACGCTGGCTTGACCTGTGCGGATGTTCCTATCGCTGCCGCCAAAATCGCGCGCACCATTCAAACGCTCGACCAAACAACAGAACACTTGTTGTTCGCGCAATGGCAGCGAAATGCAGCGTTTGATGAATACCGATGAAGTTTGACCAGTATTTGCGAGTTTTTCGTGAAATTTGCCGCAACGCCACAGCCCGACTCTGGCTCTTGATCAGCCTTCGCAGGAATCCAATGTTGGTTTTGTTTGCACTTCGTTCGTTCAAATCGACCGCTGCATTCTCAGCCCTGCTCAGCTTGGTCGTTCTCACCGGGTGCGGCGGCGCCTCAGGCGGCTTGAGCACCACCGGCAGCGCAACCACCAATGCCACTCAAAGCGTGACGCTGTCCGCCACTGGCGTGCAGGTCAGCGCCGCCACCGCCGCCCGCTTCGCCGTCGCCATGGACGACCTCGAAGTCATCGGCCCCTTCCCCAGCTGGGCCAACGCCAAGCGCGACTACGGCGCCGTGGGCGATGGCGTGGCCGACGACACCGCCGCGCTGCAGGCGGCGCTCAATGATCTCGGCCAGCCTGGCAAGCCATCCACGCTGTATTTGCCGCCCGGCACATACAAGATCACGGCAACACTCCGCCTGAACGGCAATTCGTTCGGCTCGGGCTTCTGGGGCGTCGGCATCGTCGGTGACGCGCCCAGCAACACAAAAATAGCCTGGGCGGGCTCCTCAGGCGCAGCGATGTTGCTGCAAGACGGCGGGTACAACGTTCGCTACGCCCGCATCACCTGGGACGGCAAAGGCACGGCAGGCATCGGCATCGCACATTGGTGGAACGCTAGCGGCGGCGCCATGTTTGACGGCAGCTCGGAAGATGTCGACGAAGTCTTTCAAGACATGGACATCGGCATCATGGCCGGCCGCACCGGCACCAACTACGGCCAGATGAATTCGGAAGGGCAGGTTCGCCGCGTCACTTTCTTGCGCAACAAGGTCGCCGGTCTCGACACCGGCAGCTGGAACGCCGTCAACTGGTGGGTCTGGGATTCGCACTTCGTCGATTGCGCCCGTGGCGTGTCGAATACCTATGGCGTTGACGACAGCGGTGTCGTACGCGGCAGCGGCGGGTTTCATGTTTACCGCAGCCTCTTCGAACGCTCCACGGTGGCTGACGTAAATATCCATAACACCGGCTGGTTCTCGATGTACCACAACGTGTCGGTCGGCTCGAGGCGGTTCTTTGTGGGCGAACAAGTGGGCCTGAATGCCGCGCCCGTCGTGATCAAGGGCAACCGCATCATCGACACCACCGACCCTGCGGCCATCGTCAGCGGCAACCTGGGCCCCTTGTTGCTCATCGACAACCAAATTCGCAGTGCAGCAGGGTCCACCACGCCGGCAGTGGTCATGAACGATGCCGCCCCCGGCCGCGACGTCGTATCGATCGGCAACACCTACACAGTTGCCAGCCCCATCCAGACGGTGGACTCGTCTGACCGAGTGATCACGATTGGCGACACCATCGGCAGTCGCAGCTTGATCAACGCAGCCTTGCCCACTCTGCCGAGCACCCCACAGCGACTCGGCCGGCAAGTCTTTGAAGTCGCCCCGGGCGCCAATGCGGCACAGATCCAGGCAGCGATCAATTCTGCCGTTGCCAGTGGAGCGACCAACCCCATCGTGCACCTCCCCCCGGGCACCTACCGGCTATCGACATCGCTGGTCATCCCGGCCAAAAGCCGCATTCAACTCGCGGGCGACACGCTCACCACCATCCTGGTCTGGACGGGTGCCGCCAACGGCTCGATGATTCAGCTCCAAGGGCCTAGCTACGCCACAGTTCGGGATCTTCAAATGTGGGGCGGCGCCGGCAGCACTGCCGCGACCGCCATCAACATGCCAACCGCCAACCAGGCCGGCGGACGCATATTGATTGAGGGCAGCTCCACCGGCCCGCTCAATGCCAGCAACCTCACGCAAACCCAACTGCAACTGCAAGCCAACCCCGGCGTATCGAGCATGCAGCTGTCTAACGTGCAAAGCTTCGTGGCGATGGGCACAGGAGGCATCGGCCCCGTCACGTCCGGCGAAAATTCCAGCGCGCTCCTTGCCGACACCTGGTACGAAGGCACCGAGACACATCTCTACCGTCTGACCTCAGGTACCTTCACCTTCGTGGGCGGCCATCTCGCGCCGGCTTCACATGCGGGGGCGTTGTATCCCAACGATCCGGCCATCCTGCTGGACCGCTTTGCGGGCAAGGCTACATTCATGGCAACAGACTTCAATTTGAGTGGTGTTCCTTCAGGTGCGGGCATCCAAATTGGCGCTGAAAGCAGTGCCACCAACGGCCTGTTTTTGGGGGTGGCGGCCAACAAGGCCGGCTACTACCGGCGCACGGCTTCGGGCGGCAATGTGGGGCTCAACACATCCAAGTCGGCAGACGGCTCGGGCGTCGCGACTTCGGCCCCGGATCAAGGCACTGGCGACAGTAGCTTCCTGACCACCATGCTGGGTCAATTGAGATCTTTGCAATGGGACAGCGCCGCCACGGCAGCACCTGGTGGCGCGACCGATGTGCGTATCTACCGCGTTAAAGCAGACCAGAGCGGGGGCATCCGCGCGTCAGCCAACTAAGGTATCGAGTGTGGCTCGCCACCAACCGTGCCGAGCCACCCCATTTACCGCCCTGGCAACACTGCCTTGAGGGCATCGCCAACCACGTCGGCAATCACCTCATTACCCGCCGCATTGGGATGGACCATGTCGCCGCGAAACACGTTTGCGTAGCCGGCCTTCTTTAGTGCTGCGTCAGGCTTGATCACTTGCACGTGCATAGCTGCCGCCAACTCATCGAGTTGCCGGCTGGCTGAAGCAAAAGCGGCGGCATCCTTCATGAAGGCCGGCTCCTCGATACGCAACAGGGCCACCTCTGCCCCATTCGCGCGCGCAAAGTTGACGATGTCTCGCACCGTGTTCAGATTGGCCAGCACCTGCACGGGCGTGCCCGCCCCGACCTGAGCCCCCGGGTCTACCGTCTCGAGCAGGCCCAGCCGAGGCAACAGGTAGCGGTAGATGAGCTCCCCCGTAGCCAAAGGCGGGTTGTGACCGGGGAAGGACGGATGCTCATCAACCACATCGCCACTCGACATCGGCTGCATCAAATCGTTGGTGCCGATCTCGAGCAGCAGCAACTTGCTCCCGAACAAGCCGTTTTGGCGCAACCATCCCCATTCGTTCTCGGGGGCCCACCCCCCGGCAGAAACATTCAACACCTCATAGCGCTCAGGCCCCAACTTGGATTTCAACAACTCGGGATACGTTCGCGTTTGGTCTGTCTGCACCCCACCGAAGGTGATCGAGTCGCCCAGGCAAAGCACCCGCAAATGAACCGAATCAGCCCCCCGTTTGATCGGACCGGACCGCATTCCAAGCTCGTTGTAATAGAGATGGTTACCAAATCTTCTTAGGTCCTGATTTGGCTTCACTCTATAGCCATAGGCTGCCACCTCATACAACAACGGCTTACCAAACCCATAACCTCGCAGGGAAACCTCCAAAAACAGTACAGCGCCCAAAACCATGGACACAAGGCCGAATCTAGATCTACCTAGCCGCATCATTCCCTCCATCGCCCCAACCGACA
>NZ_JAYSBZ010000113.1:0-6120 GCF_041915145.1 Aquabacterium sp. | reverse complement strand
GGCACGCCCAGGCGCTGCGCCCAGGCCAGCGCCACGCGGGTGCTGTGGAAGTCGGGGTGCAGGTCGTGCGCGACGGCGTCGATGGGGCCCCCCGACGCCTGTGCCTGCGCCACGAGTTGCTCGATCGACGCCTCCAGCGCCGCGCAGGCTGCCGGGTCGCTCAGGTCGCCGTGCTGGGCCGACCACTGCACGCGGTCGCCGTCGAGCAGGCAGGCCGCGTTCTTGAGCCATGCGCCGCAGGCCAGCACGCGCGCGCCGGCCGAGCGGGGCAGCATCTGCAAGCCTGCGGTCATGGCGCCACGTGCCCGAGCCAGTGCAGCCACGCATCGAGCCCGTCGCCGCGCGTGGCCGAGACCTGCAAGACCTCGATGGCAGGGTTGACGCGGCGGGCGCAGTCGATGGCGTGGGCCACGTCGAAGCTCACGTAGGGCAGCAGGTCGATCTTGTTGATGAGCAGCAGCTTGGCGGCGGCGAACATGTCGGGGTACTTGAGCGGCTTGTCGTCGCCCTCGGTCACCGAGAGGATGGCCACCTTGGCCGCTTCGCCCAGGTCCCACAAGGCGGGGCAGACGAGGTTGCCGACGTTTTCAATCAGGAGTAGGCCTTCTTGGTGGCCCTGCGCATGCTCGTGACCATCGTGATGCTGATGCAGCGGCAAGCGCGCAAAGGCGTCGGCCACCATGCGGGCGTCGAGGTGGCAACCCTTGCCGGTGTTGACCTGGATGGCCGGCACCCCGGTGGCGCGGATGCGGTCGGCATCAAACGTGGTCTGCTGATCGCCCTCGATCACGGCCACCGGCACCTCGGGGCGCTGCTCGCGCCAGCGTTGCAGCGTGGCGCACAGCAGGGTGGTCTTGCCCGCCCCGGGGCTGGACACGAGGTTGAGCGCCGCGATGCCGTGCGCCTTGAAGTGCGCGCGGTTGTGGTCGGCCACGTGCTGGTTGGCGCCCAGCACATCGGCTTCGAGCTGGATGCTGCGCTCGGTGCTCAGACCATGCACGGTCACGCCCGCCGCGTTGTGCCCGTAATGCAGGTCGCCCGCCGGGGCCGGCGCTTGCGCGTCATTGCATCCACACACCACACACATGGCTCACTCCTGATCAGACTCGTCCGCTCGGTGGCGACGTTTCATCTGACACGCTAGCAGAGCTTGATGACGCGGGTGTTGACGTGGGCGAAGCATCGGGGGCCGCGGGGCCCGGCGCGTCCGCCACGATCAGCTCGGCCACGCGCAGCTCGGTGCCGCCCGTCACGCGCAGCCCGAAGCCGCCGCATTGCGGGCAGGGGTCGATGCGGCTGTCGATGGTCACGGTTTGCGCGCAGGCCGGGCACCAGGCTTGGCCGGGGGGCTCGTCGATCTCGATGCGGGCGCCGTGCAGACAGGTGCGCGGCGCCACGGCCTCCAGCGCAAAGCGCAGCGCCTGCACCTCGACGCCCGACAGCGCGCCGGCCTGCAGGCGCAGCACGCGCACGGCGCTGAAGCCCTCGCGTTGCGCCGCCGCCTGCACCAGCTCGACGATGTGTTCGGCCAGACTCAGCTCGTGCATGGCTCCGCCAACGTCACCACTTCGAGCGGTGGTCTTCGGTCACGCCCAGCAGGCCCTGCACCGGCCGCTTGGCGTCGCCCCGCGCGGCGCGCACCCAGCCGTCGAAAGTGCCCACGGGCTGGATGTAGTAGCTGGCGACGAGGCCGAGGTTGAGATCGGCCTGCCGCGCGCCCTCGGGGGTGAAGCGCAGGTCGAGCCGCTCGTCGTCGGTGTGCACGCGCCAGGGCCGCAAGGGCTGGGCGGGGTCGAACTCGAAGCGCGCCGCGCCCAGCGCGAAGAGGTGCCCGTCGAGCCACAGCACGTTCTCGTAGTCGCCAAAGTAGCCTTGCTGCAGGTTGAAGCCCACCTCGGGGCTGTGCGCGCTGGCCCAGCGCCACGCCGTGCGGCGCGCCAGCAGGCCGTTGGAGCTGTCGAGGCTGCTCACCGCGCCGTCGAGCGAGAAGCGCCGGCCCCGGGCTTCGGCCCAGCCGGAGGTGGTCAGGGCGGACGACTTTTGCGTGGCGTGCGCGGCGCCGCCGTCGATGGGCCCCACGGCCAGCAACAGCGGCGCGGCTGGTTGCAGCGACAGCACGGCCTCGACGCGCAAGCCGGGCACGTCCACGCTCAGGGTCAGCCGGTCGCCCGCCTCGTGCTGCACCGACAGCGCGGCGCGGCGGCCACCAAACCAGGCGCGGCCGCCGTCCACCGGCGCGTCGCTCACCCCGCCCGAGCGCCCGGGCAGGCCTTCTCGCGACCAGTCGGTCAGCAGGCGTCGCTCGCGGCGGTCGAACAGGTAGGCGAAGCTCGAACAGCACCAGCCCACATCGACGATGGCCACGCCGATGAACAAGTCGCCCGAGCCGATGCCCACGTACTGCCAGCGCTTGTGATGCAGGCGACGCCACAGTGCCGAGTGCTGCCGGGCGGCTTGCAGCTCGGCCCAGTCGATGCGGGCGACGCGGCCGCGATAGCGCCCGCTGAGCGCTTCGCCGGCGGTGACCACGCGAGAGGGGGCGGCGGGCAGGGTCATGCGAATCGCTCGCTCAGCCGCGCGCCAGCGGGTTGGGCGTGGGCTCGGCCACCTTGCTCAGCAGGTTGCGGTCGGTGTGGTGGAAGAGCTCGCTTTGCCCGCGAATCTTGAGCACGGTGTCTTCGTCGTAGCCCCAGGTGCCGTCGTCGTTGATCGTGACCGTGATGCGAAATTCGACCGTGCGAAACGCCTCTTGCAAGAACGGCGCCGAGCGGATGCCGAAGCAGGGGTCGTCTTCGCGGGCGACCAGCTCGAAGCGCTTGGCGTCGGGCGCCGCCTGGCCCACGGCCTGCACGACCACGCCGCGCGGAATGGTCAGCGTGTGGATGATCGTGCCGGTGGCGGGCTCCCACAGCCAGTAGCCGACCTGGTCGTGATAGGTCTTGACCTGGTCCGGCTTGGTGACGTGGGTGTGATAGCGCAGCCCGTAGAGCAGTTGCGGGCCGTTGGTCTGCGGGTCGATGGGTTGCAGCTCGATGCGCTCGACGTAGGCCTGCTTCTTCGGCCCCTCGGCCTTGGGCTTCACATCGAGCCCGCGCGTGCCTTGCCACACGCCGGCCAGGGCGCGCAGCGGGCCGAGGTTGGCCAGCGTGTTGACGTCGATGTCGCGCGGTTCGGTGTAGATGTCGGCGGGGATCGGGCGGGGGTCACTCATGGCGGGCCTTTGAATGCGGTGGGCGGGGTGTCGGTGGATCGGCGGCTCAGCGGTGGCTGCAGATGGCCGGCACGGCCAGGGCGATCGGTTCGGGCGACACGGTCGTGGGTTGCTGAAACGGGTTGCCCTGAACCAGCACGATAGCGGCTGTGGGGGCCGCCGCCAAGGCAAACAGCACCACCGCGATCAGGGCCGCCCGGGGTTGCGCCGCGTGCACCACCATCACCGACAGCAGCGTCACGAAACCCAGAAACGCCATGCCCAGCCACTTGAGCGGGTTGACGTGGGTCTGGCTCAGGCCGATGCGCTGATCGCGCTGGGCGCGGATCTCGCCGGCCTTCTCGAGCGCCAGACCTTGCACGCCCTCGCCCAGCGCCTGCGCCACCGCGCGGCTGGCCAGCAGGCCGAGCAGGGCGTCGGCCTGCGCCGACACGATCGCCTGCGGCCGCCGCTGCGCCAGGGCCGGCCACTCGGCGGCGCTGGCCCGGGCGTAGTCGAGCAGGGCCTGGTGGACGCGGCCGCGCAGCGGCTCGGGCAGCTCGCGGGTCAGCACGTCGAGGCTGCGCAGCGCGTCGGCCTCGATGTAGACCGCCTTGGTGGCGCGGTCGTGGGCGCTCCAGGTGTCGTTGGCCAGAAAGGCCAGCGTCAGGCCGAACAGCACCCCGATCACGTTGATGAATGGCGGCGCCACCCCCTGCAGCGAGGCCACCCAGCCGGCCCAGCGGGGGCGCCCCAGCACCCGGCGCACCCCGGCCACGGCGGCCAGCGTGCCCAGCACCACCATCAAGGCGTAGCCATATTGGTCATAGGTGTGCCAGCTCAACCCGGGCATGAATCGCGACCTCGTTCAAATCGTTTCAGACAGCGTTCAAGAATACCGCCCCGGCCCCGGGCGGGCGGGCCGGGCTGGCGACCGGATCGGACAATGTGGCCTAATCGCGGTTTCGTCAAAATTTTTCTGGAGCCACTCATGGGCAACAAAATCGTTACCGAAGCCGACCGCCGTGCCACCCCCCGCCCCGCCGTGCCCAATGGCGTGACCGTCACCACCGTGCGCGGCCAAAAGCGCAGCCTGGAACGCGGCGTGGCCACGCGCAGCAAGAAGAACCCCGGCAAGCGCTGCAAGAAGGGCGGCTGAGCCCCCCCCCGGCTGGGCCTTGCGCCCAGCTTTCGTGGTCGCTTCCGGCCATGAATGATCCGGCCCCGGCGTTCTGCCGGGCCGTGCACTCCCCCAGATCGAACCTGCCAGAACCGGCGCGCCTTATTTTGTCGAGGTGCCGGTATCGGCTGCGCCTGGCTGCGCGGCGGCTTCGCGCAGCTTGTCTTTCTTGCTCTTGCGCCGGCCCTTGATGCCGCCCACGCCCTGGCCCAGGTCGGGCGGCACGGTCTCGGTTGGCGCGAAGCCTTCGATCTGCTCGCGCGCCACGCGCTGGCCTTGGCGCTTCTCGATGAGCCTGAAATGCGCCTCGGTGGCCGCGCTCACGAAGCTGATCGCCACGCCGCTGTGGCCGGCTCGACCGGTGCGGCCGATGCGGTGGGTGTAGTCGGCCGGCGCGCGCGGCAGGTCGTAGTTGACGACCACCGGCAGCCGGTCGATGTGGATGCCGCGCGCGGCCACGTCGGTGGCCACCAGCACGCGCAGCGCGCCGGACTTGAAATCGTCTAGCGTGTCGGTGCGCGCGCCCTGGCTGAAGGCCCCGTGAAACGGCGCCGCCGCCACGCCCTCGCCGCTCAACTTGTAGGCCACCAGCTCGGCCGCGTACTTGCTGGCCACGAAGACCAGCACGCGCGGCCACGCGTCGGCGTCATGCGTTTGCAGCAGGTGCTTGAGCAGTTGCGTGCGGCGGTTGGCATCGATCGTGATGGCGCGCTGGGTGATGTCGGGCGCCGTCTCGGGTGTGGCTGCCACCTCGACGCGCACCGGCTCGCGCAGCAGGCCGTCGGCCAGCGCCTGCACAGCGGGCGGGAAGGTCGCCGAGAAGAACAGGTTCTGCCGCCGCGCCGGCAGCAAGGCCAGCACGCGCTGCAGCTCGTCGGCAAAGCCCAGGTCGAGCAGGCGATCGGCCTCGTCGAGCACCAGGGTGCGGACGACACCGAGCTGCACCGCGTCGCTGTCCACCAGATCGAGCAGGCGGCCGGGCGTGGCGACGATCACATCGGCGCCGCCGCGCAGCGCCATCATCTGCGGGTTGATCGACACGCCGCCGAACACCACGGCGATCTTCAACCGCTGGGGCAGGATCACCGCGCTGGCCAAGTCGCGCAGCACCGCACCCACCTGCGCCGCCAGCTCGCGCGTGGGCACCAGCACCAGGGCTTGCACGCGCAAGGGGGCGTCGCGCCGGCTGGCCTGCACGGCTTGCAAGATGGGCAGTGCGAAGGCGATCGTCTTGCCCGAACCGGTGGGCGCATGGCCCAGCACGTCGGCCCCGCGCAAGATGGCCGGCAGAGCCGCGGCCTGGACGGGCGTGGGCTCGCGGTAGCCGCGTTGCTCGACGGCGCGCAGCAGGGCGGGCGCGAGGCCGAACGAGTCGAAGGCGGCGGCGGATGATTCGGTGTGGGGCATGCAGGCGGGCCATCAGGCGGATCGGTGATTGTCCACCCAGGCCGCCGGGCACAATGAGCCACCCCGCCTGCCTTGCTCCGCTCCACCTTGTCGTCTGCCTTGTCATCCGTCCGCGTGCTCGCCGTCATCCCGCCGATGACGCAGCTCAACACGCCATATCCGTCCACCGCCTACCTCACGGGCTTCTTGCGCTCGCGCGGCGTGCCGGCGGTGCAGGAAGACCTGGCCCTGGCGCTGGTGCTGCGGCTGCTGTCGCGCAGCGGCTTGCAGGCCGTTTACGACGCGGCCGTGCAGCAGCCCGAGGCCACGCGCTCGCGGCAGGTGTGGCACTTCGTCGATCAAT
>NZ_JAYSBZ010000112.1:0-6283 GCF_041915145.1 Aquabacterium sp. | reverse complement strand
ATCGACAAGCAGAACGACGAGGTCGAGCGCGCGGCCTACTACGAGCACCTCAAATTGCCGGAGGAGCTGGACTACATGCAGGTCTCGGCGCTGAGCATCGAGGCGCGGCAGAAGCTGAGCAAGCACCGCCCCGAGACCCTGGGGCAGGCCTCGCGCATCTCGGGCATCACGCCGGCGGCGGTGTCGCTGTTGCTGATCCACCTGAAGAAGGGGCGCTTCCGCGGCTTCGTGGGGGACGCGGCCGGCGCGGAGGCTGGATAAAGAAAGGGGCCCGGCGGGCCCCTTTCGCTTTGGGTGCGAGGGTCGGGTGTTCAGGCGCGACGCGTGCGGCGCGCGGCCCAGCCGAGCACGCCCAGGCCGCCCAGCAGCAGGGCGGTGGTCGAGGGTTCGGGCACGGCGGTGATGGACACCGAGTCGAGGTCGAAGCCGCGGCTGGCGCCGAGGTCGTCGATCCCGCCGATGGCCACGCTGCGCCACGCGGTGGCGCCCAGCGAGGTGAGCACGCCGGCGTAGGGGCGCAGGTCGACCGTGATGTCGTCCGAAGCGTCGCGGGTCACGTCGAGCTGCAGGTTGCCGCCGTTGTTCGTCCAGATGAACAGGTGAGCCGATTCGTAGTTGTTGCCCAGTTCGTGCAAGGTGATGACGGTGTCGGAGCTGAAATCTGCGCCAAAACCCAGGTTCACGTAGGCGCCTTGAAAGGCGGAGCCGGACTCGCCCAGGGCCGGGCCGGGCAGGCTGAGAAAGTTGCCGTCCGGCGCGCCCAGCACGGCGGCGCGGGCCTGGTCATCGGTGAGCGCCACCGGGAAGCTCCCCGGGTAGCTGCCGCCATAGAACTGCGGCGGGGCGAAGTCGCCCGGGGCGGTGCCGCGCAGCATTTGCAGCACGGTGTTGGCGTAGGTGGTTTGCGCCTGGGCGGCGTGCGGTGCCAGGGTGGCGGCGAGGGTGGCGACAATCGCGCCGAAGGTTTTGCTGTGCATGGTCAGGCTTCCGCTGAGGGGTGTTGAATATTCCGCGTCGCCGAGTGGGGCGGCAGGGTGACAGCATTCTGGAAGTCGGTGGCGGGCGCTTGTATCCCTAAAAGACGGCGGTCTGCCGTACCGCTGGCGGGGAGGGGCGCCGCTGCGGCGACAATGGCGGCATGTCACCACACCCCTCTTCGCCGCTCGATGCCGACGGCAGCTTGAATGACGCAGCGCAGTCTCTGGGGCTGACGCTGTCGGCGCCGCAACTGGCGCAGTTGCAGCACTACGCGGCTCAGCTGGAGCGCTGGAACCGCGTCTACAACCTGACGGCCATTCGCGACCCGCGCGGCATCCAGGTGCAGCACCTGCATGACTGCCTGGCCGTGGTCGAGCCGCTGCGCCGGCAGGCGGCCGAGCGCGGCTGGTCGGCCAACCTGGCGGTCCTCGATGTGGGTAGTGGCGGCGGTTTGCCGGGTGCGGTGCTGGCGGTGGTGGAGCCGGGGTGGTCGGTCACCTGCGTCGACACCGTGGCCAAGAAGGCGATGTTCATTCGCCAGGTGTCGGCCGAGGTCGGGCTGCCCAATCTGCGGGCCGAGCACGCACGGGTCGAAAACCTCGCGCCCAAGCCCTGGCAGGTGATCACCTCGCGGGCGTTTGCCTCGTTGGTCGATTTTGTCGGCCTGACGCGCGAGCTGCTGGCGCCCGGCGGCGTCTGGATGGCCATGAAGGGCAAGGTGCCCGACGACGAGATCGCCGCGCTGCCGGCCGACGTCGAAGTGTTTCACGTGGAACCACTCAGCGTGCCGGGGCTGGACGCGCAGCGCTGCATCGTCTGGATGCGGCGCCGCCCGGCGTGACCCCGTTTCTATAATCGCCCCGCTCGGCTCATTCCCAGACCCCCGTCCTCCGGCGCTCGCCCCCGCACATGCCCAAGATCTTCTGCATTGCCAATCAAAAAGGCGGCGTCGGCAAGACGACCACCACCGTCAACCTCGCCGCCGGCCTGAGTCAGATCGGGCAACGCGTGCTGGTGGTCGACCTCGACCCGCAGGGCAATGCCACGATGGGCTCGGGGGTGGACAAGCGCACGCTCGAATACTCGGTGTACGACGTGCTGCTCGAATCGGCCAGCATTGCCGAGGCGCGCCAGCGCAGCGAGAAGGTGGGCTACGACGTGCTGGGCGCCAACCGCGAGCTGGCCGGCGCCGAGATCGAGCTGGTCGAGCTGGAGCGGCGTGATCGGCGCCTCAAGACGGCGATTGCCGCCGTGGCCGCCGACTACGACTTCGTGCTGATCGACTGCCCGCCGTCGCTCAGCCTGCTCACCCTCAACGGCCTGACCTGCGCCCACGGCGTGATCGTGCCGATGCAGTGCGAATACTTTGCGCTCGAAGGGCTCACCGACCTGGTCAACACCGTCAAGCAGGTGCACGCCAACCTCAACCCCGAGTTGGAGCTGATCGGCCTGCTGCGTGTGATGTTCGACCCGCGCATCACCTTGCAGCAGCAGGTGAGCGAGCAGCTCAAGACGCACTTTGCCGACAAGGTGTTCGACTCGGTGATTCCGCGCAACGTGCGGCTGGCCGAGGCGCCCAGCTACGGCCTGCCCGGCGTGGTGTTCGACCCGGCCTCGAAGGGCGCGCAGGCCTTTGTCGAGTTTGCCAACGAGATGGTGGCCCGCGTGGCGCGCGGCAGCCTGAAGTCGGCGTGAAGTCGGACTGAGCGCGATGCCGCCGAAGATCTTCTCGCTGCCGGGCTGGCATGGCTCCAGCCTCACGCATTGGCAGACCCGCTGGGAGCGCAAGCACCGGCTGCAGCGCATCGAGCAGGACGACTGGGCCTGGCCCAAGCGCGGCGACTGGATGATGCGGCTCGAAGAAACCTTGCTCGCCGACCCGGCCGCGTCCCCCGACCAGCCGGCGGTGCTGGTGGCGCACAGCCTGGGCTGCCACCTGGTGGCGGCCTGGGCCGCGCACTCGCAGCACACGGCGCTGGTGCAGGCGGCCTTGCTGGTGGCGCCGCCCGATCTCGACGGCATGGCCGTGCCGGGCTGGGTGGGCGGCGACTTCCCGCCGCAGATGGCCACCTGGCGCCCGGTGGCGCGGCAGCGTCTGCCCTTTCGCAGTCTGGTCGTGGCCAGCAGCGATGACTACTACGCCAGCCCGGCAGCCGCCGCTCAGTTGGCCGCTGATTGGGGCGCGGCCTGGGTGCAGCTCGGCGCGCTCGGCCACGTGAACGGCGAATCAGGCCTGGGCGACTGGCCCGAGGGCTGGGCGCTGCTGCAGCAACTGCTGGCCGAATCAGCGCCAGCGCATAATGATTAAGAGAGAAGGCCGGACGATGGCAACGAAGAAACCCAAAGGACTCGGCCTCGGCCTGGAAGCGCTGCTCGGCCCCAAGGTGAGTGATGCGCCTGCCCCCGTGCCCCAAGAAGGTGCGCCGACCACGCTCAAGCTCAGCCAGCTGCAGCCCGGCAAATACCAGCCGCGCACGCGCATGGACGAGGGCGCCTTGTACGAGCTGGCCGAGAGCATCAAGGGCCAGGGCATCATGCAGCCCATCCTCGTGCGGCCGCTGGCCGAGCCGGGGCGCTACGAAATCATCGCCGGTGAGCGCCGCTCGCGCGCCGCCAAGCTGGCCGGGCTGGACGAGGTGCCGGTGCTGGTCAAGGCCGTGCCCGACGAGGCCGCTGCCGCGATGGCGCTGATCGAGAACATCCAGCGCGAAGACCTCAACCCGCTCGAAGAAGCCCAAGGCCTGCAACGCCTGACGCAAGAGTTTGGGCTCACTCACGAGCAGGCGGCGCAAGCCGTGGGCCGCTCGCGCTCGGCCGCCAGCAACCTGCTGCGCCTGCTCAACCTGGCCGAGCCGGTGCAGCAGATGCTGATGGCGGGCGACCTCGACATGGGCCACGCCCGCGCGCTGTTGGCGCTCGACAAGGCCGTGCAGATCACCACCGCCCACCAGATCAGCGCGAAGAAGCTCAGCGTGCGCGAGGCTGAAAAACTCGTCACGCAAGTGCAGGGGGCGGGGCGCCAGCAGCCGCTGCTGCGCGTCAAGGCCGAGAAGTCGCGCGACGTGCTGCGCCTCGAAGAAGAGTTGTCCGACCTGCTGACGGCCGAGGTGCAGATCCACGTCAAGAAGCGCACCAAGCGCGGCGAGCAGGGCGAGGTCACCATCGCTTTCGGTTCGCTCGACGAACTCAACGGCCTGATCGACAAGCTGCGCGGGCCGCAATAAGCCCGACGGCCATCGATCAACGGGCTGCTCCCGCCGTGCGCTTCGCCAAGCTCCCGTGGCCCCTGCCGGCCTTGCTGACGTGGGGCGTGGCCTGGGGCGTGTGCGTTGCCTTGCGGTCGGCGGCGGCGCCGGTGTGGGCGACGCTGCTGCTGCCCAGTCTGGTCGGGCTGGCTGGCTCGATCGCGGGGGGCACGCGCTGGCGGCAGCTTTTCATCGCGCTGGGCTTTCCGTTGTCGTGGCTGCTGCTGCATGCGGCCACCGTGCCGGCCTGGGCGTGGCTGCTGCCGCTGGCCGTGCTGCTGCTGGCGTATCCGCTCCACGCGTGGCGCGACGCGCCCTTGTTCCCGACGCCTGCGGGCGTCTTGCAAGGCCTGGCCGAAGTGGTCGACTTGCCTGTTGGCGCTCGCGTGATCGACGCAGGCTGTGGCACCGGGGCGGGCCTGGTCGAGCTGCATCGCGTGTTGCCGCAGGCCGAACTGCATGGCATCGAGTGGAGCTGGCCGTGGCGCTGGTGGGCCGGCCTGCGTTGCCCATGGGCGCGGGTGCGCCGTGGCGACATGTGGGCCATGAGCTGGTCGGACTATCAGCTCGTCTACCTCTTCCAGCGACCCGAGAGCATGCCGCGCGCGGTCGAGAAGGCGCAGCGCGAGCTGGCCTCGGGGGCGTGGCTCGTGAGCCTCGAATTCGAGGCCACGCAACTCACGCCGCAAGCCGTGCTGCGCAACGCGGCGGGCAAGCCGGTGTGGCTCTATCGCATCGCTTGACGAGCGCGCCGGCCGGCGGAACGTCCAGCCGGGCAAGGGGCCTTCCGGCAGGCGATGCACGCGTTCGGGCGATTTGGGGCACGCTCCTTGCAAAACACGTTTGCGCACGCATCTGCTTGAAATGGACGCCGCTTGCCGCCACGCCGGGCAAGGGTTTGATTCAGGGAAAGCAAGAGGTGCCAGAGGTGTGAATTGGTAGGCAAATCAACGAGGCTTTTCACCCGCTCATCGGGGTTTGTCGGTGACGCAAAACCGCCATCGTTGAGTCCAATGGTTAGTAGTGGGTCTGCAACAGGCCACGTGTGCTGATTGCGGACCCGCTGCTGAAGGTGTACCAAGACAGGTGTGTCTGGTTGATCGATCGGAGGCGCGTATGGATGTGATCAGTAATTTCGCCGCTCGCTACGAGCGCACCCGCGAAGAAGAGATCTCGCTCGAAGAGTATCTGCAGATCTGCAAACGAGACCGCACCGCTTACGCGTCGGCCGCCGAGCGCATGCTGCAGGCCATCGGCGAGCCCAAGATGGTCGACACGCGCAACGACCCGCGTCTGTCGCGCATCTTCGCCAACAAGGTCATCAAGATCTACCCCGCCTTCGCCGAGTTCTACGGCATGGAAGAGTCGATCGAGCAGGTCGTCAGCTACTTCCGCCACGCCGCGCAAGGGCTCGAAGAAAAGAAGCAGATCCTCTATCTGCTGGGCCCGGTGGGTGGCGGCAAGTCCTCGATTGCAGAGCGCCTCAAGCAGTTGATGGAACAAGTGCCGTTCTACGCCATCAAGGGCTCGCCCGTGAACGAGTCGCCGCTGGGCTTGTTCGACCCGGTGGAAGATGGCCCGATCCTCGAAAAGGAATACGGCATCCCGTCGCGCTACCTCAATCGCATCCTGTCGCCCTGGGCCGTGAAGCGCCTCGAAGAATACGGCGGCGACATCCGCAAGTTCAAGGTCGTCAAGCGTCACCCCAGCGTGCTCAAGCAAGTGGGCATCGCCAAGACCGAACCGGGCGACGAGAACAACCAAGATATTTCGGCGCTGGTCGGCAAGATCGACATCCGCAAGCTCGAAACGTTTGCACAAGACGACCCCGATGCCTACAGCTACTCGGGCGGCTTGTGCCTGGCCAACCAGGGCCTGCTTGAGTTCGTTGAAATGTTCAAGGCGCCGATCAAGGTGCTGCACCCGCTGCTGACCGCTACTCAAGAAGGCAACTTCAAGGGCACTGAAGGCTTTGGTGCGATCCCGTTCGACGGCGTCGTGCTCGCGCACAGCAACGAGAGCGAGTGGAAGGCCTTCCGCAACAACAAGAACAACGAAGC
>NZ_JAYSBZ010000111.1:0-6340 GCF_041915145.1 Aquabacterium sp. | reverse complement strand
ACATAGTCGCGGGCTTGTGCGATGGCAGCCGCGCTGGGTTGCCCGGCATACGTGGGCGGGAAGGCGCAGGCTAGAGCCAGTGTGATGGCTGCGCGGCGACAGAAGCGGGTTTGGTTCAAAGCGGCCACAGCATCATCCTTGTGGTTTGCGGCTCCACCAGGGGTGTCGCCGGGTTGTCCTTGAGATTGCGGTAGTCGTCGTGCCCGGGCTCTTTGAAGTTGACGCCATCCCACAAGGCAAGATGCCCGCTAGCATTGCTCCAGCCCTTGACAGAGAAAGCCACGATACCGCGCTTGCCTGCAAAGGCCGTGTCGAAGTCTTTGGTCACCGTAATGGGCGTAACGCCCAGGGCATTGGCTACGTAGGTCGTCATTTCGCTGACCCGAAACAAGTAGAGCTTCTTGTCTGCACCTGTCAACGGATGGAGCTTCAGCGCCGACAGCACCTTCGAGGAAAGCGGAAACCCCGCATAGTTCAGCGCTCGTGACATACGCACCGCACAAGTATTGCCATTGGGGCCGAAGCCTGGAATGTTGATGTTCTTTTCTAGCTGGCCACCGATGAAGGTGTGCAGCGACGTGAGCGTCGGGTAAAGATCGTGGTCTGGAAAGCTCTTCCACATGAGCGCAAAGTCTGGCTTGGCCATTGAATCCCCCCTTTAGGATTAACGGGTATTTCGGCTGAATGTAGCAGCGCCCGGCCCCGCCGCACGCGCTACGCCGTGCAGCGGAATGCCTTCACAATTCGCCTTGGTCTTTTT
Source organism: Aquabacterium sp. (assembly GCF_041915145.1). Lineage (GTDB taxonomy): Bacteria > Pseudomonadota > Gammaproteobacteria > Burkholderiales > Burkholderiaceae_C > Aquabacterium. The sequence goes on along the minus strand of NZ_JAYSBZ010000111.1, from coordinate 5,580 downwards.
TGCCGTACATGCACCACAACCACCATGCCCATTGACGACCGCCTGCTGATGGCCATGAACCACTTCGAGCGCGCTCTGAGCCGCTTGAACGAGGTGCTGGCCATGCCTGAAAACGATGTCGTGCGCGACTCCATCATTCAGCGCTTTGAATTCACTTTCGAGGCGGGCTGGAAGGCGGCGTATCGCTGGTTGCGGGCACGCGGCAACGACGTGGACGAAGAGGCGTACTCGGTGATCCCCGAGGCATTCAAGCGCCGGCTGATCGTTGACGAGGCGGGCTGGGGCCAGATGCGCAAGTACCGCAACCTCACGTCACACACCTACAACCAGACGCTGGCCATCGAGGTGGCCGCCTTCGTGCGCGCCACCGGGGCGGCCTTGCTGGGCAGCTTGTTGGCCACACTGCAGGAGCGCGCAGGTGAGTGAGTTGACCACGCCGCTGTTTGGCGTCGAGCCGCACAGCGCGGCAGCCATGCGCGAGCTGTGTGAACGCACCCCGGGTCTGCGGCAGCTCTGGATTTTTGGTTCGCGCGCACGCGGCGACAACCGGGCCCGCTCGGATGTGGACTTCGCGGCCGATGCGCCCGATTGGTCCGCTACCGAGCACCTGGCGTTTCTGGACGCGCTCAAGCGTCTGCCCACCATCTACCCCATCGATTGCGTGTGGTGGCAAGGTGACTTGCCCACCGAGTTTCGCGAGCGCATCGAGCGGGATCGGAAAGTCTTCTGGGCCCCACGCCGCCGCGGCGCGCAGCCCGACGCGGTGGGTGGCATCAGCTTGAAGCCGTTTCAGGCCCGCGTGCTCGACCAGCTGGGCCTGTATCTGACCGAGCTGAAGAAGCACCAGACGCAAGCCGAGGCTGCCGCCGCCGCGCTGCAGGCGATGGAGGGCATGGAAGAGCTGGCGCAAACGGCAGCCGACTTCCCGAAAAAGACCTGGGCCGATCTGGCCAAGCGCCAGGCGCTGCCGCCGGCCTTTGCCGAGCGCCCGTATTCGAGCCGCTTCGACGGCGCCGGGCGCGCCATACCGAATGTGTGCCTGAAGGTGCCCACCGGTGGCGGCAAGACGCTGCTGGCCGCCGCCAGCGTGGCGCAGGTGTTTGGCGGCTACCTGGGGCGCCACGCCGGGCTGGTGCTGTGGGTGGTGCCCAACGAGGCGATCTACCGCCAGACGCTGAAAACGCTGTCCGACCGCGACCACCCGTATCGGCAGATGCTCAATGTGGCGGGCGCGGGCCGCGTGAAGGTGCTTGAGAAGCACGCGCCGCTCAGCCGGCTCGATGTGGAATCGAACCTGTGCGTGATGGTGCTGATGCTGCAGTCGGCCGCGCGGCAGAGCAAGGAGACGCTGAAGTTCTTTCGCGACCGGGGCAATGTGCTGGGCTTCTTGCCGCGCGAGGACGACATCGAGGCCCACTGGGCGCTGTTGAACGCGGTGCCCAACCTCGATGCCTACGCGGCCTGGGGCCAGAGCGCCGATGAAGCGCGCGCGCAAAAGGGCAGCATCGTGAAGAGCTCGCTGGGCAATGTGATGCGCCTGATCCGTCCGCTGGTGGTGATCGACGAGGGCCACCACGGCTACACCGACAACGCGCTGCGCACGCTCGATGGCTTCAACCCCTGCTTCTTGCTGGAGCTGTCGGCCACGCCGCGCGTGGCGTCCGACAAGAGCAGCGGCTCGAACATTCTGGTGGACGTGCGCGGCACCGATCTCGACGAAGCCGAGATGATCAAGCTGCCGATCGAGGTGGACGTGCGCCCCTGGAACGACTGGCAGAGCTGCCTGGGTGCGTCTCTTGCCAAGCTCGACGAGCTGCAGCGCGAAGCCGATGCCCTGCAGGCCGAGACGGCGCGCGCCATTCGGCCCATCATGCTGGTGCAGGTGGAACGCACCGGGGCCGATCAACTTGACGCCGGGCCCATCCACGCCGAGCAGGTCAGGACCCACTTGCTGCAACTGGGCTTGAGCGAGCGGCAGATCGCCATCAAGACGTCTGAAAAAAACGAGCTGCTGCAACCCGAGAACATCGACCTGCTGGCGCCCACGTGCGAGGTGCGGGTGATCATCACCAAGCAGGCGCTGCAAGAGGGCTGGGACTGCCCGTTTGCCTATGTGCTGTGCGCCCTGGCCGCGGGCCGCAACCCCGGCGCGATGACGCAGCTGGTGGGGCGCATCCTGCGCCAGCCGCACACGGCCAAGACGGGCCGCGCCGCGCTCGACGCCTGCTATGTGCAGTGCTTCGACGCCAGAACCGCCGACGTGGTGCAGGCCATCAAGCGCTCGCTCGAAGGCGAGGGCATGGGCGATCTGTCGATCAGCGTGCGCGGCGGCGGCGATGGCCCGGCCGACACGCACGCCGTGAAGCGCACGCGCCGTGCCGCCTATGCCGACCTGCGCCTGTTCGTGCCCAAGGTCACCTGGGCCGAGCCCGGTGCCGCGCGCCGCGAGCTGGTCTATGAGAGCGATGTGCTGGCCTGCCTGCCCTGGCACGAGGTGAATGTGGCGGCGCTGGCCGCGAACTGGGCACCCAGCACCCAGGCCGTCAACCGGGGTGGGCACTTCTCGCTGGATCTGTCCATCCTGGCGCCGGGCGAAGTGCCGAAGGAGGCGTCAGACCAGGGCGCGGGCGTGGGCGCCGACGCGCAGCTGGACCGCGCCCGGCTGGTGCGCGCGCTGCTCGACCTGGCGCCCAATGCCTGGCTGGTGTGGGACTGGGTCGATGCCGTGGTGACGCGGCTGCGGGCGCAGGGCTTTGGCGAAGGCGTGCTGGCGCGCTCCAGCGCCTCGCTGGCCGAGCGGCTGCGCATCGACGTGGAAGCCGAGCGCGACCGGCTGGCGCAGCAGGCGTTTGAAGCGCTGGTGCACGATGGCCGCATCGAGTTCTGCTTGCGCGCCGACCAGGCCGACTACGAGCTGCCGTTCACCGAGCAGCTGGAGCTGGGCGCCAAGCCCGCCCCCCTGACGCGCGACGATGCCCGCGTGATCGAAAAGAGTCTGCTGGAGCCCGCCGTTCGCACCCCCGACATGAACGAGCTCGAAGTGGCCTTCGCGGGCTATCTGGACGAAAGGCACGCGCTGCGCTGGTGGCACCGCAACGTGGCGAAAGCGCAATACGGCCTGCAGGGCTGGAAGCGCCACAAGGTCTACCCCGACTTCGTGTTCGGCGTGTTGCAGCAAGACGGGCACACCCGCACGGTGGTGATGGAGACCAAGGGCATGCACTTGGAGGGCTCGGGCGACACCCGCTACAAGCAGGCGCTGCTGGCGCGACTGACCGAGGCGTTTCGCGACGAACGCTTCAGCCGCGCCGGCGAGCTGGCGCTGGCCAGCCGGCAGCACGAAGACGTGGTCTGCGACCTGGTGTTCGACCAGGGCTGGCGCGGCGTGCTGGAGCAGCGCTACTTCTCGAAAGCCTGAACCGCGCTACAGCGCCCCCCGGCAGCCCGGCGCACCGCAGCGGCACGTCAACTGCCCCGCGTGGTGGGTGGCGCCGTAGCGGGCGGTGAGCTCCTCGCCGGCGGCGATGTCGCGCAGGGCATAAAACGCCACGCGGCCCTGCTGCACCTTGAGCACCATGTTCGGCGCGCACGAGTGGTTGGCGTAGCGCAGCGGGTCGGTGGACTCGGTGGCGTCGATGGCGCGCTGCCCGGACACCGCGATGATGGTGATGCGCGCCGGGGTGCCGGCGCTCTGATGCTGGCGAATCTGCGCGCGAGCGCGCCGCTGGCTCTCGGCCAGGCTGACGGGCTCGCCGCGGATCTCGCCGATCTTGCGCTGGGCCGGGATGTCGGTGAGCGCAAAGGCCCCCAGCCCGTCGATGGCGCTCGGGCGCACGTCCACCGGAAACTTCTGCGGGTCGGCCGGCACGCCGCGTGGCGCGTCGGCGGATGCGGGCGCGGCGGCCGGCGCGGCGGGAGTCAGGGGCTTGAGCGTGGGCATGGCTTCAGGCTTTGGTCAGACGCAGCCGCGTCACTTCGCTGGGCGCGCCCAGGCGCTTGGGCGGGCCCCAGTAGCCGGTGCCGCGGCTGATGTAGACCCACAGGCTGCCGTGGCGCACGAGGCCGGCGGTATAGGGCTGCTGCAGCGGCACCACGAGGCTCCAGGGCCAGAACTGCCCGCCGTGGGTGTGGCCGCTGAGTTGCAGGTCGAAGCCCGCCGCGTGCGCGGCCTCGGCGCTGCGCGGCTGGTGCGCCAGCAGCACGCGCACGGCGGCGTCGGGCGGCGCGCCCAGCAGCGCCTGATGCGGGTTGCTGCGCTCGTCGGCAAAGAAGTTGTGCGCCTCGTAATCGGTCACGCCGGCGAGCACCAGGCGGGCGTGGCCGTGCTCGATCACCACGTGCTCGTTGGTCAGCATGCAGATGCCGAGTCGGCGGAACTCGGGCACCCAGTGCTGCGCGCCCGAGTAGTAGTCGTGGTTGCCGGTCACGCCGAACACGCCGTCGCGCGCGTGCAGGCCGGCCAGCGGGGCGATGTGCTCGACGAGGTCATCGACGCGGCCATCGACGAGGTCGCCCGTCACGGTCATCACGTCGGGGCGCAGGCTGTTGGCCAGCTCGACGACGCGCTGCACGAAGCGCCGCTTGATGGTCGGGCCGACGTGCAGGTCGCTGATCTGCACGAGGGTGTAGCCCTCGAGCTCGGACGGCAGATTGGCGATGGGCACGGCCACGTCCACCACCCCCGGGCGGCGCTGCGCGTTGACGAAGCCCACGCCGGACGCCAGCAGCGCCGCCGCGGGCACGGCCACCGCGCTGCCGGCCAGCCACGGGCCGCGCGACGCGGGGCTGAGCCAGCTCACGCCGAGCAGCGAGAGGTCGCGCAGCGCGGTGAGGATCAGCAGCGTCGAGAACAGGCCCATGGCGACGTAGCCGCCCCAGGCGAGGCGGTCGGCCAGGGGCTGGCGCACCATGTAGGGCGCGGCCATGCTGGCGGGCATGAGCACGAGCGAGGCGACCAGCCACGCCGCGCCGAGCGCGCGCCAGGGGCCGTCGGGCCAGGCGGGCAGCAGGCGCGCGCCGATGTAGTAGTGCAAGAGGGCGAGCACCACCGCGACGACGACGATGAGCCCATTCGGTACGTGAGACGGCTTGGCCATGCGATGCAAATGACAACTGGGGAGACGCAGCGTAGCAGGCTCGGCCGCGCCCGCCGCGTGTCGGGGCGCGCCGTCAGCCGTTCGTGCCCAGCCAGTGCGCCAGCCGCTCGAGCAGCGCCTCGAAGATGATGGGCTTGGCGATGTGGTCGTTCATGCCGGCGGCCAGGCAGTCGCGCCGGTCGTCTTCAAAGGCGTTGGCCGTCATGGCGATGATGGGCACGCGGGCGTAGCCGGGCAACTGGCGGATCTGCCGCGTGGCCTCGATGCCGCCCATCAGCGGCATCTGCATGTCCATCAGGATCAGCGCGAAAGCATGGCGCCGCGCCTGCTCGACCGCCTCGACGCCGTTGACCGCGATGTCGAAGCGCAGCCCCGTGTGCGCCAGCCCTTGGGTGACCAGCATGCGGTTGAGCTCGTTGTCTTCGGCCAGCAGCACCCGCGCGCCGCGCAGCCCGGCCGCGTGGTCGGCCGCCGGGGGCGCGTC
>NZ_JAYSBZ010000110.1:0-6435 GCF_041915145.1 Aquabacterium sp. | reverse complement strand
AGCTCGTCGAGCGCACGGGCGGGCGTTTTGTGCACCACGATGGTGGCGAGCAAGACAGCACCTCGCGGCTCGACACCTCGCTGGCCGCGGCCGATCTGGTGATCTGCCAGACGGGCTGCGTGAGCCACGATGCGTATTGGCGCGTCAAGGATCACTGCAAGCGCACGGGCAAGCGCTGCGTGTTCGTGGATACGCCGAGCAAGGCGGCATTGATGCGCGCGCTGGCGCAGGCCGACGCGACTCCGGAGGCGAACGCGCCCGCGACGGACACCGCCCCGATCGGCTCAGCGGCCGAGGTTGGCCGGCACGGTTGAGTCGCGCGCGGCGCCGATCAGGCGGTCGGCGAGCAGGCGCGCGCGCGGGGCTTCAAGGGGCGCCAGGCGACTCACGCGGGCCACGGCTTCGCGCCCGAGCTCCTTGAGGCGCCAGGCGATTTCTTGCAGCACGAGCACGATTTCGAGCCGGGTGTCGGGGTCGTCGATGGCGTCCACCTGGGCAGTGAGTTTGTCGGGGTCGAGCCGGTCGAGGCCCACGCTGTAGTAGGCGCGCTGGATGTGCGTGAGCCGTTGCAACACCTGCTGGAACAGCGCCCTGAGCGGGGTGGTGCCGGCGCTGGGCAGGTCGCTTTGCAGCCATTCGCCCACTTGCCGGGGCAGGTCGGGGGTGCTGGCCACGCGGGCGGCGCGGATCAGGTTGTCGTCCAGCTGAGGCTGGCTGACCACCTGGGCCTCGGTGGCGCTGCCGGCGTGGCAGATGCCGGCCACCAGGTCGGAGATCTGGCGATTGAATTCACCCGGGATCAGGCTGACGGCGATGTGGCTGCGCTTGAGCGGCGCCGGGCTGCGCTCGATGAAGCCGACGAGCATTTCGCACACCGCCAGCACCTGGCTGTGCAGCCCGATCTGCCCGCCCTTGAGGCCGCGCGGGTAGCCGAAGCCGTCGAGCCGTTCGTGGTGGTTGAGCACGGTTTCGCCCACCTGCGTGCCCACCGAGGGCATGCTGGTGAGCAGGCGCTGCGCCACCACCGGGTGCGCGGCCACATGGCGCCAGTCGTCGGGCTCCAGCGGGTCGAGCTGGGCCAGCGGCGCGGGGTCCATGTAGAGCTCGCCGATGTCGTGGCTGAGTCCGGCGGTCATGACGATGCGCTGCGAGGTGGTGTCGCCGGGCCGCAGGCGGTTCATCAGGCCGCTGCACAGCAGGCTGGCGCCCACCGCGTGCGGCAGCTTGCCGGGCTGCGATTCGGCGTACAGCGTGTTGAGCGTCTGCAGCTTGGGGTGCAGCTCCAGCTCGCGCAGGTTGCGCGTGGCTTCGCCGTTGCTGCGGCCGTTGTAGAGCGATTGCAGCAGGCTCGATTGATCGAGCAGGGCTTCTGCCTGTTGGCCGATGCGCGTGGCGCTGAGGTTGTGCTCGAAGCGCACGCTGTCTTCGAGCGGCTTGCGCAGGCGATGCATCAGCAGGCGCTCGCGCGTCGAGCCGTCGATGCGCCCGCCCTTGGCCAGCAGCTTGATGCCGCTTTCGGCAAAGATGTCTTCGATCGCCTCGGCCCCATGGCTGCCGGATAGCGCGATCACGTGATCCAGGTAATGCCGGTTGACGGCAGTGGACGACTCCATGGGTTCCTCCCTGATGGCGATCAACTCGCATCATCGGCGACGAACGGCTGGAATGAGTGGCGATCGCGCACCCCCGAAAGGGCGGGCCGGCGGTGGGAACGGACGAAACGGCGCGCGGGCTCAGCGGCCCAGGTTGGCCGGCATGGTTGTGTCGCGCGCGGTCTGGCTGCGGTTGCGGCCAGCGGCCTTGGCCATGTAGAGGGCGCGGTCGGCGCGCTCCAGGGTCTGGTCGAGCGTGCGGCCGTGGTGGTGCTGGGCCACGCCGGCCGAGAAGTGCACGCGCAGCTCGGGCACGCCCTCGCTCACGCGCAGCGTGGCCAGCGTTTCGGTGAGGCGCTGCAGGCAGGCGTGGGCCTGCATGACGTTGGAGTCGGGGAAGAGAAAGAGAAACTCCTCGCCGCCCCAGCGCGCCACCACGTCGCTGCCGCGCAGCACGCCTTGCGCGGCCTGCGCGAAGTGCTGCAGCACCTCGTCGCCCACGCGGTGGCCGTGCAAGTCGTTGATGCGCTTGAAGTGGTCGAGGTCGATGATGGCGACGGCGAAGGCCACGCCCAGGCGTTCTTGCCGCTGCCATTCCTGCTCCAGCAGATCCTGCATGTGGCGGCGGTTGACCAGGCCGGTGAGGGTGTCGCGCGTGGCGAGCTGCTGCACGCGCTCCAGCGCCGCGCGCAGCTCGACGCGCTGTTGCAGCACGCGCGTGCGCCAGTCGGTGACGTAGTGCGCCGTCACCGTGAGCGCGGGCAGCGAGGCGGCCAGCAGCTCGAAGCGGATCAGCTCGCGCTGCCAGGGGTAGTAGGCGGGGTCGATCTGGTGCATCACCGCGATCGTGCCGCCGAGAAAGCAGGCCGCGATCACGCCCAGCGCGATCGCCTGACGCGGCGTGAGCGTGACCATGCCGAACATCACGATGACGTTGATGACGACGAGCACGGAGCCGCGGTCGTCCGGCGTCACCATCGCGTAGGCGTAGGTGACGGCGCCGAGCGCGAACACGGTCTGCCAGATCATCAGGCTGGGGTCGCGCAGCCGGGTCGACCAGCCGCTGCGCACCAGCGCGTAGAAGGTGCCCTCGACCACCAGCGTGACCACCAGCAGGCGCTCGGCGAAGCCGGCTCGCGCCAGCCCGTGCGCCACCCCGAAGAAGGCCAGCGCGCAGCACACCACGTAGACCGACATCGACAGCAGGATGCCGGACAGGCGCTTGCGCATCTTGTGGTCGCCGCCCAGCATGAGGTGGCCCACCACGCTGGACAGCGGTTCGCCGAAGGCGTGTTCTTCGTGGAGGGAGTCGTCGAATGGAACCATGCTCGCCTCGGGCCGCTTCACGCGACCTGCTCTCCATACGCGGCGCCCTGGGCCGCCGCCAGGCTGACCGGCCCGGCCGCCACGCAGCAGTTGCGGCCCTTGTGCTTGGCGGCGTAGAGGGCCTGGTCGGCGCGCTCGACCAAGCGGTCGGGCGACTCGCCCTGCGCCCACTGGGCCAGGCCGCACGAGAAGGTCACGGCCAGGTCGGGCACGGCCGGGGCCAGGCGTTGCTCGGCGACGTGGCGGCGCAAGCGGTCGAGCCCGAGCAGGGCGTCTTCGAGCCGCGTCTGCGGCAGCAGCAGCACGAATTCCTCGCCGCCCCAGCGCGCCAGGGTGTCGATGGTGCGCAGCTGGGTCTGGGCCGCGGCGGCGAAGCCGCGCAGCACGTCGTCGCCCACGCGGTGGCCGTGCGCGTCGTTGACGATCTTGAAGAAGTCGAGGTCGAGCAGCGCCACGCAGAACGGCGCGCCGCCGCGCTGGCCGCGCTGCACCTCGGTGTCGAGCAGCTCCTGCATGTGGGCGCGGTTGGCCAGGCCGGTGAGCATGTCGTGGGTGGCGAGCGACTGCACGCGCTCCAGCGTCTGGCGCAGCTCGCGGCGCTGGCTGATGAGGCGCAGCCGCAGGTCGCTCACCGACTTGGCGACCAGGCCCATCGTGATGAGGCAGCTCAGCGTCAGGCCGAAGTGCGCGAGCTGCGTGCTGGCGGGGTAGCGCAGCGGGTCGTGATGGTTCAGCACGGCCATGGCGCCGCCCATCGCCATCACGGCGAAGGCGCTCACGCCGACGATCTGGCGCGGGCCAAGGCGAAAGCTCATGAACACCAGGCTCAGCGCCAGCAGCATCAGCACGTTGCCGCGCGTGGGGCCGGTGAGCATGTAGGCCTGGGTGTTGAGCCAGATGCCGGCCAGCGCGTGCGGCAGGGTCAGGCTGGGGTCGCGAAAGCGCTTGGACCAGCCGCCGCGCACCAGCGCGAAGAACAGGCACCACGTGCCGATCAGGCTCACGCCCATGATGTGGGCGCTCAGCGGCGGCATCTCGCCGAGGGCCGCCGCGTGCCAGCCGATGGCCGCGCACGCCGAGTAGAAGTACACGGTGGCGAGCACGAAGCGCACGTGTTCGCGGTGCCGGGAGTCGGCGCCGAGAACCAGTGTGACGAGGCCCGATTGCTTCATACCTGCCTTTGAACCGGCGCAGCGTCCGTTGTGTTCGCCCGCGGGCATCACGCGACCTGGGCGGGCAGCGGATGCAGGGGCGCCGTGGCGCTGTCGCATTGACGAATCAAGTCTTCAAACTGTGCCTTGGGCAGCGGCTTGGCGAACAGGAAGCCCTGCGCCATCTGGCAGCCGAGGTTGCGCAGGTGCACCGCCTGCCCGTCGGTCTCGACGCCTTCGGCCACCAGGCTCATGTGCAGGCTGCCGGCCAGGGTGACGATGGCCTTGACCAGCTCGGCGCTGCCGTGGTCTTGCGGCAGCTCGCGCACGAAGGAGCGGTCGATCTTGAGCGTCTGCACGGGGAAGCGCGTGAGGTAGCTCAGCGCCGAGAAGCCGGTGCCGAAGTCGTCGATGGCGATGGTCATGCCGGTGGACGACAGGGCTTCGAGCATCGAGCGGATGTTGGAGCGCGCGTCGAGCAGCAGGCTCTCGGTGATTTCGAGCTCGATCCACTCGGGGCGGCAGCCGGACTCGCGCAGGGCGTCCTGCACGAGGTCGACGAAGCCGGCGGCGGCGAACTGGCGCGGCGAGAGGTTGACGGCGATCTTCAGCGGCGCGGCGCGCCCGGCGTTCCATTGGCAGGCCGCGGCGCAGGCCGCGCGCAGCGCCCACTCGCCCATCTGCACGATGAGGCCGGTTTCTTCGGCGATGCAGATGAACTTGTCGGGCGGCACCAGGCCGCGGGTCGGATGATTCCAGCGCATCAGGGCCTCGGCGCCCACCAGGCCGCCACTGGCCAGATCCCACTTGGGTTGGTAGTAGAGCTCCAGCTGATCGCGTTGCAGCGCCTGCCGCAGCTCGGATTCGAGGCTGAGGCGCTCGCTGGCGTGCTGGGTCAGCTCCTTCGAGTAGAACTGGAAGCTGTTGCGGCCGGTTTCCTTGGCGTGGTAGAGCGCGGCGTCGGCGTATTGCAGCAGGTCGTCCACGCCCTTGCCGTCGTCCGGGAAGAAGGCGATGCCCAGGCTCGCGGTGACCACCACGCTGCGCCCGGCCAGATTGAAGGGGTGGGCGAAGGCCTTGACCACCTTGCCGGCGATCACGCCGAGGTCGGTGGCCTGGCGCACCTCGGGCAGGATGATGGCGAACTCGTCGCCGCTCAGCCGCGCCACGGTGTCGTAGTCGCGCAGGGCTTCTTTCAGGCGCAGGGCGGTCTGCTTGAGCAGCTCGTCGCCCACGCCGTGGCCGAGCGAGTCGTTGATCTGCTTGAAGCGATCGAGGTCGAGCATCATCACGCCCAGGCAGTGCTGGTGCCATGCGGCGTCCGACAGCGCCTGGCGGAAGCGGTCGATGAACAGCGCGCGGTTGGGCAGCTGGGTGAGCGAGTCGAAGAACGAGAGCTCGTGCAGCTGGCGCTGGTAGCTCTTGAGCTCGGTGATGTCTTGCAGGATGCCGCGCGTGCGGGCCGGGCTGCCGTCGGGGTTGTATTCGATGTTCGAGACGACGAAGATGTCGCGCGTGCCCATGCCCTCCTTGTCCATGCGGAACTCATAGCGCAGCTCGGGCTGCCGCTGGGCCATGGCGGCGTCGTAAAGCGCCGAGATGCGCGGGCGGTCTTCGGCCGGCAGGCTGTTGACGAGTTCCTTGACGGTCGGCTCCCAGTCGAGCGGCTTGGCGAGCAGGCGCAGCGCCTCCTTCGACAGCCGCGCGCGGTTGCGGTTCCAGTCCCACTCCCAGTCGCCCAGGCGGGCGATCTGCTGGGCGTTGTCCAGGCGCTCCTGGCTGTCGGCCAAGGCCTCCTGGGCGGCGTGCTGGCCGGTGATGTCCTGGATCGTGACGAAGCTGCCGCGCAACGCGTGCTCGGGCGCCGGGCCGAATTCGTTGAGCACGCCCACGCGCAGGATCTTGATGGCGCCTTGCACGGTCTGAAAGCGTGCGCAGAATTCCGTCTCGGGCTCCCGCGCGGCCCGGGCCTGCGCGAGCTGCGCCTCGATGGCCGGGCGCTCCCCGCCGACGATCCGGCTCATGAGGTCTTCGCGCGAGATGGTCGCGTGCCGTGCGAAGCCGAGGATCTCGCACACTTCTTCGGACGGCGTGGCCCGGCGGGTCTGCAGATCCCACGCCAGATAGCCCAGCCGCGCGACGCGCTGCGCGGCCCGCAGGCGCTTGTCGCCCTCGGTCTGGGCCGCGTCGCGGCGCTGCTCGTTGGCGTCGAGCCCGGCGCACATCACGCCGAGCACGCCGCGCCGTGCGTCGTGCAGCGGGGTGAGCGTCCAGTAGACGTGCAACGGGCGGCCGTCGGCGCGCACGTTGCGCACGGCCTGCTCGGCGCAGCGGCCGGTCAGCGCCTCGCTCCAGAGTGCCTGGAA
>NZ_JAYSBZ010000109.1:0-7093 GCF_041915145.1 Aquabacterium sp. | reverse complement strand
TGGCGGAAGTTACTGCACCTCTGCGGACAAAGAAAAAGGCCCAAGTCGTTGATTTACTTGGGCCTTTTGGATGTTCGCGAACTATTGCGAACCATTGAGTGGTGGAGCCGGCGGGAATTGAACCCGCGTCCGAAAGCCATCACCGGGCAGTTCTACATGTTTAGCTGTCTGATTTGATTCTCACGGCCTTGGCGCGCAGCAGCACGCTCCAATAACCGCCAGTCACGTAGTCTCGCTTTGGGTCGTGTGACCCGACTCAAAGCCAGCCGATGAGAATGACCTTGCTGGTGTTGCCACCACAGCCCATCGGCAGGCTGTTGCAAGGCACGCCGGTGTTAAGCGGCGAGTGCGAACGTTTGATCGTTTGCAGTTACTTTTTTCCAGTGGATTTACGAGCGGACTGGTGCTCGACATGCCCTACGTCGGATCCGCACCCTCGTCGAAACCAGGTCGGCCCCTCAAGGGTGAGATGTTAGGGCAGTTCCGGGACTTTCAAGGCGTGGATGCGTGCATTTTTGCCTGATTGCCCGCCGGCTCAATGCATGCTGAATTGCGCGCGTGTCGTCGGGCCCTTGTCGGCAATGCCTGCTGAGGTGGCTTTCGACGCCGTGAGCTGCGCCCGCTCGGGCGGCAGCTTGTTGGCCAGATAGGCCTTGACGGCGTCGGCGCGGCGGTTGGCGAGCTGCAGCAGGGCGTCGGCATCGGCCGGCGCGTTGGCCTCGAGGATGGCCTGCATCTCGGCCGGCGGCAGCGACTTGGCTAAGCCCACCACGTTGCGCGGCTTCTTCACGTCGGCGGCCTTGTAGGCGGCTTCGAGCCAGCTGTCGTGCTCGTTGTCGGCGATCGTCACGTCGGCCGCTTCGGTGCCGGTGGACTTGGCCTTGGCTTGCCGCATCAGGCGCGTCACGTAGCGTTTCTTCAAGCCATCGACGTCGAAGCTCGGGTCGGCATGACCGGTGATCTCCAGCTTGAGGGCAGGGCGGTCGGTGAGCAGCTTGGCGAGCGTGTCGAGTCGCTTGGTGGTTTCGTCGTCCAGCCGGGCCGAGCCCGGGGCAAAGGCGACGAATCCCAGTTCTTCGCTGCCGCCACCGATGCCGGACAGCAACGAGAACGGCGCGGTGACGGCCTTGGTGAGCAGGTTGACGATCACGCGCACCACGATGCCACCCACCGAGAAGTCGGGGTCGTCGATCGAGCCCGAGATGGGCAGGTTCACGTCGATCACGCCGTTGCGGTCTTTCAGCAGCGAGACGGCAAACAACACCGGCAGCTTGGTGGCGTCGGGGCTGTCGACCTTGTCGCCGAAGGTCAGCTGGTCGAGATAGATGTTGTTGTTGGCTTCAAGCTGGCCGTTGCTGACCTTGTAGTTCACATTCACCGACAGCGTGCCCTTCTCGATGGCGTAGCCGGCGTAGCGGGCCGCGTAGGGCGAGAAGCGTGTCATCTCGATGCCTTTGGCCGACGCGGTGATGTCGGTGGTCAGGCGCGCGCCGAGCGGGTGGATGCGGCCCGAGATGTCGAGCGGTGCGGCGTCGTCCACCTTGCCGGTGATCTTCAGGTCGGCCGGCTCGGGTTTGTTGGACGACACGCCCGAGACCGTGCCGTTGATCTGCGTGAGGCGCGCCGAGTAGTTGGGCTTGATGAAGGTGTCGGTGAAGTCGATGCGGCCATTGGCGAGCGTGATGCCGGCCCAGCGCAAGTTGGGGGGCAGCTTGTTGGCGTCAGCGGGGGCGGATGCGGCGCTGGCCGGGGCGGCTGGCGGTGCCGCGGCGGGCTTTTGGCCGGGTGCGGTGGGTGTGGTGATCGACTGCGCCTCGGCGCCCTTGGCGCGCAGGATCTGCGCCACGTTGAGCGTGCCGTCGGGGTTGAGGATGAGGCGGGCGTAGAAGTCGCGCAACGCGATCTGGCCGAAGTCGGCGGTGAGGTTGTTCTGCTTCCACTCGGCGCTCAGGCCGTCGAGCGAGAAAGCCTTCCAGCGCAGGAACTCGGCCGAGGTGATGCGGTCTTGCGTGCGCAGCTCGGTCACGCCGACGCGGCCCTTGTAGCGCGCGGCCAGGTCGCCACCCGCGCCGGCCTCGAGCGCCACGTTGCCGTCGGCTTGCACCTTGATGCTGCCCAGCGTGATGTTGAGGTAGGGGTCGACGTAGGGCTGCATGCCGCGCAGGTCGACGTTCTTGATCTGTACCTTGCTTTGCAGCTTGAGCGGCTCGGGGCGCACCTCGCCGCTGAGTTGCAGCGTGCCCGAGTGTTGGCCGACACCGCTGATCTCGAACTGGCTGGTGTGGCTCAGGTCGCTCGACAGCGACGCCAGCTTGATGTCGGACTTGAGCAGCGAGTAGTTGCTGGCCTGGGCCGTGGTGTGGTCGGTGATGTTGAAGTTGCAGGCTGTGCAGCGCAACTCGCCGAGTTCGATGCGCGGCAGCGGCGCGGCCTTGGCGGGCTTCTCGGGTTTCGTGGGCGATGAGGCGGTCGTCGTGGCCGAGGCCGGCGCCCACAGCCAGCGGCCGTCGGCGCTGCGGGTGAGGGTGGCGTCGAGCTGCTCGATGCGCAGCGCGTCGAGCTTGGCCAGGTCAAGGCTGGCGCCCGCGTCGCCCAGCTTGAGCACGGCCTGCAGGCTGCCGGCGCTGAGCTTGGGCAGGGTCAGGCGATCAGCCGTCACGCCTTTGGGGGCGTTGGTGCTTTGTGCCTGGATGCCCGCCAAGTCGAGTTGGCCTTGCGTGAGCGCCAGGGCTTGCGGGTCGAGTTGCAAGTGAGCGCGCAATGCCACGGTGCCGGCTGAAACCGTGGCCGGCAGGGCTGCCGCAAACGGCGCCAGCCAGGGGCCGGGTTGCAGTTGCTCGACGGCGACGTCGAGCGCGGCCTGGCGCTGCGCCAGCTGCACGCTGCCACCGAGTTTGACCGTGCCCTGCTTGGCATCGGCTGCGCTGAATTGCAGCTTGGCCGGCGCCGCTTTGGCACCGGAATCGAGCCCGCTCAACGCCAGCTTGAGCGGGCCGATCAGCGGCAGCTTCTGCCCGGCTTGCGGTTCAACCTGGATGGCCGAGGCGGCCACGTCGATCTGGCCGATGCGCCAGGCCCAACTGGCGTTGGTGGTGGCGGCCGCTGGCCCCGATGCGGCCGAGGCAGGGGGGGCGACACCGTGTGGGCGCGGCCCCACCTCCACACCCAGCCCGCTGAGCGCGATGCGGCCCACGCTGGCTTGACGCTGCAAAGGTTGAACGTCGATGCCGCTCACATCGAGCGCTTGCCAGCGCCAGGCCAAGGCTTGTTGCGGCCAAGCTGCGTCGAACCCCGATACCGTCACCTGCCCGCCGATCTTGAGCGTGGACACGGCCGGCGCGGGGCGCTGCTCGAAGGCGATGTGCAACTGGGTGTCCAACTGGCCTCGGGTCACGTCGAGGCGCAGCTCGGGCGGCAGCAGGGGGCGCGCAGCGCGAGCCCAGTAGGCCAAGTCCACCGCGCTCCAGTTGAGGTCGATGTCGGAGTGCAGGTCTTTGTCGAAGGGCTGGGTGCTGCCGGTGATGCGCAGCGGGCTGCCGTCCACCTTGGCTTCGAGTAGCGGGTGCACGTCGACCTCGACGTCGCTGGGCAGGTTCGACAAGAACGGCACGCCCGCGTTGAGGTCGTTGATCAGGTGGTCTTCGGGGTGGGCCGGGTCGATGACGTGGTCAAGGTAGCGGATGCGCCCGCCGCTGATGCGGATGTTGTGGACGGCGAATTTGGCCGGCTTGTTGTCGGGTTGCTTGGGCTGGGCGTTGAGGTGGTCGAGCACCGGCGAGAAATTGAAGCGCTGCTCGCCGGTGCGCTCGATGAACAACTGCGGCTCGACCAGCGTGACACGGCTGACCACCGGCGCCAGTCGCCACAGCGATTGCAGCGACACGCGCGCCTCAAGCTGCTTGAGCTTCACGAACTCGGCCTGCGCCGGGCCGACGCGCAGGCCGTCGAGCCGCGCGGTGAGCGTCCACGGCGAAATCGACAAACCGTCGAGCCGCACCGGCGTGGCCAGCGCCTGCGTGGCCGCGGTTTCGATCTGCGGCTTGAGCCAGCGCGGCAGCAGCCAGCCGGCGCCCGCCGTCCAGACCAGCGCGACGGCACCGGCGACGAGGCCGATGCGCCGCAGGCGGGGTGAGCGGAGCAGGGCGGTGGCGTCGGGCATGGGGAGAGGGAGTCGGATTTACGCGGCCAGCAGCGTCAGCAGGTCTTGCGGGCGGTTGATGATGGCGTCGGCCTGCCAGCTGGCGATTTCGCTCTGGCCGATGTAGCCATAGCCGGCGGCCACCACCGGCATGCCGGCGGCACGGGCGGCTTGCACGTCGCGCAGGTCGTCACCCACGTAGAGCGCGTGCTCGGGCGCGATGCCGATCTGCTCGCAAGCGAACAGCAGCGGCGCGGGGTGCGGCTTGGCGTGCGGGGTGGTGTCGCCGCTCACGGCCACGGCGGCACGGTGGCCGATGCCCAGGCCCGCCAGCACGCCGGGCGTGAAGCGCTTGGGCTTGTTGGTGACCACGCCCCAGGGCAGGCGGCGGGCTTCGAGTCCGGCCAGCAGTGCTTCGGTGCCGTCGAACAGCACGCTGTGGAGGCTGGAGATGCCTTCGTAGATGTCGAGAAACTCGTGCCGCAGCGCTTCGAAGTTGTCGTGCTCGGGCTCGGCTTGCAGGCCGATGTGCAGCAGGCCGCGTGCGCCGGCCGAGGCCCAGGGGCGCAGCTCGGCAATGGGCATGGCGGGCAGGCCGCGCCGCTCGCGCATCACGTTGAGGGCGCCGCCCAGATCGGGCGCGGTGTCGGCGAGGGTGCCGTCAAGGTCGAACAGCACGGCGCGGGGGGCAAAGGTGATGGTCATGCTCGCCACCTTCACGCCTTGCGGCACGCCACCATGTAGTTGACGCTGGTGTCGCCCGACAGCCAATAGCGCTGCGTCAGCGGGTGGTATTCGAGACCCTTCATGGCCACCGGCCCGAGGTTGGCGTTGCGCGCCCATTGCGTGAGCTCGGCGGGCTGGATGAAGCGGGCGTATTCGTGCGTGCCGCGCGGCAGCAGCTTGAGCACGTACTCGGCGCCGACGATGGCGAACAGGTAGGACTTGACGTTGCGGTTGAGCGTCGAGAAGAACACCCAGCCACCCGGCTTGACCATGTCGGCGCAGGCCTGGATGACCGAGGCGGGCTCGGGCACGTGCTCGAGCATTTCCATGCAGGTGACCACGTCGAACTGGCCGGGCTGTTCGGCGGCCAGGGCCTCGGCGGCTACCGAGCGATATTGCAGGTTGGCGACGCAGCCTTCCATGGCGTGCAACTGGGCGACCTTGAGCGGCTTGTCGGCCAGGTCGATGCCCAGCACGTTGGCGCCGCGCTTGGCCATCGATTCGGCCAGGATGCCGCCGCCGCAGCCAACATCAACCACGCGCTTGCCGGCGATGGCGGCTTGCGCGTCGATCCAGTCCAGGCGCAGCGGGTTGATCTGGTGCAACGGGCGGAATTCGCTCTCGGCGTCCCACCAGCGGTGGGCGAGTTCGCTGAATTTGGCGAGTTCTTGGGGGTCGGCGTTGACCCGGCTGTCAGGGGTGTGGGAGGTAGCGGTGCTCATGCT
Organism: Aquabacterium sp.; assembly: GCF_041915145.1. GTDB lineage: Bacteria > Pseudomonadota > Gammaproteobacteria > Burkholderiales > Burkholderiaceae_C > Aquabacterium. Next base: position 1,504 of record NZ_JAYSBZ010000109.1, on the reverse strand, counting down.
GCGATGCTACCCAAACCCGGCCTCGCGCTGATGACGTGGGTCTACAAATCGAGGCAGGCGACGTGGGCTCCGAACGCAACGTGGCCGCGTGCCGGGCGTCTGGCTCGATGCCTCAGCCCGGGTTGACGCGGCCCAGCACTCGCGGGCGCAGCGCCTCGGGAATGGCCGCCGCCAGCTCGCCGGCAAAGCGTGCCTGGTCGGCCCAGCCGCGCTGGGCATCGGGGTCGATGGTGGACACGCGCACCAGCATGCCGTCGGGCAGCAGGCCTTGCAGGCCCAGCTTGAGCACCCGGTTGCGCATGCCGCGCATGTCGGGCACCACCTCGTCGCCGACCACCATCCAGTAGGTCAGCGGCTCGGGCCGGTTGGGCAGGGCGGTGTCGAGCCGGGTGACGGGCACGTCCTGCCCCTGCAGGCGCAGCACGCCGCGTTGCGCATCGCTCACCCGGAAGCCGCGAAACGCGTAGCAGCGTTCGGGCAGATGCAGCTGATCGCGGGTGGACTGCCGCTCGCTGTAGGCCACCGACAGCATCACGCGCCGCCCCTGGTCGTCGATGTAGATGCGTTCGAGCACGGCGCTGTAGGTGGCGTAGATGTCGGCTTGCACGTCGGGCGGGCGCACGAAGATCTCGCCGCCGGGGTCGGTGCGCCAGCGCCCGAATTGGCGCGGGAAGATGTCTTCGAGCCGCACCCGAGGGCGCAACTCGGCCATGGCGCGCGGCTTGAACCAGGCGGCCCCGCCGGCCGTGGTCAGCATGCCGGCAGTCAGCAGCAGAGCGGCGCGGCGCGTGGGGTGTCGGGGCGAGGTCATGGGCGTGAGGGCTGATCAGTGGGCCCAGCGCGCCGGCAAGGTCCGGCTCAGCAGGCGATCGACCACGCTGATCAGGCCCAGCGCCACGGCGAACAGCAGCAGCCCCGCCGCGCCGTGCACGAAGCCTTGGCCGACGCGGTCGCCAAGGTGGTAGGTCACCAGCACCAGCACGATCACGCGGATCACGTTGGCCGCGAAGGCCAGGGGCACCACCAGCAGCGCCATCAGCGCGTTGCGCACCGCGCTGCGGTAGTTCATGAGGTGCGTGTAGAGCAGGCCCATGGCCTCGAGAGTGAACATGGTCTGCAACCCGGCGCAGGCCTCGGCCACCAGCAATTCGTATTGCCCCACGGTGATGACCACGCCCGAGCGGCCTACCGGGTAGCCCACGCCGTGCAGCACGCCGGTGGCCACGGCCGACACGGCCGTCTTCATCGGGCCGGTGAGCAAGGTGGTGACGGAGTACGGCAGCGGCACCACGAAGAACAGCAGGAACAGCGGGAACCACGCCAGGCGCAACCCCGCCCAGCCCTTGAGGCACAGTACGGCGGCGGCCAGCACCAGCATCAGCGCGGCCAGCTCGACGGGCGCAATTTGTTGGGTGCGACCCAGGCTGTACAACGCCAGGCCCGGCAAGCCGAAAGCCAAAGTGCCGCCCACGGCGCAGCGGCGCGGCAGAGCAGCCAGCGCAGC
>NZ_JAYSBZ010000108.1:0-7147 GCF_041915145.1 Aquabacterium sp. | reverse complement strand
AGATCGCCAAGAAGATCAGCATCGTTGACGACATCGCCTACCAGACCAACCTGCTGGCGCTCAACGCGGCCATCGAGGCGGCGCGGGCGGGCGAGCACGGCCGCGGCTTCGCGGTGGTGGCCGCCGAGGTGCGGCAGCTGGCCAAGCGCAGCCAGGTGGCGGCGGCCGAGATCGGGCAGCTGGCGGGCTCCAGCGTGAAGCTGGCCGAGCAGGCCGGCTCGCTGCTCAAGGAAATGGTGCCGTCGATCGAGAAGACGTCCGACCTGGTGCAGGAGATCACCGCGGCGTCGAGCGAGCAGTCGGACGGCGTGAACCAGATCAACTCCGCGATGGAGCACCTCAATACCTCGACGCAGCAGAACGCGTCGGCGGCCGAGGAGCTGTCGGCCACGGCCGAGGAGCTGTCGGCCCAGGCGGCGCAGTTGCAGGGTGTGATGGCCGGCTTCAAGCTGCTGAGCGATGGTGGTTCGCGTGGCCATCGCGGCGAGCAGCGCAACTCGTTGCTGCACTGAACGCACAGGAGACCGAGCCATGCAAGCATTGGCCGAGGATGTGATGCACAGCGAGCGGGCGCATGAGCCCGACGCGGCGCGGGGCGAGGGCGACTCAGCCGCCCTGCAGCATTTGCAGCTGGTGATCGGCGACGAGCCCTACGCGGTGCCGATCGCCAGCGTGCGCGAGATCATCGAGGTGGGGCGCATGACAACGCTGCCCATGACGCCGGACTTCGTTCGCGGCGTGATGAACCTGCGCGGCGTGGTGATCCCGGTGATCGACATCAACGCGCGCTTCGGCCGCGGGCCGACGCAGATCGGGCGGCGCAGCTGCATCGTGATCGTCGAGCTCGGCGGGCGCGGCGGGGCGGGCGAATCGGGCATCGTGGGCGCCCTGGTGGATGCCGTCAGCGAGGTGATCGACATCGCGCCCGGCGACGTCGAGCCGCCGCCGGCGCTGGGCACGCGCATCGCGCCGCAGTTCATTGCCGGCATGGCCCACGTGGGCGAGGGGCTGGTGATCGTGCTCGATCTGGCGCACACGCTGGCCGAAGACGACATCGCCGCCCTGATCGAGTCGCACGTGCACGCTTGAGCGGCGCTGCCTCACCCCCCAGGCTGGAGCCACTCATGTCGGAGCTGTCGCAACGATCTTTCAACGCGGTGTGCGAGATGTTCCGCAACGTCTCGGGCATCAAGCTCGCGCCCGAAAAGCGCTCGATGGTGGTGGGCCGCCTGCAGAAGCTGGCCAACGAGAGCGGCGCGGCTTCGCTCGACGACTTCATCGAGCGCGTGGTGCGTGGCGACGACCCCACCCAGGTGGTGAAGGTGGTGGACAAGCTCACCACCAACGAAACGTATTTCTTTCGCGAGCCGCAGCACTTCGCGTTTCTCGAGCGCTTGCTGGCCGAGCGTCGCGGCGGTGGCGAGTTTCGGGTCTGGAGCGCGGCGAGCTCGTCGGGCGAGGAGGCCTACAGCATCGCCATGGTGCTGGCCGACAAGATCGGCCGGCGCGGCTGGCAGATCGTGGGCACCGACCTCTCGACCAGCGTGCTGGCCTCGGCGCGGCGCGCGCTGTACCCGATGGATCGCACCGACCACATGCCGCCGGGCTACCTCAAGCGCTTTTGCCTCAAGGGGCTCGACGAATACGCCGGCCAGCTGCTGATCGACAAGCCGCTGCGCGCCAACGTGCGCTTCGAGCAGGCCAACCTGATGCAGCCCTTGCCAGACATCGGCTTGTTCGACGTCGTCTTCTTGCGCAACGTGCTGATCTACTTCGACAACGAGAAGAAGGCCGAGATCGTGCAGCGCGTGGTGCCGCAGCTCAAGCCGGGCGGCTATCTTTTCACGGGGCATTCCGAGTCGCTGAGCATGCTCAAGACCGGGCTGCGCCAAGTCCAACCAGCCATTTATGCTCGTACTTGATCACGGCCTGGGCAAGATCAACTCGCACCGCGGCGAGCAGGTTTTTCTGCTGCCGGGCCAGTGGTACTTCGGCGCCACCGGGGCCATCGTGCGGACCTTGCTGGGCTCATGCGTGGCCCTCACGCTGTGGCATCCGCATCGGCGCATGGGCGGCATGTGCCACTACCTGCTGCCGAATCGAACCCGGCCGGGCGGCGCCTCGCTCGACGGGCGCTTCGCCGAAGAGGCGGTCGAGCTGCTCGTCAACTCGATGGCGCGCACCGGCACCAAGCCCGGCGAATACCTGGTCGACCTGTACGGCGGCGCCGACACCATGCCCGACCAGGTCCACACGCACAAGTTCAACATCGGCGAGCGCAACATCGAGAAAGCGCTGGAGCTGGTCGATCGCTATGGCTTTCAGCTGCAGACGGTGGACGTGGGCGGCAACGACCCGCGCAACGTCACCCTCGACATGAAGAGCGGGCAGGTGGAGCTCAAGCGCGGCAAGCCGGCGCCGGCTCCCGCCACCAAGCCGCATGCCGCCCCGCACAAGCCGCACGGCGCGGTCGCGGCCAAACCCAGAACCCACGCCGCCGCCGCCGTCGTCGCGCCGGCTGGCGCGCACCCCAGACCCGGAAGAAAACCATGAGCGCGATCAAGGTGACGATCGTCGATGACTCGGCCCTGCTGCGGCGCCATCTCAGCGAGCGGCTCACGGCGGCGGGCATCCAGGTGATCGGCACGGCGTCCGACCCGCTGTTCGCCATGCCGATGCTGCAGGCCAACTGGCCCGACGTGATCGTGCTCGACGTCGAGATGCCGCGCATGGACGGCATCACCTTCCTCAAGCAGATCATGGCCGAGCACCCCACGCCGGTGGTGATGTGCTCCACGCTCACCGAAAAGGGTTGCGACACCACCATGCAGGCCTTGTCGGCGGGCGCGGTGGGCTTCGTGACCAAGCCCAAGCTGGGGCTGAAGGCCTTTCTCGAAGACGACGCCAACGGCATCGTGGCCGCCGTGCGGGCCGCGGCGCACGCCAACATGCGGGCCCTGCGCCGCCCGATGGCGGTTGCCGCGCCCCGTCAGGCGCCGACGCCCGCGGTGGAGGCCAAATCGATGGCCGTCACCACCGATCGGGTCATCGCCATGGGTTTGTCGACCGGCGGGGTGCAGACGCTCGAAGCCGTGGCCACGCGCCTGCCGCGCACCTTGCCCGGCATCGTGGTGGTGCAGCACATGCCCGAGAAGTTCACGGCTTCATTCGCCGAGCGGCTCAACAGCCTGTGCGAGATCGACGTGGCCGAGGCGCGCAACGGCGATCGCGTGATCAACGGCCGCATGCTCATCGCCCCCGGCGGCAAGCAGATGCGCCTGCGCCGCAACGGCGCGCAATACGTGGTCGAGGTGAAAGAAGGGCCGCTGGTCAACCGGCATTGCCCGTCGGTGGACGTGCTGTTCCGCTCGGTGGCCGAATGCGCCGGGCGCAACGCCAGCGGCATCATCATGACCGGCATGGGCGACGACGGTGCGCGGGGCTTGCTGGCCATGCGCCAGGCCGGGGCCCGCACCGCCGCGCAAGACGAGGCCAGCTGCGTGGTGTTCGGCATGCCGCACGAGGCCATCAAGCTCGGCGCGGCGGGCGAGGTGTTGCCGCTCGACGCGGTGGCCGGTTGGCTCACCAGCACGCCGCAGGTCTGAAAAAAAATGCCCCGGCCGGGCCGGGGCATGAAAGAACATGCGCGATACGAGGGGCCGGGCGGCCCCGGTGGTCAGATGAAGTTGGCCAGGAACTGCGCCACCCAGTCGGCCACCGTCGTGTTCTGGATCTCCTGCTCGGTCTGGTAGGCGCGGATCAGCGCGCCCGAGCCCAGCAGGTTGTCGACGAACGAGCCGACGTCCTTGTAGCCGGCCTCCTTGATGCCGGTGCCGCCGAAGGTGACGATGGTCAGGCAGTGCGACTCGTTCATCGTGCGCTCATACGGCACGTAGTAACCCACGTTGTTGTAGGGCTTGAGCGCGTCGAGCCACGGCCCGATGTCTTGCCGCCAACGCTTGTTGGTGTTGGCCTTGCGGATGTCATCGGTGGCAGCGCCCGAGATGTCGGTGTAGAACTTCTCGTACGAGAAGCTCGAGAAGTCGTCATCTTGCTGGAAGAGCGCGAATCCCAGGCGGTCGTTCGGGTAGATCTTGGCCAGCGCCGCGTTCATCGAGCCGAGGTCGTTCGCGTCGCCCGCGCCCGGATACTTGGTGAGCAGGCGCGTGACCAGCCCGGTCGGTAGGTCGAGGCCCCACTTGTCGCGGATGGTGTTGTGCAGCGGCAGCGAGGGGTATTGCTCGGCGGTGCCGTTGCGCGGGGCGATGAACAGCGGGCCCGAGTCGGACAGCAGCGCGCTGCGCGTGGGCTTGAGCGCCGCGCGGAAGGTGTCGTACTGCGCCAGCGAACCCACGCCGCCGGCCGAGAAGCCGGTCATGAGCAGCTGCGACGGACGCGGCATGTTCTTCGCCATCCAGGCCGCGATGGCTTGCGAGTTCACGTCGCCACGGTGGTAGAAGGTCATCGGGTTGGCCGCGTCGACGTTGTTGTAGACGTTGACCTTGTTGCCGGTGTGCACGTCGCCCGTGCAATACGTGACGTAGACGATGTTCCAGCTCTGGGTTTGCACCGACTGCAGCGGGTCGATTCGCATCGTGAACGGCGTGACCAGGCCCAGGTGCGCCTGGGTGTTGAGGTCGCTCATGTAGTTGCTGGCCACGCCGTTGGGGTTGACGGCCGACAGCTTGGTGCCGCCCTTGCAGCCTTGCTGCTCCCAGCAGGCGCCGCCGCCTTCGACCATCACCACCGTCTTGCTCGTGAACGGCGTGCGGTTGACGAAGAAGCGGTAGGGCGAGCCGTTGCTGCAAGAGGCACCGGTCGAGGCCGGCAGCTCCACGGTTTCCCACACGAAATACGCGGCGTGAGCCGCCCCGGCGGCGGAGATGCCCGCCAGCAGCGCCAGACGACGCAAGGTTTGGGAGAGGGTTGTCTTCACTTGAATGCTCCTAACTGTTCTGTTGATTCAGTCTTGTCGCTTGGTTGTTATCGCTCTCGCTAACACAGGTGCGTTGACGCCGTTGGAATGGCATCTCGCCCTTTCTCTATTTCATGTGGACTCCCTGGACTCGTGATGCGTACATACCCCCGCCGCTGCCGTGAGTCGAGGGGGATGGGTGGGTTTGTCGAACTGCGTTGTGCACAAAATTGATCGACATTTGTCTATCCTTTTCGCTGTGCGATGAAGCGTCAATCAGCGTCAACCCGCACCAGGGGAACCGGCCGCGTCAGCACAGGGGCAGCACTTCCGGCAGGTAGTTGCGCAAGTACGAAATGGCGGCCCGCCTGGCCTCGGTCTGCATCCACTCGGTTACGGTGCCGTGCTGGCGCCACGACAGCCGAAACACCGAATCGACCAGCGTGAAGGCCACGCCGAAGACCTCGGCTTGCTCGTTCCACTGCTGGAGCGTGAACCGCGTGGTGAGGCCGTGCACGGCGATCTCGGCCAGCCGGGCGTCGAGCACCTCGCCGAGCCGGCGGGCCTCGCTCATGCTGCCCAGGTTGCCGTACACCAGCTGGGTGGCCGCGGGGTCGTTGCGCAGCGCGTTGGCGCCCTGGTCGATCAGCGCGCTGAAGTAGTCCCGCCAGTTGTCGAAGTCGTGGCTGTGCACGGCGTCCAGCGCGCCGATGAGGCTTTCGGCGTGCAGCACCCGCAGGCCCAGAAACACCGCCTGGATGTTCGAGAAGAAGTGATACGCCGAGGCCCGCGGGATGCCGGCGTGCTGGCACACATCGGCCAGCGACACGTCTTCGGACGGGCGGTCGCGCAGCAGTTCCTTGGCGGCGTTGAGCAGCTGCATGCGCCGGGCGCGGCCCTGCTTGCTGGTGAACTTGAACTGCCCCGGCGGCAGCGTCTTGGCCAGCAGATCGTCGTGCAGGTCGGGCACCAGCGGCTGGGCGGCGGGTGGGGCTTTGGGGCGGCGCGGCTTCGGGGCTTGGCGGGTGGTCATGGCGTGCAGGCTCGCGTGGGGTTCGCAGAAGGCGGGTGAATCGGTTGACGATGCTCGAGTTTGCTCGAGCGGACTCTATGCCTCACCGTGGATGGGGGGCGATCCGTGCAAACCATTAGCCGACAAATGTTGACTAATTTGAGGTGCTGACGGTAAGGTTCGACCCCATCATGTTGTCGTCCGAACGCCATTCTTCCGAGCCTGTCGTGCTGGCTGTCGACCTGGGTACCTCGGGTTGCAAGACCGCCCTGGTGTCGCTCGGTGGCGAGGTGCTGGCCTGGGCGTTCCGGCCGGTCGAGTTGCACCTGTTGCCCGGCCACGGCGCCGAGCAGGACCCGCGCGACTGGTGGGCGGCGTTCTTGTCGACCGCCGCCGAGGTGCTGGCCCAGCGGCCCGAGCTGCGCCAGCGCGTGGTGGCCGTGTGTTGCTCGACGCAAGGCGAGGGCACCGTGGCGGTGAGTCGCAGCGGCGAGCCGCTCACGCGCTGCCTGCTCTGGATGGACATGCGGGGCGCCGCGGCGCTGCGCCAGCGCGTGCGCGGCTGGGTCAACGTGGCCGGCTACGGCGCCAGCAAGCTGTGGCGCTGGGTGCGGCTGACGGGCGGCGCGCCGGCGTTGTCGGGCAAAGACCCGGCGGCCCACATGCTCTACGTCAAGCAGACCTGGCCCGACCTCTACGAGCGCACCTTCAAGTTCCTGAACGTGCTCGACTACCTGAACCTGCGCCTGACCGGGCGCTTCGTGGCGACGCACGATTCGATCCTCACGTCTTGGGTGACCGACAACCGCGATCTGCAGCAGGTGCGCTACGACCCCGCGCTGATCGCCGCCAGCGGCATCGAGGCCGACAAATTCCCCGAGCTGGTGCGCAGCACCGACGTGATCGGCCCGCTGCTGCCCGAGGTGGCGAGCGAGCTGGGCTTGCCGCGCTCGACCCGCGTCGTGGCTGGCGCCATCGACAACTCCGCCGGAGCCGTGGGCTCTGGCGCGGTCGAAGACTACCGCGCGCATCTCTACATCGGCACCTCGTCGTGGGTGGCGGCGCATCTGCCCGACAAGAAAACCAGCGTCACCTCGCAGCTGGCTGCGGTGCCCTGCGCCGTGCCCGGCAAATACCTGGCCATGGGCATGCAGACGGCGGCGGGCGCCAACCTCACCTTCTTGCGCGACCGCGTGCTCTACCACCAGGACGAACTGCTG
>NZ_JAYSBZ010000107.1:0-7469 GCF_041915145.1 Aquabacterium sp. | reverse complement strand
CGCGCCGTGCGTCGTGCAGCGGGGTGAGCGTCCAGTAGACGTGCAACGGGCGGCCGTCGGCGCGCACGTTGCGCACGGCCTGCTCGGCGCAGCGGCCGGTCAGCGCCTCGCTCCAGAGTGCCTGGAAGACGGCCTGGTGCTCGTCGGGCACCACCAGCGCGTGCAGGGGCCGCCCCAGAACCTGCTGCTCGGTGTAGCCGAACACCTGCTGCGCGGCGGGGTTCCAGCGCACCACCTGGCCGAGCGTGTCGCATTCCACGATCACCAGGGTCGTCTGCTGCTCGAACAGCGCGAGATGGTCTTCGTCTGGGTGGCGCGGGGTGCGGCCGAGAGCCGTGCCCGGCGGCTCGATCGGGCGGGAGTCGGGGTCGCGATGCGCAATGGATCCGGGCATGAGTGCGGCGGGCAGACGGAGTTATTCGAGATGAATGCGAGTCATATCGGCACAGTCTGTCAGCAATGTAGTGACGCCGAACCCGGGTAGACGCGGGTGCCGGCAGCCGTGTCCGGCCTTTGCGCGACTTCCTTCACGAGCCGGGGTGACAAGCCTCAAGCAGGACCTGCGTGCGGCCGAAAACGCGGGGATCATGTCCACTCCGCCCCGCGAATACAGCCTCTGGAGCGCCTGGCTGCTTGGCACCGACCCCAAGCAGCGGGTGCGGGTCGAGCATTCGCTCACGGCGGCCCTGGTTTACGTGGTGTGTGTGGGCCTGATGGTGTACGCCTGCTGGGCCGGCTACATGCAGGTGCGGCAGGCGGTGGTGCTGTCGGGCGCGATCCTGCTCAATGTGCTGACCTTCTACGTGCTGTTGCGCACCGGCTGGAGCCAGCGCTTGGACGAGCCGGCCCTGGCGCTGCCGCAGATCCTGTCGGCGCTCACCTGGATCATGGGGGCCTACGCCATCTCCGGTCCGGTGCATGGCTCCACCATGATGCTGATGACGCTGGTGCTGATGTTCGGCACCTTCACGCTCGACGCGCGCAGCGCGCGCATTGCCAGCGTCTACACCGTCGTGCTGATGGGCGCGACCAGCGTCGTCAAGATGTGGACGGACCCACAGCAGTACCCGATCAAGCTGGAGGCCGCGCACCTCGTGCTCGCGCTCACCGTCATGCCGACCGTGTCCAAGCTCGCGGCGCAGCTCAGCGCCATGCGCAACAAGGTGCGGGCGCAGCGCAACGAGTTGAGTCAGGCCGTCGAACGCATTCAGGAACTGGCCACGCGCGACGAGCTGACCAAGCTCTACAACCGGCGCCACATGAACGAGATCATCGACCAGCATCAGAAGCGGCTCGAACGCTCGGGCCATCACCGCTTCTGCCTGGCGATCATCGATCTCGACTACTTCATCAAGCGCGTCAACGACACCTACGGCCACGCGGGGGGCGACGAAGTGCTGTGCCGCTTCTCGCAAGCGGCGCTCGACGTGCTGCGCCAGACCGACGTGCTGGCGCGCTGGGGCGGCGAAGAGTTTCTGGTGCTGCTGACCGACACCTCCCCCGAGCAGGCCCTGCGCGGCATGGAGCGGCTGCGCGAGCGGCTGGCGCGCTCCGAAGTGCTGACGCGCCGCCCCGAGCTGCGCGTCACCTTCTCGGCCGGGCTGGCCTCGTTCCACATCGGCGAAAGCCTCGACGAGTGCATCGAGCGCGCCGACCGGGCGCTGTACCGCGCCAAGCAGGCGGGGCGGGACCGCACCTTGCTGTGCGCGTCCGACGTCGAGGCGGGCACGCTCCCCGACGCGCCCGCGCTCGACGACGCCCGCGCCGAACCGGATCGTCAGCCCGCGGTCAGTTGCCCGGACTGAGGCGGGCCGCAAGGTGGCAAATTCGAGGGTTTCCGCCTATCCATGAATACACCGTATAGGTGAAGCGCCCCGGACACCCATAATTTGACGATTGACACGCTACCCACCTTGGGTGTGTAGTGTCAGGGTTGGGTTGCAAGACCCGGCAAAGGGACGGCGGAGTGTTCACCTTCGCTGCGCGCATCGGCAGTTTCCAGACCCCCCCCATGAGCAAAGACACGGTCACCAAAATCGAAGACAACGGTTTGCGTTATCGCTCCAAAGTCTCGGGTTCGCCATTCACGGGTACCGGCATGAGCCGCTCGTGCTTCAAGTGCGGTCGGCACCGCACCGCCGATCAGCTGCAATCCATGCGCGTGCTGGGCCGCAGCGAGATGGTCTGCAAGCCGTCTTGCAAAGACCTCGCCCCGCGCTGATCGCTCACACCAGGGGCGACACGCCGATCAGCCAGGCGTGCCCCTTGAACAAGAAGAAGACATACAAGGCCAGCCCGCCGACCACGGCGATGGCGTCGTTGAGCGCGCCGGCCGGGGCGCTCGGGATGGCGCGCGGCGCACGCCGCTGAACCGAGATCCGGTCCGCCACCGCCCACGCCAAGAAGCCGCCGAACAACAGCACGTCGCCCAGCGTGCCGTTGGCCAGCAAGTGCGCCAGCGCCCACAGCTTGGTGGCCGCCAGCATCGGGTGCTTGGCGGCGCGCTGCACCCGCCCCGGCAGATGGGCGGCCAGCAGCAGCGGAAACACCGGCAGCATCAGCAACAGCGTCAGGTGATGCAGACCATGCGGCGGCGTCCACAGCACGACGGGTTGCGCTCGCAGGCCCGCCCACCCCCACACCAGCAGCGCGAATCCGGTCAGCGAGATCAGCGAATACACGCCCTTCCAGGTCGGTTCGCCCAGTTGCGCGGCGCGGGCGTCGCGCCAGGCCGGCGCCACGATGGACGCCGAATGCGCGCCCAAGAACAGCAGCAGGCCGAGCAGCAACGCGGGCAGGGCAGGAATCGTCATGGCGAGAGCCTCCAAGGTGGGTGGGGTCAGCGAGCCGCGCCGGTGTTGTAGCGGCGCCGAAACTTCAATCTGCGCGCGATTTTGGCTGCACTTGGGGGCTATGGGCGCCACGCGGCGCGTGTATGTTTGCCTGATGGATCACTTGCCCCACCACGCCGCCGAGTCGGCCGACCCCTTTGAGTTCGACGGCACCCGCCGCCGCCTGCTGACGACCCTCGCCAGCGGCGCCTGCTGGCTCGGCGCCGGGCCCGCGCTGGCGGCCGCACCAACGGCCGCACCAACGCCCGCAGCGAGCGCGACGAGCGCCGGCGCCACCGTGCTGTGCTACCACCGCTTCGGCCCCGCCGTGGCCGACAGCATGACGGTTCGCACCGCCCGCTTCGAGGGCCACCTGCGCGTGATGCGCGAGCTGGGCTGCAACGTGATCCCGCTGAGCACGCTGGTCGATTACCTCACCGGCCGCCGCAAGGATCTGCCGCCCAAGGCCGTGGTGATCACGGTGGACGACGGCCACATCACCCAGTTCACCGAGATGCGCCCGGTGATCGAGCGCGCCAAGGTGCCGGTCACGCTGTTCATCTACCCCTCGGCGATCTCGAACGCGTCGTACGCGATGACGTGGGACCAGCTGCGGCAACTGCACGCCAGCCCGCTCGTCGAGGTGGCGGGCCACACCTACTGGCACCCCAACTTCAAGCAAGAGCGCAAGAAGCAGAAGCCGGAAGACTTCGTCAAATTCGTCAACACCCAGCTCGTCAAGTCGAAGACCGTGCTCGAAAAAAAGCTCGGCAAGGTCTGGCCCCATCTGGCCTGGCCCTTCGGCATCTACGACCCCGAATTGATGGACTTGGCCCAGGCGGCGGGCTACGAGGCCGCGTTCACGCTCGACGCCAAGCCCGCCACGCGCGGCCAGCCGCTGCTGGGCCTGCCGCGCTATCTGATGATCGACAGCGTTGACGAGGCCGCCATGGAGCGGCTGCTCAAACTGAATCACGGCGCCAGCCACAGCGGCGGCGCAGCCTGACAAACGAGGGATGACGATGGGACTCTTGGGCAACAAGCCATGGATCAAATTGGGCGCGCTGGCGGCGATCGCCGGCGCGGTGGCGATTGCGTGGCAGGTCGATGCGCAAACCCGCGCGACCAGCTCGGCTCACGGTGGTGGCGGCGGCGCGCCGGCCGGCTCGGCGCAACGGGCGCCGGCCGTTGCTTACCAAGGCCCCGTGCAGGGGGTGGTGACCGACGCCGTGACGCACGCGCCGATCGCCGATGCCATCGTCACCACCGAGCGCGGCGTGGTGCGCTCCGACGCGCAAGGCCGCTTCACCATCGAGGCCGGTGGCCCCAAGGTGATGGCGCGCGCCGCCGGCTACCGCCGCAGCGACGTCGCCCTGCCCGGCGCCGACCAGATCCGCGCGGGCGCGCCGTTGACCGTGCCGCTCGCCCCGCTGCAGGTGAAGGCGCTTTACCTCTCGACCTACGGCATCGGCAGCGTCAAGCTGCGCAACGCGGCGCTGGGCGTGATCGAGCGCAACCACCTCAACGCGCTCGTCATCGACTTCAAGGGCGACCGCGGCATGCTGCCCTTCAAGAGCGACATCCCCGCCAAGTTCGGCCTGGGCGACCAGAAGGTGATCACGGTGCGCGACATGCCCGCGCTGATCGCCGAGCTCAAGCAGCGCAACCTGTACCTGATCGCGCGCATCGTCAGCTTCAAGGACGACCGCTACGTCGAGGCCCACCCCGAGGCCGGCATCCGCCGCCAGTCGGGCGAGCTGTTCGCCGACCGCGAGCACCTGCGCTGGGTCGATGCCAACCGCACCGAGATGTGGGACTACAACGGCGCGCTGGCCGAACAGGCCGCCCAGATGGGCTTCGACGAAGTGCAGTTCGACTACGTGCGCTTCCCCGACGCCAACACCAGCCTCGTGCTGGCCAAGGAAAGCACCGAGGCCAACCGCGTCGCCGCGATCACCGGCTACCTCAAGGCCATGCACAAGCGCCTGGAGCCCTACAACGTCTTCATGTCGGCCGACATCTTCGGCTACGTGTGCTGGAACACCAACGACACCGGCATCGGCCAGCAACTCGAAGAGGTGCATCAGGTGGTCGATTACATGGCACCCATGCTCTACCCCTCTGGCTTCACCTGGGGCATTCCGGGCACGCGCAACCCGGTGGCCGATTCGTACACCATCGTGCGCCGCACGATCGACAAATGCCGCGAGCGCATCGGCGTGAGCCCGCTGCGCTTCCGCCCCTGGCTGCAATCGTTCAAGGACTACGCCTTTGACCGCCGCGTGTTCGGCGAGGCCGAGATCCGCGACCAGATCCGCGCCAGCGACGACTCGGGTGCCTCGGGCTGGATGCTCTGGAACCCGCGCAACTCGTATTCGGACGCGGGACTGACGCCGGGCAAGGCGGCGCCTGCTGCTGCCGCATCGGCCCCGGCCAGCGCCGCCTCGAAGTAAGCCCATGAGCGCACGCCGCGCGGCGCTGGTCTGTGGCCTGGCCGCGGCCCTGGGCTGGACCTTCGCGGCGCGCACGGCCCCGCTCGTCAGCTCACCCTCGGCCAGCGCGGCCTCGACCATCGAGGCGACAGCATCGGCGCCTCTTGCCGCATTGCCTGCCTCCCCGCCCCTGAGCTGGGCGCCGCTCGACGCTCTCGTGCAGGCGCAGATCGCCGCCACGCAACTGCCCGGCGCGGTCGTGCTGCTGGGCGATGCCGATGGCGTGCGTTATCAACGTGCTTACGGCGAACGCTCACGCGTGCCGGCCCACGAGGCGATGACGCTCGACACCGTGTTCGACCTCGCGTCGGTCACCAAGGTCATCGCCACCACCACGGCCGTGCTGCAGTTGGTGGAGCAACGCAAGATCGAGCTCGACGCACCCGCCGCCCGCTACTGGCCCGAGTTCGGCGCACACGGCAAGGGCGCCATCACGATCCGCCAGTTGCTGGCGCATACCTCTGGCTTGCGGGCCGATGTCGACTTGGCCAAGCCCTGGAGCGGCCGCCGCGCGGCGCTCACGCGCTTCATCGACGAAAAGCCCATCGACCAGCCCGGCGCGCACGTGCTCTACAGCGACATCAACTTCGCCGTGCTCGGCGAGCTGGTGCAGCGCGTGTCCAGGCAAAGCCTGCCCGACTACACCCGCGAGCACATCTTCGCGCCGCTGGGCATGGCGGACACCGGCTTCTTGCCCGGCAAGGCGCTGCGCGCGCGCATCGCGCCCACCGCCTGGGGCCCGGGTGGCCGCGTGCGGCGCGGCGAGGTGCACGACCCCACGGCCGAGCGCATGGACGGCGTGGCCGGGCACGCGGGCCTGTTTGGCACGGCGGCCGACCTGGCGCGCTTTGCGCAGATGCTGCTGAACGGCGGCGTGGGCCCGGGCGGCCAGCGCATCTTGCAAGCCGACACCATCGCCGCGCTCGCCACGCCGCAGAGCCCGCCCCAGCAACTGCCCTGGCGCGGCCTGGGCTGGGCGCTCGACGCCCCGCTGGTGGCGCAGCGCCACGAGCTGCCGCCGCTGGGCCTGATCGGCCACACCGGCTACACCGGCACCGGCCTGTGGATCGACTTCACCACGCGCCGCTTCGTCATCGTGCTCAGCAACCGCGTGCACCCCAGTGGTGGCGGTGACGCGCGCCCGCTGCGCCGCGAGGTGCTCGAACTCGTGGCTTCGACCCACGCGCCCCTCTCGCGCAGCGCGCTGGCCGACGTCAACCCCGCTTTCGCGCCTTATCTCGACGCCGACCCGAGCACGCGCACCGACGTCAAGCAAGGCGATGCACAGCACCCCGTGGTCCAGACCGGGCTCGACGTGCTCGAAGCAGAGCGCTTTGCTTCGCTCGCCGGCCAGCGCATCGGCCTGCTCACCAACCTCACGGGGCTCGACGCCCACGGCCAGCGCAATATCGACGTGCTGCGCTGGGCTCCCGGCGTGCAGCTGCAAACGGTGTTCACGCCCGAGCATGGTCTCTACAGCAACACCGAGGGCAAGATCCCCTCGGGCGTCGAGCCCGTCTCGGGTCTGCCGCTGGTGAGCCTCTATGGCGCCACGCGCCGGCCCACGCCCGAGATGCTCAAGGGGCTCGACGCGCTGGTGTTCGACATGCAGGACGCGGGCGTGCGCTTCTACACCTACATGTGCACCATGAACTACGCCATGCAGGCGGCGGCGCAGGCGCACATCCCGTTCATCGTGCTCGACCGGCCCAACCCGATCGGCGCGGATCGCATCGAAGGCCCGATGCTCGACGCCGACCGCCTGTCGTTCACCGGCTGCCACCCCCTGCCCGTGCAACACGGCCTGACGCTCGGCGAGCTGGCGCGGCTGATCAATGCCGAGCAACAGATCGGCGCCGACCTGCGCGTGGTGGCCATGCAGGGCTACCGCCGCAACGCGTGGTACGACCAGACCCATCTCGACTGGGTGCCGCCCAGCCCCAACCTGCGCACCCTCGCGCAGACGGCGCTTTACCCGGGCGTTGCGCTGGTGGAAGGCGCCAACGTCAGCGTGGGGCGTGGCACCGAGCATCCGTTCGAGTGGATCGGGGCGCCGTGGGTGGACGGCGCCGTGCTGGCCCGCGAGTTGCGCGCGCGCAAGCTGCCCGGCGTGAGCGTGGCGCCGGTGAGCTTCACGCCCACCGAG
>NZ_JAYSBZ010000106.1:0-7571 GCF_041915145.1 Aquabacterium sp. | reverse complement strand
CTGCTCGACTTTCCGCGTGGGGCGCTGGTGCACTTTGCCGTCACCAACCGCACGGTGATGATGACGACCAGGCTGCAGGGCCCCAGCACCTACTTCCTGCCCTTCAACCTGGGCGACCACGGCGCGGCGGGCAACCCACCCAACGGCCAAGGCCACCGCACCCACTACCTGTGGGAGCAGGTGTGGCAGCGCGACAGTTGGCTGGAGATCATTGCCCGTTACCTCGTGACCAAGCGCGACGACAAGAAGCGCATCACCGGCGTGCTCTTCCCTCGTTATCACCAGCTCGACGCCACCCGCAAGCTGGTGCAAGCCGTGCTGGCCGAGGGCGTGGGCCAGAAGTATCTGATTCAGCACAGCGCGGGCAGTGGCAAGACCAACTCGATCGCCTGGACGGCGCACTTTCTGGCCGACCTGCACGACGCGGCCAACCACAAACTGTTCAGCACCGTGCTGGTGGTGAGCGACCGCACGGTGCTCGACACGCAGCTGCAAGAAGCCATCTTCGACTTCGAGCGCACCGCCGGCGTGGTGGCCACCATCAAGGGCGAAAGCCAGAGCAAGAGCGGCGAGCTGGCCGAGGCGCTGTCAGGCGGCAAGAAGATCGTGGTGTGCACCATCCAGACTTTTCCGTTTGCGCTGAAGGCCGTGCAAGAGCTGGCGGCCACGCAAGGCAAGCGCTTCGCCGTGATCGCCGACGAGGCCCACAGCTCGCAAACCGGCGAAGCCGCCGGCAAGCTCAAGCAGGTGCTGAGTGCCCAAGAGCTGCAAGACCTGGCCGACGGCGGCGAGGTGTCTACCGAAGACCTGCTGGCCGCGCAGATGAGCGCCAAGGCCGGCATGGCGGGCACCGCATCCGCCGTGACCTACGTGGCCTTCACCGCCACGCCCAAGGCCAAGACGCTGGAGCTGTTTGGCCGCAGGCCCAACCCCGATCTGCCCGCCGGGCCCGACAACTTGCCCGCGCCGTTCCACGTCTATTCGATGCGCCAGGCCATCGAAGAGGGCTTCATCCTCGACGTGTTGAAGAACTACACCTCGTACAAGCTGGCCTTCAAGCTGGCCCACAACGGCCGTGAGTGGGACGACAAGGAAGTCGAGCGCAGCGAAGCCCTCAAGGGCCTGATGCGCTGGGTGCGCCTGCACCCCTACAACATCGCCCAGAAGGTGCAGGTGGTGGTGGAACACTTTCTTGAGAACGTGCAGCCGCTGCTCAAGGGCCGCGCCAAGGCCATGGTGGTGGTGGGCAGCCGCGTGGAAGCCGTGCGCTGGAAGCTGGCGGTGGACAGCTATATCAAGGCGCAAAACTACAGCTTGGGCACCCTGGTGGCCTATTCGGGCGAAGTCAACGACCCGAACTCGCTGCCTGAGCCCGTCACAGAAAACAGCGCTCAACTCAACCCCGGCCTGAAGAGTCGCGACATCCGCGACGCCTTCGCCACCGATGAGTTCCAGATCCTGCTGGTGGCCAACAAGTTTCAGACGGGCTTCGACCAGCCCTTGCTGTGCGGCATGTACGTGGACAAGAAGCTGGCCGGCATCCAGGCCGTGCAGACCTTGTCGCGCCTGAACCGGGCCTACAACGGCCCGCACGGGCTGAAGGACACCACCTACATCCTCGACTTCGCCAACGACCCGCAAGAGATTTTGGCGGCGTTCCAGACCTACTTTGAGACAGCCGAGCTGGCCGGCGTGACCGACCCCGATCTGATTTTTGACCTGCGCGCCAAGCTGGATGCCGCCGGCCACTACGACGATTTCGAGGTGGAGCGCGTGGTACAGGTGGAGCTGAGCCCGAAGGCCACGCAGGCGCAGCTGGTGGCCGCCATCGAGCCGGTGGCCGACCGGCTGCTCAAGCGTTTCAAGGCGGTCAGCGCGGCGTTCCAGGCGGCGTCAGGGACGCTACCCGGCGGCGAGCTGGGCCCCGATGGCCAGGCGGCCAAGGACGAGCTGGAAGCCCTGACGCTGTTCAAGCGGGACCTGGGCACTTTCGTGCGTGTGTATGCCTTCTTGTCGCAGATGTTCGATTACGGCAACACGGCCATCGAGAAGCGCGCCATCTTCTTCAGGCGCCTGCTGCCGTTGCTGGACTTTGGCCGCGAGCGCGAGGGCGTCGATTTGTCCAAGGTCACGCTGACGCACCACAAGCTCAAGGATCGCGGCACGCAGAAGCTGCTGCTCGGCGAGGACGTGGCCGAATACAAGTTGCAACCCATGGCCGCGCCGGGCACCGGGCAGATCCAGGACAAGGAAAAGATCCGCCTCTCGGAAATCGTGCAAAAGGTGAATGACCTGTTTGATGGCGAGCTGACCGACCACGACATGCTCGCCTTTGTGGACAACATCAAGGGGAAGATGATGGAGTCGGATCTGCTGGTTCAGCAGGCCATGAACAACACGAAGGAGCAGTTCAGCAATTCGCCGGATTTCACGTCGGAGCAGCTGAACGCCATCATCGATGCCTTTGGCGCGTTTTCGGCCATGAGCAAGCAGGCGCTGGACTCCGAGAAGGTGCGCCAGGGCCTGAAGCACATCCTGCTGGGGCCTGGCGAGCTTTACGAGTCCCTGCGGCGTCGCGGCGCCATGGGCGGCCCAGCTTAGTCTGGCCTCTGGTGGCGATGGAGTTGGCCTCGCCGACAGGAATCGAACCTGTATCTAGCGCTTAGGAGGCGCTCGTTCTATCCATTGAACTACGGCGAGATGCCTGTGGCGCCAGTGGCGGCGCGCGGCGGGGCGCATTGTCCCACGAGCCTCGGGGCGGGCTTACTTGCCCGTGAGGTTGCGGCACTTCAAGGGCAGGTAGTTGGCCGGCACGGTGGTGCGGTCGTCTCCCTTGATGGTCATCTGGTCGGGCACCTTGCCTTTGGCGCAGACCCACGACACCGGCACGACGGGGGCGTCGTCCACCACGGCGGGCCGCAGCGTGAGCACCTTGTCCTTGAGAACCCCGTTGGCGCTGTTGCCGAAGGTGATGTGCACGGCGCCGTTTTCGACGGCCACCGAGCGCACGTAGGTGTTGACGATCTTCTCGGGCGCCGGGATGCCGGCGGCGGTGTTGTCGGCGGGCAGGATGTGGGTGAGCGACCAGGCCGAGGCCACCGGCCCCTTGGCCACGTCGGCCAGCGGCAGGGCTTCGTTGATCTGGTCGCGCACGACCTTGTCGGTGAGGTTGGGCAGCGCGATCAAGGCCAGGGTGGCCAGGATGGCGATCACCACCACCAGTTCGATGAGGCTGAAGCCTCGGCGGAAGCGGGCCACGGTCAGGGGGGCGAGGCGCTGAACCGTGAGGCTCAGGCTTGTTGCAGGTATTGGCCGATGCGCCGGCAACGTTCGGCCATCACGGCGCGGTCGTATCGGCCGTCGAAGATGGCGCCGGCGAACAGCGAAACCGTCTTGCCGCTCTTGAGCTTGAGCATCACGTCGTAGGCCACGCTGCCTTCGCGGTCGCCGGACTGGTCAACGTAGGCGTCGGCCACGTCCTTGAAGGCGATGGAACGCTTGCGCTGCCCCACGCGGTTGGTGTCTTCAATGCTGATCAGGCCGCTGTGCGGGTCGATCACCACGGCGCGGGTGGTGCTCAGGTACAGGCTCGCGGCACTCAAGCCCAGCATCAGCAGACCGAGGACGAAGCCCGCGGCCTCGGTGGCGCCGTGCCCCAGCACGGACAGCCTCAGCGTCAGGGCCAAGCCCACGCTCCCGAGGGCGAGCATCATGGCGGTTTGCTTGCGGCGGTTGCTTTCGATCTTCCAGGTGTTCATCTCGGCGGCGGAGCTTCGGGGGGGGGCTGATCGATGTCATTCAAAACGAAATGAGGCCGGATCAGCAAGAGTAGTTTCGCGAAAAATAACCAATGAAACAGTCAATCTGACGCATCTCATGTCGATGAGATGAGGGCGGTCGGCGGCGAATCAAGATTCAGCCGATTCATTTCGGCCGGCTCATTCGGTGTCGAGCGATTCGACCCAGATCACCTCGCACGCGCCGGCGCCGGAGTCTTCGCGGGTCAGCGAGCTGCGCCAGCGCCAGCCGCTCGGCTGGGTCGCCTCGATCAACTCGCCTTCAAAGTGCACGATCTGGCCGGGGCGCACCTTGGCCAGCGCGCCGCGCACGCCGTCGTTGGCCGGGATCAGGTGCATGTTGGCGCTGGAGCGGATGATCTCGTCGGGCGGGATCGGCGGCTCGTTGTCGTAGCGCCAGAAGTAGAAGCGCCCGCTCTGGCTGATGTGCAATTGCTCGTACACCGCCGAGTCGGACATGCGCCCCCAGCCCAGCGCCAGGTCGGTGGGCGACAAGTCGGACTCCTTGTCGGCCCGGTAGTCTTCGCGCGACAGCACCCGGGCGCGCACCTTGAAGTGCGCCAGCGGCCTGATGGCGTAGCCGCGCAGGTTGAAGTCGCTCTGGCGCGGGCGGGTCTGCTCGGGCTCGGCGGCCGCCACCGTGCCGGGCGACACATGCATCACCGGGCGCGTCTGGTACCAATGCCAGGCGCCCCAGGTGCAAAGGCCGATGAAAACGAGTCTGCTCAGTTGCATGTCGGCATATTTCGGCACGCTTGCCGCGCCGCTGTAGGGCAAAACCATCGGGCGCGAGCCCGGCGCCCGGCATCACGCGGCATCAAGGGCGTGGTTTGGCGCGGGGTAGCGCCAGTACACCGCCGCCAGCCACGCCAAGGCGACTCCGAACACGGCAAATTTCACGGTTGCGGCCACGGTGGCCGGCCAGGCCCAGACGCGGACGTCGGCGGCCAGGGTCATCTGGATGAGGCTGAAGTTCTCGGTGGCGTCGGCCAGGGCGGCCAGCCAGATCAGCCCGGCCAGCATGCCGGTGACGGCTCGGGCGCGCCCCGGGGTGCGGGCCCGAGCCAGCAGCAAGGCCAGACAGATTGCTCCGGGGTAGAGCAGCATGAACAGGTAGTCGATGCCCAGACTGAGCAGCGCCAGATCGCGGGCGTGGGGGCTCCAGGCGTGCAAGATGGCGCCGCAGCGGCTGCCATAGGCGCACAGCTCGAACGACACGATGCCCTGCGGAGCCGCAGCCGTGCGCAACCCCTGGTCGATCAGGCCCAGCGCCGCGAACACGACGCCGCCCAGCGCGAGGGTCAGGCGCAGCAACGTTTTGAGCAGGGGTCGGTTCGGGTTCATCAGACCGCGCCGTCGTGGCAGCGCTCATGGGTTGGGATGGCGAGGGCTGTCAAGCATAAATCGCTGGCGCGGGTCGCGTCACCCCGGCTGCTTCTTGAAGCCGATCAAGTAACGTCGGCGACGGCCCGTCTATCGTTGCCCTTCGTGGCAGCCCGGGTAAGACGCCGGTAAGACGCCGGTAAGGCGGTGCTTGCAAGCTGTGCGTGTTCGGCCGTCGGGCCGGTTTCAAGAAAGGAAGATTCATGTTCGCGTTGCTTCGTGGGGCTGTCGTGGTGACGGCGTGGGCCACCCTGGGGATATCGGGCGCGGTGCTGGCGGCCGGTTCGGAGCTGCACCACGACCATCATGCGGCGCAGCCGGGTGAGGTGAAGCTGCGGGCGCTCAAGCCGGGCGAGAAGTGGCCGACCGACGAGACCTTGCGCAAGGGCATGGAGGCGGTGCGATCGGCCGTGGTGGCCGCGCAGGCTGACGCCACCGCGAATCGCCTGGACGCCGCTGGCTACGGGCGCCTGGCTGATTCGCTCGATCAGCAACTCGCCGCCATCGTGCGCGGCTGCAAGCTCACGCCCGAGGCCGACGCCGCGTTTCATTCGGTGGTGCTGGGGCCGCTGACGCACGACGCCGGCACCATGCGCGGCTCGCCCAAGATCGAGATCAAGAAGGTCGCGCTGATGGGCATCACGCAGACGCTGCGCCACTACGGCGAGTACTTCCAGCACCCGGGGTGGGACGCCAACCGCGCGCCGGCTCCGTAAGCCGCCTGCGGTGCGGCGCCACGGTTCGGCGTCGGGGCATCGGGGCCACAATCGACGCACGATGACCGCGCCGCTCACCTCATCCGCCCCGCGCCTGGCCCTGCGGGCCGACCTGCTCGACTTCACCGCCGACCCCGGCTTCGCCGCGCCGCATGCCGCCCCCGGCGTGCGCCTGCGCCCCGACCACTGGCTGCTGATCGAGCACGGCCGCATCGCCGGGGTGCTGCCGGGGCCGCAGGAGCCCGATGCCAGCTGGCAACGCGAAGAACACCCCGGCTGCCTGCTCACGCCCGGGCTGATCGACACCCACGTGCACAGCCCGCAGCTCGACGTGATCGCCAGCTACGGCGCGCAGCTGCTCGACTGGCTCAACACCTACACCTTCCCGGCCGAGCTGCGTTATGCCGACCCGGCCGTGTCTGCCGCAGGCGCGCAGCGCTTCGTGCAGGCGTTGCTGGCCTGCGGCACCACCACGGCGGTGGTGTTCCCGACCGTGCACAAGGTGTCGGCAGACGCCTTGTTTGCCGAGGCGCACCGGCTCAACATGCGGCTCGTCACCGGCAAGGTCTTGATGAATCGCTTTGCACCGCCCGGCTTGCTCGACGACGTGGCCTGCGCGCGCCGCGATTGCGTCGACCTCATCGAGCGCTGGCACGGCAACGGGCGCCAGAGCTTTGCCGTGACGGTGCGCTTCGCCCCCACCAGCACGCCTGAGCAACTGGCGATGGCAGGCGAGCTGTGCGCCGCCCACCCCGGCATCTACATGCAGACCCATGTGGCCGAGAACCGCGACGAGGTGCGCTGGGTGCGCGAGCTCTACCCCGAGGCGCGCAGCTACCTTGACGTCTACGCCCAAGCCGGCCTGCTGAACCCGCGCGCCGTGCTGGCGCATGGCATCTGGCTCGACGACCACGACCGCGCCTTGCTGCGCGAGCATGGGGCGCAGATTGCGCACAGCCCCTCGTCCAACCTCTTTCTGGGCAGCGGCCTTTTCAACTGGGCGCAAGCCGAAGAGCAGGGCGTGCGCGTGTCGCTGGCCAGTGACGTGGGCGGCGGCACCAGCCTGTCGATGCTGCGCACCATGGCCGATGCCTACAAGGTACAGGCCTTGCAAGGCAACCGGCTGACGGCCTGGAAGGCGTTGCACGCCTGCACGCTGGGCGCCGCGCAACACCTGGGTCTGGCCGACGAGATCGGCAGCCTCGAAGTGGGGCGCGCGGCGGACCTGGCGGTGTGGAACCTGGCCCACGGCGTGGTGGGCGAGCACCGCTTGAGCATGGCGCGCGACTGGCATGAAAAGCTCTTCGCCTGGATGACCCTGGGCGACGAGCGCAACCTGGTTCGCACCTTCGTGGCCGGTCGCCCGGCCCTATCATTTTCTTGATTGATTCATCGCTCGCTTTTTGGAGACGCCATGCCGCAGCCCGCCGCCCCTTCGCAAGACGCGCCCTTGGCCGCATCGCCACTGCCCGCGCAGGCCGGCGTGTGGCATCGCTTGAGCGAGCCGCGCGTGGCGCCGGTGCCCGAGCGCGAGCAAGGCTGGCTGTTGCGGCTGGTGCTGCGCCTCACCCGCTCGCGCACCGATGCGCAAGGCGCGCGGCCGGTCACGCTCAACGTGTTCGCCACGCTGGCCCACGACCGGGGGCTGTTCTACCGCTGGCTGGCGTTTGCCGCG
>NZ_JAYSBZ010000105.1:0-7621 GCF_041915145.1 Aquabacterium sp. | reverse complement strand
GACCGACGCGGATCGACAACGCCGCCGAGAGCCCGGCCGGCAACATGTACATGATGGCCGTGAAATTGAGCGCCGACTGGTGCGCCGCGATCACGGTCGGCCCCATCGAGCCGATCAGCAAGGCCACCCCGGTGAAAGCCGCCACCTCGGCCAGCGCCGAGCCGCCCATGGGCAGGCCGATACGCAACAAGCGCAGCAAGCTCGCCCGACGTGGCCCGGTCCAGCCGCGAAACAGCCGATAGGCGCGATAAGGCGCGGCCCACGCCACATGCGCCGCCATCAGCACGAAGCTGATCCACATGCCGATGCCGCTGGCCCAGCCGCACCCCGCGCCCCCCAGCACGGGCACCCCGCCCCAACCAAAAATGAAGCCCGCGTTGAGCAGCGCGTTGACCCCCAGGCCCAGCAGCCCCAGCACCATCGCGGGCACCGGGCGGCTGATGCTGGCCGAGTAGAACTCGAGCGCCGAGAACATCAGGCCCGCCGGCAGGCCGAACGCCGCGCCTTGCAAGAAGACCACCGTGCGCCCCGCCAGCGCGGCGTCCACATCGAAAGCGGCCAGCAGGTCGGGCGCCCAGGGCAGCGCCAGCGCCGGCAGCGCGCCGAGCAGCAACGCCAGCCACAAACCCTGCTGGGTGTCGGCGACGATGGCCGGGCCATCTTGCGCGCCAAAGTGATGGGCCACCACCGGGCTCACTGCCTGCACCACGGCCACCAGCGCCACCACCAGCGGCAACCAGATCGCCGCCCCCAAGCCGACCACGGCCTGCTCGAAGGCACCAGCGCGGCCGGCCATCACGGTGTCGATGAAGCCCATCAGCACCGATGCGAGGTGAGACACGATGATGGGCAGCGCGAGCCGCAGAAGTTTGGCGGCCTCGTCCCCGAAACGATTCAAGCGAGCGGGCACGCAAGCGCCTCGATGGAGCACGGACGCGGCCTCACGCGGCCGGGCTGTCTTCGGCCTCGGCGGGCGCCTTGGTGTGCTTGATGAAGACCTGCGCCGCGACGATGCCCACTTCGTAGAGCAGACCCATCGGCACCAGCAACGACACCATCGAGACCGCATCGGGCGGCGTTGCCAAGCCAGCGACCGCCGCGGCGGCCACCCAGAAGTAACGTCGCCAATCGCGCAACTGGTCGATACGCACCACGCCCAACCGGGCCAGGATCACCACCGCCACGGGCACCTCGAACGCCAGCCCGAAGGCCAGGAACATGGTCAGCACGAAATCAAGGTAGGCCTCAATGTCGGGGGTCACCGAAACCGAGGCCGGCGCCATGGCCTGGATCGCCGGGAAGGCCCGGCCGAAAACGAAGAAGTAGCAAAACGCCACCCCCACGTAAAACAGCACGGTGCTGGCCACGACCAGGGGCATGACCAGCCGCTTCTCGTGCTTGTAGAGCCCGGGCGCCACAAAGGCCCAGACCTGGTACAGCACCCAGGGCAGCGCAACGCCCAGCGCCGCCAGCGCGGTCACCTTGATCGGGATCAGGAAGGGCGTCACCACGCCCACTGCAATCATCTTCGAGCCTGCCGGCAGGGCTTGCACCAGCGGCTGCGCCAGCAGGTCGTACATGCGCTTGGGGCCGGGCCAGATCGCCAGGATGGCGAAGATCGCGCCCACGCCATAGACGCTCTTGATCAGGCGGTCGCGCAGCTCGATCAAATGGGCGACGAAAGGCTGCTCGGTATCTTGCAGGTCGTCTTGCGGATTCGGGGAAGATGAATTCTGCACAGAGCGCTCACGGACGCGGGCTGCGATTCAAGCCGCCCGGACGAAACCGCGCCACCCGCGCTGCGCCGGACTGCGCCTTGGCGCGCACGCCATGCTGCTGCTTGTACCAATGGGGCAAGGCGGCGCGCTTGATGCGCCAGTTTTTCTTGGGGTGACGGTAGACCGGGAAGGTCTCGGTGGCGGCAAGGTCTTGGGACGCCCCCGCAGCATCGTGCCAGCCCGACTGCACGGCCGAGTTGACCTCGGCCACCGTGGCGTCCATCGATTGCTGCATCTCGTGCATCCCGGTCTCGAAGGCCTGCTTGGTTCGCTTGAGCTCCTCGAGCTCCATCGAGCGGTTGACCTCGGCCTTCACGTCGGCCACGTAGCGCTGCGCGCGCCCCAGCAGCGTGCCGGCCGTGCGGGCGACGCGCGGCAAGCGCTCAGGGCCGATCACCACCAGCGCGAGGCCGCCGATGATCATCAATTTGGTGAAGCCGATATCCAGCATGGTCGTGTCCGGGCGAACCGCGCAGGCCGGGCCCCGTCAAGTACCCGGTCTGCACGCTCAAGGCGCTTGGAGCGGCGCAACGCGCCGATCAGCGTTGGCTCAGCTCTTGGTCTTGGCTTCGACGTCGATGGTGGTGGCGTCGGCCAGCTTCTCGGTCGTCACCTTCTGTTGCGCAGGCGCCGGTTGGGCGGCCGCTTGTTCGCCGTCCTTCATGCCATCTTTGAAGCCCTTGACGGCCGAGCCGAGATCGGAGCCGATGTTCTTGAGCTTCTTGGTACCGAAGATCAGCACGATGATGACGAGAAAAATGATCAGATGCGTGGTGGATGGCATGAAACACCTCCAGAGAAAGAACAGGTTGGATTCTATTTCGCAGCGTGCGTTCGCCGGGCTGCATTGCGACGCGACAGCGTCATCATGATGCTCGCCCGCCCGATCGACAGCCGCACATCAAATGGCCATG
Source organism: Aquabacterium sp. (assembly GCF_041915145.1). Taxonomy (GTDB): domain Bacteria; phylum Pseudomonadota; class Gammaproteobacteria; order Burkholderiales; family Burkholderiaceae_C; genus Aquabacterium. The sequence continues at coordinate 4,929 of NZ_JAYSBZ010000105.1, read as the reverse complement.
CCCTTCCAGGGGCGCGGGCCGCCCAGCACGTGCACATGCAGGTGGTAGACCTCCTGCCCGCCGTCCGGCCCGTTGTTCACCACCACCCGGAAGCCGTTGGTGGCGCCGTGCTCCTGGGCCAGCTTGGGGGCCAGCAGCAGCATCTTGCCCAGCAGGGCCTGGTGCGCGGCAGTCGCATCCGCGAGCGTCGGCACGTGTTCGCGCGGCACGATCAGCAGGTGCACCGGGGCGGCAGGGCGAATGTCGTGGAACGCGATCACGTCCTCGTCTTCATAGACCTTGCGGCTGGGGATCTCGCCAGCGGCAATCTTGCAAAAGATGCAGTTCGGGTCGTGGCTCATGGTCGAGGCTTCAGGTTGATAAACAAGTCAGGGCGCGGTGCGCCGGGCGAACTCTTCCAGGCCAGACAAGCCCTCGCGGCGCATCAGCTCGGCCAGCACGTCGGCCGGTGTCAGGCCGAACTGCGACAGCGCGATCATCGAGTGGAACCACAAATCGGCCACCTCGTAGACGATCTTGGCGGGGTCGCCGTCCTTGGCCGCCATCACGGTTTCAGTGGCCTCTTCGCCCACTTTCTTGAGGATGGCATCGGTGCCCTTGTGGAACAGGCGGGCCACGTAGCTCTTGTCGGGGTCGCCGCCCTTGCGGGACTCGATCACCTCGGCCAGACGCGCCAGCACGTCTTGCGAAGTCAGGTTTGGTTTGGCGGATTCAGACATCTTGGGGCGACCTTGGATACGCGACTCGTTATTTGTAGATGCTGCCCGGGTCTTTCAAGACCGGATCGACCGCACGCCACTCGTCACCATCGAGCTGCTGGAAAAAGCAGGCGTGGCGCCCCGTGTGGCAGGCGATGCCGGGCGTGTGGCCCAGCTGTTCGACCTTGAGCAGGATCACGTCGTTGTCGCAGTCGAGCCGGATGTCGAGCACCTTCTGCGTGTGGCCCGACTCCTCGCCCTTGTGCCACAGCTTGTTGCGCGAGCGGCTGAAGTACACGGCTTCGCGGATCTCGGCGGTGCGCGCCAGCGCCTCGCGGTTCATCCACGCAAACATCAACACGTCGCCGGTGCTCGCCTCTTGGGCAATGACGGGCACCAGGCCTTGGGCGTCCCACCGGACAGCATCGAGCCAGTTCATCCCGGCAGTGTAGCAACCGCCCTCTGCGCGCTTCTTGACAGCCACGCGCGCCGCATCGGGCCAGGGCGACAATGCGCGCATGAATCCGCCATCCCGCGCTTCATCCGCCACCTCGCCCCCCCTGCCCGTCGCCTTGTCCATGGGAGACGCCTGCGGCATCGGCCCGGAAATCATCGCGCAAGCCTGCCGCGCGGGCGCGTTGCCGGGCGCCTTCGTCGTCGGCGACGTGGCCGTGATGCGCCGCGCGGCCCGCCTGACTGATCGCTCCGGCCCTGGTGGTTGCGCCCACGCGCTGCCCGTCATCCAGATCGACTCGCCCGCCGAGGTCGCCGCCCTGCCACCCCGCACCCTGCCGGTGCTGCAGGCCGACGGTTTGCCGCCCGACCTGCTGGAGGCGCCGCTGGGGCAGGTCGACCGCCGCGCCGGCCTGGCCGCCGCCGCGTGCATCCGCCAGGCCGCCGCGCTGGCGCGGCGTGGCGTCGCAGCGGCGCTGGTGACCGCGCCGATCCACAAGGAAGCGTTGGCCGCCGCCGGCGAGCCCTACCCCGGGCACACCGAGCTGTTGCAAGCGCTGGCGGGTGGTGCGCCGGTGCGGATGATGCTGGCCAACGACGAGCTGAAAACCGTGCTGGTGACCATCCACGTGGCGCTGCGCCGGGCCATCGAGGGCGTGACCTTCGACAACGTGCTGGCCACCATCCGCATCGCTCATCACAGCGCGCGGCAGTGGGGCGTGGAACGCCCGCGTATTGGCGTGGCCGGGCTCAACCCGCATGCCGGTGAAGGCGGGTTGTTCGGTGACGAAGAACTGCGCATCATCGGCCCGGCCGTGGCGGCGGCCCAGGCCGAAGGCATCGATGCCCGCGGCCCGTTCGCGCCCGACACCATCTTCATGCGGGCGCGGCACGCCGCCGATCACCCCGGCGAATTCGACATCGTCGTGGCCATGTACCACGACCAGGGGCTGATCCCGGTGAAGTATCTCGGGGTGGAGCGCGGCGTGAACGTCACGCTCGGGCTGCCGTTCATTCGCACCAGCCCGGACCACGGCACCGCCTTCGACCTCGCCGGCACTGGCCGCGCCGACCCGGCCAGCCTGATCGCCGCCTTCGAGATGGCCCACCGGCTGGCGGCCGGCGCGCGATAGTTCACCCGGCCGTCAGACCGTCGCCTTGGCCGTGGTGTTGCCGCCCGACCCACCGCCCAGCGCGGCCAGTTGCTTGCGGGCCCGCGCGGTGGCGCGCTCGATCAGCTCGGCGTTTTCGTAGGCACGGAAGCGTCGGCTGTCGCACAGCTTGTTGAGTGTGCGCGAGGTCACCGTGATGGTCTGCTTGTACATGCGACCGTAGGTGAAGATGAAGAAGGTCCGCCCCGGACTGACCCAGCTCAGGCGCACCTTCTTCCACGAGTCGTTGAGGTACATCTGGTAAGCCACGCCCGGCTGGATGTGGTTGATGAGCTGCGGCCCGGCCACCGGCGGGGCCGGCGTGTCGAGGTTGATATCGACTTCGGCCAGCGCATCGGGGGCCGTGTCGCCCGCCTCGGCAGCACCCAGATCGATGTCAACCGAGCCGTCCCAGTCGATGGCCGCCTCTTCCACGAACCCGGCGCTGCGGGCTTCCGTGCTGGACAGCTGCACGACGCCCGCCGACTCGTCGCCCAGCAGCATGGGGCCGGTGTCCTTGGCCACCTCGTCGCGGCTCGGGATGCCGACCTTGTCAATCTGATCAAGCTGGAACTTGAGCTGCCGCTGCGCGAAGTCGGTCAACGGCGAGGCCTTGAGCGAAGCGGCATGCGCCGGCAGCAGCTTGGCGAAGAACTCTTTTTTGGCCTCCTCGGGCCAGCGGATCAAGTTCAGGCCCTCGTTGAGGTCCTTCATCAGGCCCGGCAACTTGAGCAGGAATTCCTTGCGCAACTGCGGCGCGCCCTTGGGCTGCACGCTCTGCACCAGATCGCGCCCGGTGCGCTTCATGCGCTGCGCCATCTCGGAGTCCGCTCCCTCCCGAGACGACACCAGCACCTGCACCTGGCTCCACACCTGGGCGAGGAAGTCCTGCAAGAACTCCTCCAGCCCCAACGAGGCCAGCTGCGCCTGCAGGGCACGCATGTAGCGCTGCTGCACGCGCAAGTCGGCTTCCTTGCCGCCCAGCAGGGCCGACACCTCGGCGTGCTCGGCCGCTGCCAGCGCGGTCTGGTCGCGAATGAACGCTTCGAGCTCCGACAGCTTCTGCTCGTAGAGCTCCATCTGGTCGAAGTCGCCCTCGACGATCTGCTGCACCAGCGCGTTGACGCGGGTCAGGCACTCTTGGCCGGCGCCCGCTTCAAAATCGTCGAAGCTGGCCGCCAGCGTGGCAATGCGGTTCACGAAACGCCGCACCGGATGCTTGCGCGTGCTGAAGAAACCCATGTCCTTCAGCGCCACCCGCAGCACAGGCAGCTGCAGCCGCGCGATCTCGCGCGCCATCTGCGGCGGCACCTTGGGGTCGGACAAGACCTGATCGAACAGCGCCGCCACGATGTCGATCACCATGTGATCGAGCGTGCCGGTCGAGGCGCGCACCAGTTCGTCGCGATGAGCCCGGATCATGTTGACGGCCATGAGGCCGCCCACCTCCATCGCTCCGACCTGGGCTGTGTCGCCTGCCAGCATGCCCGGCGCCGTGCCGACCCACTCGCCTGCCGCGCCCGAACCGACCGCGCCAGTCGCTCCCGCCTGCATGCTGGCGAAGGCCAGCCGCTTGATCACATCGACCAACGGGCCCTGGTTGCCCCCTCCTCCCGCAGCCATGCCCGCCAATTGCGGGAAGCCTCCCGGCCCGGTCGCCGAGAACGTGCCCGGCACCGTCGCAGCGCCGCCGTCGCCCCCGATGCCCGTCGGCATGCTCACGCCAAACATTGCGCTCAGGGCGCGCGCCACCTGCGTGTCGTCTTGTTGCTGAGCCGGCCTGGGTGCGTTCGGCTCGCGCGCCGGCTCGCCCGGGGCCCGCAAGCCACCCGCGTCCCGCTGCAAGTCGCCGCTGCGGCTGTCCGACGCGTTGCGCACCGCCAGCCCCATGGGCTGCACGCCGCGCTGGCGAATGTCGTCGATCACGGCCTGATACACGCCGCGCATGTCCTGCCCCAGCGTACGCCCCAGCTCCTTGGCCAGCATCTTGCGAGCATCGGCGTCTTCGGATGCCACCTCGATGGCGCGGAACAGCGCCTTGCCGATGTTCTGAGGGCGCAAGGGGTTGCGATCCTGGTCGGCGGCGCGCAAACCTTGCAGCGACCCCATGTAGCCGATCAGGTCGCGCAGCTCCCATTCGCACCCTTGGCCGAGCTCCTGCCCCAACCGCTCGGCCGACACCAGTTGCTCGACCTCGCTGTCATCCACCAGGCTCAACGAAGCCCAATCGGTCATCTCGGAACTGCCCCCACGGGTCGAAGTGACCTTGGGCTGCATGTCCTGCATGACCTTCTCGAGCAACACGCGAGAGAAGGTCTGGTTGAACGTTGCCAGCTTGGCACGCAGATCAAACTGCGCCGCCATCATGGTCTGTCGAACAGAGTTGTTGGAAGCCGACATCGACGCCAGCCCCAATGCTTCGACGACCTTGCTCGCCGCAGCCTGCGCAGCCGACTGGATACGGCTGACGGCTGCCAACAAAACAGGCTCAAGTCGATGGTCAATCACAGGCTACAGACTGAATATTGGTGCGCCCACACCGCAGAATGCGGCGAGCGACCGCCAACATGGCGGTTGTGAAGTATCCCCTCATTCCCGAGCCGTACGCATGGCAATACCGCACGGCT
>NZ_JAYSBZ010000104.1:0-7940 GCF_041915145.1 Aquabacterium sp. | reverse complement strand
CCAGCGGCACCACGCGCCGCTTGCCGCCCTTGCCGAGCACGTGCACGTCGCCCGCCTGCAGGTCGACCCAGCCGACCGCCTGCGCGCTGGCTTGCACGTCCAGGCTCAGCAGCTCGGCCGAGCGCAGACCGCAGCCGTAGAGCAGCTCGACGATGGCGGCGTCGCGCGCCTCCAGCTCGGCCGCGAAATGCGTGCCGCGCGTCTGCTCGGGCGGCGGCGCTTCAAAGTCCGCCAGGTTCACCGCGTGGTCCACCGGCAAGGCCTTGGGCAGCGGCTTGGCCGCCTTGGGCGCGCGCACGCCCTCGACCGGGTTGAGCGACACCAGCCCATCGCGCCCCAGCCAGCGATACAAGCTGCGCCAGGCCGACAACTGCAGCGCGATGCTGCGCGGCCCCAGCCCGCCGGCATGCAGCCGCGCCACCCAATGGCGCACGTGGTGCGGCTTGACCGCGCGCAGCTCGATGCCTTCGCGCTGCACAAACTCATGCAGGCGCGTCAGGGCATCGGTATAGACGGCCAGGGTGCGCGGCGCCAGGCGGCGCTGCACGCGTTGATGGTCGAGAAAGCGAACGACGTCATCCGGCAGGGCAGGCGCGTCGCTCGTCATCGGCGGGGTGCTCAGGCCGCCGGCAACAGGCGCGACAAGGCCGCGCTGGCGACTTCGCCCACGCGGGCAAGGAATTCGGTGCCCATGTCCGCGCTGTAGCGGGTCGGGTCGGGCGAGCCGAGCGCCAGCAGACCAAAGGCCGGCGCACCCTCGTCGCTACCCGGCACGCGCAGCGGAATCAAGGCCACCGACATCACCGTGCTCGGGTCTTCCAGCCAGCTCGCGGCTTCGAAGCCTGAGTTCATGCCGCAATAGGGTTGCGTCAGGCTGGTGGCAAAGCTGCGAGCGTCGTCGCTCACCGGCAGCGCGCTCGACAACTCGGCGTAGGCGCGGTCCACGCCCCACACACGCAACGCGGCTTGCGGAATCAGAAACTCATGCTGCAGCTGCTCGATCAGCACGCCGGGCAGATTCGCCGCGTTGGCGGTGAGCAGCAGCGCGGCCGTCCAGCGGTGCAGGCGGTCGGCAATGGCCACGTTGTCTTGCCCGTAGCGGATCATCTCGATGATCTTGCGCTCGAGGCCCTTGTTCTTCTCGCGCAGCATTTCCATCTGACGCTCTTGCAGCGAGACGGCGCGCTGGCCGTGCGGGCTGGTGAGCTGCACGGCGGCGAGCAGCTCGGCGTGGCGCTCGAAGAAGCCGGGCGTGTTGATCAGGTAGTTGGCGATGTCGTTTTCGGTGATGCCGGTGGTGGTCATGTCAATGCGGGAGTTGGATCAGGCCAGGTCGGGCACGTCGATGGTGCCCTCGAACACGGTCACGGCCGGGCCGGTCATCATCACGGGCGCGTGGCCGCCGCCCCAGCTGATGGTCAAGCGACCGCCGCGCGTGTCCACGTCCACGGTCGAGTCGAGCCAGCCGGCGCGGATGCCCGCCACCACGGCGGCGCAGGCGCCCGAGCCGCAAGCCAGCGTCTCGCCGGCGCCGCGCTCGTAGACGCGCAGCTTGATGTGGTCGCGCGCCAGCACCTGCACGAAGCCGGCGTTCACGCGCTTCGGAAACAGCGTGTGCCCCTCGATCTGCGGCCCGAGTTCGGCCACCGGCGCGGTGTCGAGGTCGTCCCAGCCCAGGCGGGCGATGTTGAGCACGGCGTGCGGGTTGCCCATCGAGACCACGGCCACGTCGACCGCGTGCGACACCAGCGTGAGCGGCCAGAGCTCGAAATCGTTGACCACGTGCGGCTGCAATCCGGCCGAATGGAAGGGCACGAGCGCCGGCTCGAAGATCGGCGCGCCCATGTCCACGGTCACGCGGCCATCGAGCTGCAGATGCGGCTCGATGACGCCGCTGACGGTGCGTACCTTGATCGAGGTCTTGCTCGACAAGCCGTGGTCCGCCACGAAGCGCGCGAAGCAGCGCGCGCCGTTGCCGCATTGCTCGACCTCGCCGCCATCGGCATTGATGATGCGATAGCTGAAATCGATGCCCTCGGCGGGCGACGGCCCGACGATCAGGATCTGATCGGCGCCGATGCCGAAGCGCCGGTCGGCCAGAAAGCGGAACTGCGCCGCCGTGAGGTCGAGCGGCTCGCGCGTGGCATCGAGCACGATGAAATCGTTGCCCGCGCCGTGCATCTTGGTGAACTGGAGTTTGTGCGGCAGCTTCATGGGCGCGATTATCGGCGCAGCCATGAAAAAGGGCCACCGAAGTGGCCCTGGAGCTGCCCTGACTAGCGGCTAGATCAGAAGGCGTGGTTCCACTGCACGCCCAGGATCTGGGCGTGGCTGCGGAAGGTGCCCGCCACTTCGCCATAGGTGGTTCCTGTGCCGGGGTACGACGGATAGTTCGGCAACGCCGTGCCGGTAGGCTTGTCCGCATTGGTTTGACTATCGTATGAGCGATCAACCTTGCGGTTGGCGATGAAAACGTAGCTGTAAGCAAAGTCCAGCGAGTCCTTGCTTGTCAGCTTCCAGTTCGCGCCTACCGACAACCACTGGCGGTTGTTGTCAGGCATGGTCACCAGCACGTCGGAGTCAGCCCCGGACGGCGACTGGTCGTACATGTAGCCAGCGCGCAGCTTGACGCTTTCGTTGAGTTTGTAAGCAGCACCGATCGACGCCTTGTACGTGTCCTTCCAGTTGGTCTGCATGTAAGTCACGGTGATCGGCAACGCATCTACCACGACTTGATCAAGATGGCTGTGCCGAGTCCACGTCACGTCGCCCATCACGGCCAACTTGTCATTCACGTCGTGGTAACCATTAAGCGACAACGATTCAGGCGTCTTCACGGCCGCCGACGCTGAATTCGATGAGCTGCGCAGCACCCCGAGGTAGTCGGTCAGAGTCGCATCGCCCTTGTTGTCTTGCTTGATGGCCGAGCGGTAAGCCACGCCAAAACGGGTGCGCTCATCCAACTGCAGCATGTAGCCCAGGTTGTAGCCGTAGCCCCACGAGTCACCCTCGACGTGAAAGGTGAAGTCGGTGCTATTACCGGGCAAAGCCGAATATTTGACCTTGCGTTGCAGCATGGCCTTCATGTACTGGAAATCCAAGCCAAAGCCAAAACTGTGCATCTCATTGAGCTTGAACGACACCGACGGATTGATATCGATGGTTTTGAGCTCGGTCTTCTGCCCGTAATAACGCCCGACAAAATTGTCGCCGTATTCGACCTTGGCGCCGAAGGGCACGAACACACCGATGCCGGCCGTCCACTGGTCATTGATCTGATGCGTCAGGTAGCCGTGCGGCACCCACGTGCTGTGCACAGGATCCCCACCGCTGTCACCGGTCACCGACGTCGCGGCTCCCACCAGTGAACCAAGCGATGCGGACGACTTGCCAGTCGCCGATCCGGTCTGCTCAAACTTCACCGACGGCAGCACCAGATCCAGCACCTGGGTGAAGTTGGTGCCCTTCAGGCGCGACATGCCGGCGGGGTTGGCGTAAACCACCGAAGCATCTGCGGCTTCAGCGCCGTTGGCGTTGGCGGTGCCCTGACCCGCGGCACTTTGTGTACCGAAGTTGTAGCCCGAGGCCAGCGCGCCTTGGCTGACCAGCAGCGCGGCGGCCACGGCCAAGCTGGTGCGTACGGCGTTGAATTCTTGCTTCATCACGAATTTCCTACTTTCTGTTTTGGTGAATGGTCGCCATCGCTGGGCAACCCGGCGATGGCACGGCCAAGTCTGCAATGGCTGTATTTTTTATATTGCCCGTTTCAAACGTGCGTATTGAATCAGGCAAATGGAATGTCGAATACATCGACACCCAGCCAAGGCAGAAAGATAGGGGTTCCTGACGGCAAGCTGTTAAGGGATTCAACTAGGAGATGCCAAAAAAGCAACATTTCGTATCGATGTTTGTCGCCCAGTCGCGACATGCTCACGCTGCCTTGCCGATGCTTGCGGGCCAGCTTCGATACCAATACCCCGACCGCAGGGCGGGATATTACCGAACGAATTTGAATCGATATCTCTGGCGGCATGGCCCGAGCGGCTCCTCATCGACAAAAAAGAGCCACCAAAGCGACCCTTTTCTTTTATTACCGCCGAGGCAGCATGTTGGTAATTGAATCGAAACTGGTGATTCAACTGCGCGCCAAGAATCTGGGCGTGGCTGCGAAATACCCCTTGCACCACGCCGTTCGACGTGCCGCCCGTGGCCAGATTGGCGCCCGAGTTGCCCAGCGGCAGGTCGGGCGTGGTCGGGCTGTCGTGGCTGCGGTTGACGGTGCGGTCGCGCACGAAGATGCTGCTGTATGCAACGTCCATCGAGTTGCGGGCATCCCGTTTCCAGCCGGCGCCGAATCAGTACAGGCCGTGCTCTCCGGCGGGGCGGGTCTTGAAGCGCTTGTGCACCCACAGGTATTGCGCCGGCCACTTGGCGATCTGCACCTCGATCCAGCGGTTGAGCGCCGCCGTGTCGGCCAGCGCGTCGGCGGTCGGGAAACCGGGTAGCGGGTCCATGAAGTGGACGCGGTAGCCGCGCCCGCCCGGCAGCAGTTCGGCGATCACCGGCTGCACAACCATGTCGAGCGTGCGCGCCATGCGCGAGGGGGCGAGCAAGGTCGCCGCGGGCACGCCAAAGAAGGGGACGAAGGCCGCGTCTTGCAGGCCGAAGTCCATGTCGGGCAGGTTGAAGAAACCGCGTCCCTGCTGCTTGATGGCGCGCAGCAGCGGCTTGATCGAATCGCTGCGCGGAAAGATCTCGGCGTCACCAAAGCGCAGGCGGCCGCGCTTCATGGCGGCGTCCATGATGGGGTTGCTCTGCGCCTGGTAGATCGACGCCCCCGGGCGCTTCTGGCAGATCAGGATGGCCGCGCCGGCCACGTCGAGCCCCACGAAATGCGGACACAGCCACATCACCGGGCGCCCCTCTTGCTGCAGGCGCTCGGCCAGATGCGGGTCACCCTCGACGTGGATCATGCTTTCAACGCGCGCCTCGCTGGCGTACCAGAGGTAGCTGCGCTCGAGGATGCTGCGCGTGAGCCACTTGAAGTGCTCGCGCGCCAGGGCCTCGCGCTCGGCGGGCGTCTTGCTCGGAAAGCACAGCTCCAGGTTGCGCAGTGCCACCTTGCGGCGCGAACTCGCCAAGCGGTAGAGCACGCGCCCGAGGCCGTTGCCCAGGGCGGCCATCACCGGCAAGGGCAGCCAATGCAAGAGCCAGATGAATGCAAGCAGCAGGCGCGCCATGGTGAGAGATCCTTCTTGGTGTTGTTGTGCGGAATCGGCGGCCGGTCAAAGATCGCGTGGCTGCTTGTAGCGGTGATACCCCCACAGATACTGCTGCGGGCATCGCATGATGAGCCGCTCCATGGCGCGATTGATCACGGTGGCCGATTGTGCAAGATCGTCCGGCTGCCCCAGGCTCTCAGTCAGCGGCTCGAAGTGCACCCGGTAGCCCCGCCCCCACGGCAGGCGCTCGCCCCACGCCAGCAGCACGGCCGCGCCGGTCTGCTGCGCCAGCCGCGCGGCCAGCGTCATCGTGTAGGCCGGCTGACCAAAAAATGGCGCCCACACGCCCAGGCCCTGCGGCGGCACCTGGTCGGGCAGCACGCCCACCACCTCGCCGTTCTTGAGCGCGCGGATCATCTGGCGTACGCCCGCCAGCGTGGCCGGCGCGGTCTTCAAGCCGGCACGCGCCCGCGACGCCTCGACCACCTCGCGCAGCGCCTGCTGGCGCGCCGGGCGGTACAGCACCGTGATCGGGCTGCGCGCGCCGAAAGCCTCGGCGTACGCCTGGGCCGTGACCTCGAAGCAGCCCAGATGCGGCGTCAGGAAAACGATGCCCCGCCCCGCCGCCAGGGCCGCCTCGACATGCTCGCGCCCCGCCCATCGCACCACGCGCCCTTCCAGGCGATCGCTGTCGGGCCGAAGCCACAAATAAGGCAGCTCCAGCACCATTTTTCCGGCCTGCGCGATGGACTCGCGCACCCGACACTGAGGCACTCCGGCCGACGCCGCATTGGCACGCAGACGCCGCCGATAGGTGGGCGAGGCTGCGTAAACCAGCCAGCCCACGACCCAGCCCCACCCGTGGAGCAACCACAGCGGGCACCCTGCCAAACAGCGCAACAGCAAGTTCATGTTTGATTCATCGGTTTAAACTACCCGCGTCGCCGGTTTAAAGGACAACTTGCGGGGCGACAGGCTGCAACAGCGGCCGCACAAATACCGCTAAAGCGTTCGCCATGTGCAGTAACCGGTCTGGCGACGCGACATCAACCCGCCTGACAGGAGTGTAAAAGTGGCGAACGACTATCTCTTCACCTCGGAGTCCGTCTCCGAAGGCCACCCCGACAAAGTCGCCGATCAGATCTCTGACGCGATTCTCGACGCGATCTTCGCGCAAGACCCGCGCAGCCGCGTGGCCGCCGAAACGCTGACCAACACGGGCTTGGTCGTGCTGGCCGGCGAGATCACCACCAACGCGCACGTCGACTACATCCAGGTGGCGCGCGACACCATCAAGCGCATCGGCTACGACAACACCGAGTACGGCATCGACTACAAGGGTTGCGCCGTGCTGGTCGCCTACGACAAGCAGTCGAACGACATCGCGCAAGGCGTGGACCACGCGAGCGACGACCACCTCAACACCGGCGCCGGCGACCAGGGCCTGATGTTCGGCTACGCCTGCGACGAAACGCCCGAGCTGATGCCCGCGCCGATCTACTACGCGCACCGCATCGTCGAGCGCCAGGCCCAGCTGCGCAAGGACGGCCGCCTGCCCTTCCTGCGCCCCGACGCCAAGAGCCAGATCACGATGCGTTATGTTGACGGCAAGCCGCACAGCATCGACACCGTGGTGCTTTCCACGCAGCACAGCCCCGACCAGAGCGAATCGCAAACCAAGATGAAGGCCAGCTTCATCGAGGCCTGCATCGAAGAGATCGTCAAGCCGGTGCTGCCCAAGGAGTGGCTGCAGGACACCACCTACCTGATCAACCCGACCGGTCGCTTCGTGATCGGTGGCCCGCAAGGCGACTGCGGCCTGACGGGCCGCAAGATCATCGTCGACACCTATGGCGGCGCCTGCCCGCACGGTGGTGGCGCGTTCTCGGGCAAGGATCCGACGAAGGTGGACCGCTCGGCCGCCTACGCCGCGCGCTACGTGGCCAAGAACGTGGTGGCCGCCGGCCTGGCCAAGCAGTGTCAGATCCAGGTGAGCTACGCCATCGGCGTGGCCAAGCCGATCAACATCACGGTCTACACCGAAGGCACGGGCAAGATCCCCGACGAGCAGATCGCCGCGCTCATCAGCGAGCACTTCGACCTGCGCCCGAAGGGCATCATCCAGATGCTCGATCTGCTGCGCCCGATCTACGGCAAGACGGCTGCCTACGGCCACTTCGGCCGCGAGGATGCGGACTTCTCGTGGGAGCGCACCGACAAGGCGACCTTCCTGAAGGCCGCTGCCGGCATCTGAGCCAGGGCCTATTCGCCGCACTGAAAAACGCGCCCACCGTGGCGCGTTTTTTCATGGTCGCGACATACTCGCGGCCATGAACGCCCCTGCCTCCACCCCGTCCCTCCGCACCCTGCTCGTCGGGCTGATCGTGTTGCTGGCGCTGCTTGGTCTGTCGGCCTGGCACGCCCTCGACCTCAGCATCTGGGCCATGGAAGTAGCGCCCGTCTTCATCGCGCTGCCCATCCTGTTGGCGACGCACCGGCGCTTTCCGCTCACCGGGTTGCTGTATGCGCTGATCGTCGTCCACGCCATCATCCTGATGGTCGGCGGCCACTACACCTACGCCAAGGTGCCACTGGGCTTCTGGATGCAGGACTGGTTCGGCTGGACGCGCAACAACTACGACAAGATCGGCCACTTCGCGCAAGGCTTCGTGCCAGCCATGGTGGCGCGCGAGTTGCTGCTGCGCCGTGGCGTGATCG
>NZ_JAYSBZ010000103.1:0-7959 GCF_041915145.1 Aquabacterium sp. | reverse complement strand
TGCAACACAACCTGCGCCGCGTGCGCCAGGCCGCCCCCGACGCGCAAGTCTGGGCCGTCGTGAAAGCCAACGGCTACGGCCACGGCGTCGAACGCGTCTTCGACGGCCTGCGCGCCGCCGATGGCTTTGCCCTGCTCGACATCGCCGAGGCCCAGCGCCTGCGCGAGCTCGACTGGCGCGGGCCGATCCTGCTGCTCGAAGGCGCCTTCGAGCCCCGCGATCTCGAATGGTGTTCGCGACTGCATCTGTGGCACGTGGTGCACAGCGAAGCGCAGATCGACTGGCTGGCGATGCACAAGACCGAGCAGCCGCATCGCGTGTTTCTCAAGATCAACACCGGCATGAACCGGCTGGGCTTCGCGCCCCACACCGTCCGCACCGCCTGGGCCCGCCTCAGCGCCCTGCCGCAGGTGGACGAAGTTTCGCTGGTCACCCATTTTTCAGACGCCGATGGCCCGCGCGGCGTGGCGCATCAGGTGGAGCTGTTCCACCAGTTGACGGCCGATCTGCCCGGCGAGCGCTCGCTGAGCAACAGCGCCGCCATCCTGCGCCACGGCACCGACCCGTTGGTGCGCGGCGACTGGGTGCGCCCCGGCGTGATGCTCTACGGCGCCTCGCCCGACTACCCCGAGCACAGCGCCGCCGACTGGGGTCTGCAACCGGCCATGACGCTGCGCAGCCAGGTCATTGCCGTGCAGCACCTGCAAGCCGGCGACACCGTGGGTTACGGCAGCCTGTACCGCGCCGAACAAGCCATGCGCGTCGGCGTGGTCGGCTGTGGCTACGCCGACGGCTACCCCCGCCACTGCCCTACCGGCACCCCGATACTGGTCGACGGCCACCGCACCCGCACGCTGGGCCGCGTCTCGATGGACATGCTGTGCGTCGACCTGAGCCACCTGCCCCAGGTGCAGACCGGCTGCGAGGCCGTGCTGTGGGGCCGGGCGCACAACGGCGCGCTGCTGAGCATCGACGAGGTCGCGCAACACGCCGGCACCATCGGCTACGAGCTGATGTGCGCGGTGGCCGAGCGCGTGCCCGGCACCGTCACGGCCTGATCGAACCTAGCCCATGGCCAAAGACAAGACGATCTACACCTGCAACGCCTGCGGCGGCACCAGCCCCAAATGGCTCGGCAAGTGCCCGCATTGCGGCGAATGGAACACGCTCGAAGAAACCATCGCCGAGCCGGCCGGCAGCGGCAAGAACCGCTTTCAGGCCTTGGCCAAGTCCAGCCCGGTCTCGACGCTGGCCGACATTGAGGCGGCGGACGTCGAGCGCACTCCCACCGGGCTCGATGAGCTCGACCGCGTGCTGGGCGGCGGCATCGTCGAAGGCGGCGTGGTGCTGATCGGCGGCGACCCCGGCATCGGCAAATCGACGCTGTTGCTGCAGGCGGTCGATGCGCTGTCACGCCAGATGAAGGTGCTCTACGTGACCGGCGAAGAAAGCGGCGCGCAGGTGGCGCTGCGCTCGCGCCGCCTCAGCCTGGATGGCAAGCAGGTGCGGGTGCAGGCCGAGATCCAGCTCGAGCGCATCCTCGCCACGCTGGAGACCGAGCAGCCGGCGTTTTGCGTGATCGACTCGATCCAGACGCTGTACTCCGACCAGCTCAGCTCGGCGCCGGGCTCGGTCGCCCAGGTGCGCGAATGCGCCGCCCACCTCACGCGCACCGCCAAGGCCAGCGGCTGCACGATGGTGCTGGTGGGCCACGTCACAAAAGAAGGCGCGCTGGCCGGGCCGCGCGTGCTCGAGCACATCGTCGACACGGTGCTCTACTTCGAAGGCGACACGCACAGCAGCTTCCGCCTGGTGCGCGCCATCAAGAACCGCTTCGGCGCGGTCAACGAGATCGGCGTCTTCGCGATGACCGACAAGGGCCTGAAGGGCGTGACCAACCCGAGCGCGATCTTTCTGTCGACCCACAGCGAGCCGGTGCCGGGCTCGTGCGTGCTCGTCACGCTCGAAGGCACGCGGCCCTTGCTCGTCGAGATCCAGGCCCTGGTCGACTCCGGCGGCCCCAGCCCGCGGCGCCTGAGCGTCGGCCTGGAGCGCGACCGCCTGGCCATGCTGCTGGCCGTGCTGCACCGCCACGCCGGCGTCGCCTGCTCCGATCAAGACGTGTTCGTCAACGCGGTGGGCGGCGTGCGTATCAGCGAGCCGGCGGCCGACCTGGCCGTGCTGTTGGCGATTCAAAGCAGCTTGCGCGGCAAGGCGCTGCCGCGCGGTTTCATTGCCTTTGGCGAAGTCGGCCTGGCCGGCGAAGTGCGCCCCGCGCCGCGCGGTCAAGAACGCCTGAAAGAAGCCGGCAAGCTGGGCTTTTCAGTGGCCATCGTGCCCAAGGCCAACGCGCCCAAGAAGCCGATCGAAGGTCTCATCATCCACGCGGTCGAGCGGGTCGAGCAGGCCATCGAGCTGCTGCGCGGGCTGTGACATCACCCAGGAGCCACCCGGCATGACCACCCCCACCTCGATCCCCGGCCTGGCCCGCACGCCGGAACCACCCTACTACGCGGTGATCTTCACCAGCCAGCGCAGCACGGCCGACGCCGCCGGCTACGCCGCAATGGCCGAGCGCATGGCCACGCTGGCCGCGCAGCAGCCGGGCTATCTGGGCGCCGAAAGCGCGCGCGATGCCCACGGCCTGGGCATCACGGTGTCGTACTGGCGCAGCGAGGCCGACATCGCCGCCTGGAAGGCCCAGGCCGAGCACCTCGAAGCGCAGCGCCTTGGGCACGAACGCTGGTACGCCGGCTTCGAGCTGCGCGTGGCCCGCGTCGAGCGCGCCTACAGCATGCCGGCGCGCCAACTGGTCGACCGCTGACCGCGCAGCGGGCCAGACTCAACGCCGCGCGAACTCGCGCAGCTTGATACCGGTGAGCAGCAGGGTGCCGAAATACACCACGGCGGCGCCCACCAGGCAGGCCGCCAGGGTGCCCACCCGCCAGAGGTGGCGCATGCCGATCCAGTCGAAGTGGTGCGTGGCCCACCACAGGCCGCCGCCCAGCAAAGCTGAAGCCAGGGCCACGCGGGCACCGAAGGCCCACCAACCCGGCGCCGGTTGATAGGTGCCGCGGCGGATCAGGCCGGTCAGCAGCCAGGTCGCATTGATGACGGCGCCCAGCCCGATCGACAAGGCCAGCCCGGCCTGATGCAAGGTCGGCACGAACACCGCGTTCATCACCTGCGTCAACACCAGCACCAGGATGCCGATGCGTACCGGGGTGCGGATATCAAGCCGCGCGTAGTAGCCCGGCGCCAGCACCTTCACGCCGATCAGCCCCATCAGACCCACGCCATAGCCCATCACGGCCAGGGCGGTCTGCTGCACGTCCACCGGCTGAAAGCGGCCGTAGTGGTAGAGCACCGCCACCAGCGGCTCGGCAAACACCAGCAAGGCCACCGCGCTGGGCAAGGCCAGCAACAGCACCAGTCGCAGCCCCCAGTCGAGCAGGGTCGAGAACGCTGCCGTGTCGCCCTTGGCCTGCGCCGACGACAACTTGGGCAGCAGCACCACGCCCAACGCCACGCCCAGCATGGCGGTCGGGAACTCCATCAGCCGGTCGGCGTAGGTCAGCCACGACACCGCCCCGGCACCGAGGTGCGACGCGATCTGGGTGTTGATCAGCATCGAGATCTGCGACACCGACACGCCGATCACCGCCGGCCCCATCTGCCGCAGGATGCGCCGCACGCCGGGGTGCTCGTAGGACGCGCGCCAAGCCGCCCAGCCAAAGCGCATGCGCGGCCACATGTTCATGCGCTTGAGCGCCGGCCACATCGCCCCGAACTGCAGCAAGCCGCCGACCATCACCCCGCAAGCCAGCGAGTAGATGGGCTGCACGCCCCACTGCTTGAATTGCGGCGTGAGCAGCAGCGCCGCGCTGATCACGCTCACATTGAGCAGCACTGGCGTGGCCGCCGGCAGCGCGAAGCGCCCCCAGGTGTTGAGCACCCCCGAGCACAGCGCCACCATCGACATGCATGCGATGTACGGAAACATCACGCGCGTCATCGTCACGGCCAGATCAAAACCCCCGCTATCGCGCAGCCCCGACGCCATGAGCCACACGAGCACCGGCGCCCCGGCGATCCCGGCAAGGCTCAGCGCGACCAGCACCCAGAACAGCAGCGAGCCCACAGCGTCGACCAGCGCGTGGGTGGCCTGGTCGCCCTGGCGGGCGCGGGTTTCGGACAGGATCGGCACGAAGGCTTGCGAGAACGCGCCCTCGGCAAACAGGCGCCGCAGCAGATTCGGGATGCGGAACGCGACGTTGAACGCGTCGGTGGCGGCGCTGGCACCAAAGCAGGAGGCGACGAGCAGCTCGCGCACCAGACCGGTGATTCGGGACGCCAGGGTGAGCAGGGAGACGGTGGACGCAGACTTGAGCAAACTCATCGCCAGATTATAGAAACGCCCCGGCAGGCCCTGGATTGACGCCATTCTTTCTGTTAGAATGCTCGGTTCTTCAACCAACTTGGCCCTCGTGGGGTGCGAATTGGCTGGCCGGGGCAGCGGCACGTTGCCTCCCACCGAGCATCTACAGGGCCCGCAAGACCATGGCATCTGCATCCAAAGCCAAAAAGACCGTTCGTATCGCCTCGGGCCGCAAGCGCGTCCGTCAGGACGTCAAGCTCAACGCCGCCAACTCGGCTCTGCGCTCGAAGTTCCGCACCGCCATCAAGGGCGTGCTGAAAGCCGTCCAGGCCGGCGACAAGACCAAGGCTTCCGAAGCCTTCAAGTCGGCCCAGAGCGTGATCGATTCGATCGCCGACAAGGGTCTGTTCCACAAGAACAAGGCCGCTCGCCACAAGAGCCGCCTGGCCGCCAAGGTCAAGGCCCTGGCCACCGCTGCCTGATCAAGCCGATCCGGCACGGCAAAAAGGCTCGCACTGCGAGCCTTTTTTGTTTGCGGGCGGCGCTCAGCTCTTTGGCGGGTCTGGCAGCAGACAGGCTTCGACCACCTGCAGTTCGTTGTCGCGAGCGAAGTTCATGACGAAGTCCCAGGCCATGGGTTCGATGCTGCGCAGCGCCTCGTTGACGATCACGCACTTCACGCCGTCGATGACCCGCGGCACGCAATACGGCGAGTAGCCGATGTGCGCGTGTGCACCATGTTGCACACCCCCTGGTCGAAAAGAGGACAACGCCCCAGCCAGACGCTCAGCCCAGTCGCTCGGACGAAAGGTCCGACCGGACAAGGTGATGCCCTGGATGAAGATCTCGCGAGGCTTGTGCGGTTTGTGGCTCACGTTGGATGAGGGGCGCGCTCGTCGGGCGAAACGCGCCAAGCTGCGGCATTGTGTAGTGGCGCAACATGCGTGCCAACACCGGGCAACCCTGGTGTTAGGGTCTCTTGCAATTTCGGCACGGAAACGGCCGCGCTATGCCGGCGCGGCCCGATTCCTTAGAATTCCCGAGGCGTCCCGTCTGGCTGGCCAGCACGGCGGGTCGCCTTTTCTTTTTCCGACGCGACCGCGTTGTTGCTTTGAAAGGCCCTCATGAACGCCCCCCTGCCCTCCGCCATGCCCCACGTCATGCCCACTTACGGCCGCCTGCCGTTCGCGCTGTCGCATGGCCGAGGCAGCCGCGTCTGGGACACCGAGGGTCGTGAGTACCTCGACGCGCTGGCCGGCATCGCCGTCAACACCCTGGGCCATGCCCACCCCCAGCTCACGGCCGCGCTGCAAGAGCAGGTCGGCAAGCTGATCCACTGCTGCAACTACTACCAGGTGCCGCTGCAGGAAGAACTGGCCGCCAAGCTGGTGGAGTTGTCAGGCCTGACCAACGCCTTTTTCTGCAATTCGGGCCTCGAAGCCAACGAAGCGGCGCTGAAGATCGCCCGCAAGTTCGGGCACGACAAGGGCATCGCGCTGCCCGAGATCATCGTGTTCGAAAAGGCCTTCCACGGCCGCTCGATCGCCACGCTGTCGGCCACCGGCAATCCGAAGGTGCAGCAGGGTTTCGAGCCGCTGGTACCGGGTTTCGTGCGCGTGCCGCTCAATGATGTGGCGGCCATCGAGGCCGTCGCCAAAACCAACCCGAACGTGGTCGCAGTGTTCCTCGAAACCATCCAGGGCGAAGGCGGCATCAACGCGGCCCGTCATGAATACCTGCAGGCCGTGCGCAAGCTCTGCGACGAGCGCGACTGGCTGCTGATGCTCGACGAAGTGCAATGCGGCATCGGCCGCACCGGCAAATGGTTCGCGCACCAGTGGGCCGGCATCCAGCCCGATGTGATGCCACTGGCCAAGGGCCTCGGCTCGGGCGTGCCGGTCGGCGCGGTGGTGTGCGGGCCGCGTGCGGCCAACGCGCTCAAGCCGGGCAACCACGGCACCACGTTTGGCGGCAACCCGCTGGCCATGCGCGCGGGCGTCGAAACCCTGCGCATCATCGAACAAGACAAGCTGCTCGACAACGCCACCCGCGTCGGCGATCTGCTCAAGGCGGGCCTGCAGCGCGAGCTCGGCGCGTTGCCGGGCGTGGTCGACATTCGTGGCGAGGGCCTGATGATCGGCGTCGAGCTCGACCGCCCCTGCGGCGAGTTGCTGGGCCGCGCCGCCGAGGCCGGCCTGCTGCTGAGCGTGACGGCCGACAAGGTGATCCGCCTCGTGCCGCCGCTGATCTTCACTGAAGCCGACGTGGCCGAAACCCTGCGCATTCTCGTGCCGCTGGTACGCGACGTCCTGAAACCCGCAGCCTGATGACTGCGCCGTCGTCACCGTTGTCTCGCCCCTCCCAATCTGCCATGAAGCCCGGTATGAGTCTCATCAAGCACTACCTGCAGTTCAAGGATCTGCGCGCCGAGGAATACGCCTACCTGTTCGAGCGCACACGCGAGATCAAGAAGCGCTTCAAGAACTACGAGAAGTACACGCCGCTGACCGACCGCACGCTGGCGATGATCTTCGAGAAGGCCAGCACCCGCACCCGCGTGAGCTTCGAGGCCGGCATGTATCAGATGGGTGGCTCGGTGGTGCACCTGACCACCGGCGACAGCCAGCTCGGCCGCAGCGAGCCGATCGAGGACAGCGCCCGCGTGATCAGCCGCATGGTCGATATCGTGATGATCCGCACCTACGAGCAGACCAAGATCGAGCGCTTCGCGGCCTATTCGCGCGTGCCGGTCATCAACGGCCTGACCAACGAGTACCACCCCTGCCAGATCCTGGCCGACCTGTTCACCTACGTCGAGCATCGCGGCACCAACGTCAACTGCCTCAAGGGCAAGGTCGTGGCGTGGGTGGGCGACGGCAACAACATGGCCAACACCTGGCTGCAGGCGGCCGAGGTGTTGGGCTTCACGGTACACGTCAGCACACCCAGCGGCTACGAGATCGACCCGGCCATCGCCGGCGTCAAGAACCCGGCCTGCTACAAGACCTTCAAGGACCCGATGGAGGCCTGCCACGGCGCTGATCTGGTCACCACCGACGTCTGGACCAGCATGGGCTGGGAGGCCGAAAACGAAGAACGCCTCAAGGCCTTTGCCGACTGGCGCGTGGATGCCGAAATGATGGCCGCCGCCAAACCCGATGCGCTTTTCATGCACTGCCTACCGGCCCATCGCGGCGAAGAGGTCACGGCCGACGTGATCGATGGTCCGCAATCGGTGGTGTGGGACGAAGCCGAAAACCGCATGCACGTGCAGAAGGCGCTCATGGAGTACCTGCTGCTCGGACGCATCGGCTGATGGCGTTTCGCTCAGCCCGCCCCGCGACCGTCGAGCAGCAGCACGTCGGTCTACCTCGCCATCCGAACAAACGATGTGTCCCGACGGAGTGGCCGCCAGCTTCAAGCGCGGTATCGTGACAACCCAGACGCAACACCGCGCATGACGACAGGGCGGCTCCGGTGATTCACCAAGCCCCCGAGCAATTGTTGGCCTGATTCAACGCAAAACCCTGGTGCCCGCGCGCTTCTAGCCTTGGCGGGCACCCCCATTACAGCCTTCGAGA